>JBBIPO010000022.1:0-31208 GCA_037442805.1 Deltaproteobacteria bacterium
GCCCTTCGGGCCTTCACATCGGAACTGTGGCCCCGCACCCCCCACGGCGCCCGCGTTGCGGGCGCGTCGCAATCCGCGCCTCCAGCGCGGATTGCTCCTTGACACCGCTTGTTTCCTTCCGGTAAACTTCGCCCGCTTTGAAAGGATGAGGTGGAGGACTGGATGTCCCTGACGACCGAGCAAAAGCAAGAGATCATCGGAAAATTCCGGACGCGCGAAGGCGACACGGGATCCCCGGAAGTACAAGTCGCCCTCCTGACCGAGCGCATCCGGACCCTGACCGAGCACTTCAAGACCCACAAGATGGACCACCATTCGCGACGGGGTCTCTTGCGGCTTGTCGGCCGGCGCAGGCGGCTCCTGGAGTACCTGAAGAACCGCGAGGCCGCGCGCTATTTCCGGCTCATCGGGGAACTGGGCATCCGGAAGTGACGGCTTTCTGCGGGGAAGGCCCCGAGTCCCTCCCACCCAGGCAACACGTCTGACACGGCGGCGCCGGAAGGCCGGCGTCCAAGACCACCTGGAGGGCAACAGGATCATGATGCAACGACAGACAATCGAGTTCCACGGCAAGCCACTGACCATCGAGACAGGGCGGCTGGCGAAACAGGCGAGCGGGGCCGCGCTCGTATCTCTTGGCGAGACCACCGTCCTCGTGACAGTGGTCGCCGGGACGCCACGGGAGGGAGTGGACTTCTTGCCCCTGACCGTCGAGTACATGGAACGGACCTACTCGGCCGGCCGCATCCCGGGCGGCTACTTCAAGCGGGAGGGGCGACCCACCGAGGTCGAGACCCTGAACGGTCGCCTGATTGACCGGCCGATCCGACCCCTGTTCCCCAAGGGCTATCGGTTCGACACCCAGGTCGTCGCGATGGTTCTGTCCGCGGACAAGGAGAACGACCCGGGGATCCCGGGCATGATCGGGGCCAGCGCGGCCCTGATGTTCTCGGACGTCCCGTGGAAAGGCCCGGTGGCGGGGCTGCGGATCGGGTTTCTGGATGGGCGCTACGTGGTCAATCCCACCTACGACGAGAGGGAACGTTGCGAGATGGACCTCGCGGTGGCCGTGGGGCCGGACGGTCTCGCCATGGTCGAGGGCGAGGCGAAGGAGGTGCCCGAGAAGGTCCTCGTGGGGGCCCTCGTGTTCGCCGAGCGGGCCGCGCAGCCCATCCTGGATTTGCAGAGACGGATGGCCGAGGCGGTCGGGCGGACGAAGCGCGACCTTCCGGTCCCCGTCGCGGACGAGGCCCTGGTTGCCCGCGTGCGTGAGGTGGCGTGGGACCGACTGTGCCGGGCCATGACCGAGCCCGGGAAGATGGCGCGTCGCCAGGCCGTGGCCGAGGTCTTCAGCGAGACCGAGGCGGCCCTGTCGGCGGAGTTCGAGGGGCGGGTCAGGGAGATTCGCGACGTGCTCGAATCGCTCGAGAAGGAGCGCCTGAGACGCCTCATCCTCGACGAGGGCCGGCGCGTGGACGGGCGGGGGCTCACGGACGTGCGTCCGATCTCGTGCGAAGTCGGGGTCCTGCCGCGCACGCATGGCTCGGCCCTGTTCACGAGGGGCGAGACCCAGGTCATCGTGTCCGCGACGCTCGGGACCGCGGCGGACGAGCAGCGCATGGACCTGCTGACGGGCGACGTGTACCGCTCGTTCATGCTGCACTACAACTTCCCGCCATTCAGCGTGGGGGAGATCAAGCCGATCCGCGGGCCGAGCCGCCGCGACATCGGGCATGGGAACCTCGCGGCCCGGGGAGTGAGCGCGGTCCTGCCCCCCAAGGGGGACGACTTTCCTTACACCATCCGGGTGGTGTCCGAGGTCCTGGAATCGAACGGGTCGTCCTCGATGGCGACCGTTTGCGGGTCCTCCCTGGCCCTCATGGATGCCGGCGTCCCCATCCGGTGCCACGTCGGGGGGATCGCCATGGGGCTCGTCAAGGAGGGCGACCGCGTCGCGGTCCTGACCGACATTCTTGGCGACGAGGACCACTCGGGCGACATGGACTTCAAGGTCGTGGGCACGGAGCAGGGCGTGACCGCGGTCCAGATGGACATCAAGTGCAGCGGCCTCGACGAGGCGATCTTCACGAAGGCGCTCGAGCAGGCCCGCCAGGCACGGCTGCTCGTCCTGTCGAAGATGAGGGAGGCGCTCGATCGCCCCCGCGAGACCCTCTCGCCCCATGCGCCTCGCATCTTCACCCTCCAGATCAACCCGGACCGGATCCGCGACCTCATCGGTCCCGGGGGACGCAACATCCGCGGGGTCCAGGCCCAGTCCGGTGCCTCCATCGAGGTCGAGGACGATGGGACGGTGCACGTCGCGGCCTCCGACGAAGCGGTGGCCCGCAAGGCCATCGCGATGATCCGGAACCTCACCGACGATGCCGAGGTCGGCCGCACCTACCTGGGCCAGGTCGTCAAGGTCACCGAGTTCGGGGCGTTCGTCCGGATCCTCCCGGGGGTGGAGGGTCTGGTCCACATCAGCGAACTGGCCGACCACCGCGTCAAGCGCGTCGAGGACGTGGTCCGGGAGGGCGACGAGATCCTCGTCAAGTGCATCAGCATTGACAAGTCCGGGAAGGTCCGTCTGTCCCGGCGCGAGGCCATGGAGGAACGCGCGCCGGCCCCGGCCGCGGACGACTCGGATTCGGACAACGACGACCATCCGGTCCGCCGGCGCCGCTGACGAGGGGGCTCGCCGTGGCCGGGGACGATTTCGGAGGGCGGCCGAGTGGTGGCCCGCCCTTGCCGGGACCCGTCATCCTCCGCTTCGCTCGGGTCCGGCCGGGCGCGCGTGACCTCCCGCTTCCCTCGCGCGCGACAGCCGGGGCCTCCGGCCTGGACGTGGCCGCGGCCGTCGAGGGCGAGGTGGTCATCCCCCCCCTGGGACGCGCCCTGATCCCGACCGGGTTCGCGGTCGCGGTCCCACCGGGGACCGAGGTCCAGGTGCGCCCTCGAAGCGGGCTCGCCCTCAAGCACGGCGTAACCGTGCTGAATGCCCCCGGGACGATTGACTCGGACTACCGGGGCGAGGTCATGGTCCTCCTCGTCAACCTGGGCGCGGACCCGTTCGTGGTCCGCCGGGGGGACCGGATCGCGCAACTGGTGCCGGCCTGCGTGGTCCAGGCGGAGGCGGTCGAGGTGCCGGACCTCCCGGACACGGACCGAGGGGCGGGCGGCTTCGGGCATACGGGGTGATGGATGGCGAGGTCGGGTCGGATGGTGTGGCGAACGGGAGTTCGCGAGGCAGCCGCGAACGGGAGTTCGCGGTCTTGGGGCCTCCCTGCGCCGCCACCCCGGAATGGACAGTGGCCGCGGTTTCTGGTCGGGCTCGCGTGCATCGGCCTGGCCTGGCCCGCGATCGGGGCGACCGGCGAGCACTCGGTCGTCACGGGACTCGGGTACCACCGCCTGTCCTGGAGGCCAGGGGGGGCCTCGGACGGACTGGGGGTCCTTGTCGGATACCGGTACGGGCTCGCGGACGACTGGAACCTCCAGGGGTCGGCGGGCCTGACGGGTTTCCTGAATCCACAGCGGCGCTTCAGCCTGGTGACGGCCACGGTCGGAGTCGCGTACCTGGTGGATGCCCTGACGTTCGTGCCGGAGATCCGGGTTGGGGTCGGGTACGTGGGACCGGCGACTCAAGGTGCGGTGAAACCGGATGTCGGGCTGCTGGGCGGCGTGGCGCTCGAGTACCGCCGGTATCGGTCGTTCGGCGTCGGGGTCGTCGCGGAGTACCGTTATCTGATTCGCAATCGGGAGGACATCGGCGGGGTCCTGTCCGTGACCTTGTACGTCTCGCGATATTTCTGACAAGCATAACAACCGGATGTTTCCGTTCCTGTCCAGCGACGTTGGGAATGGTCTAGAATTCGGCCCGTGGAAACGTTCGCCCATCTGGACCGCCTCTTGCGGGAATTCCGGTGGTCCCTCCTCCAGGTGGAACTCCTCGAGACGTTCGCGCTGGGCTCGCTCCTCGCTGTGGTCGTGGCCGGGACCGGCGTCGGCCTGTGCGCGGGTTTCCCGGACGCGGACGCCGTGCGGGTGGTCGTGCTCGTCCTCGGGGGAGCGGTGGGTGTGGGCTCGCTCGCTCACGCGACCCTCCAGGCGGTCCGGCTGTTCCGGGACCCGGTGGGCGTGGTGGAGCGGTTGCGCCTGGCCTATCCCGAGGTAGGTCCCGGCCTCGAGACCGTGGTGCGACTGCGCCCGGTCCTTCATCGCTCGGAGGGGCCGCCCCCCTTTTCCGAGGCCCTGCTCGTGGCCGAGGCCGCGCGGGCCATCGGGAGGCTCGAGCGCCTGCCCCCGAGGCCCCCGGCGGACCTGGCGCGCACCCGGCGGTTCATCGGCGCCACGGCGGTCTTGGTCGCGGCCCTGATCGCGGTCACGGCCGCGAGGCCCGGTGACGTCGCGCGAGGCGTTCGCCGCCTGACGGGCATCGAGGGCCGACTGATCCCGTCGTGGATGGCCCTTCCCGAGGAAGACGCGGACCTCCTGGTCTATGACGTCCGGACGTTCTGGCTCATCGTCCATCCGGATGGTTCCGCGACGCGGGTCGCCGCGGGCGAGGCGGCTGACATCCTCGCGCCCGCCGGGGTCAAGGTGGAGGTCACGGGAAACCTCACGAGGCCGGCGCGGCAGGGCAGCGTGGTCGTGGTTGCGGATGGCGAGGCGTCCGAGGTCCCGCTCACGGTCACGTCCGAGGAACGGTTCTCGTTCGTCCTTCCCGAGGCGCGGGACGGGACCTGGCGCCTCCACGTGATCACGACCGCCGGCACGCGGGTGCGCGAGAAGACCGGGCGAAGGATCGTCCGCATCCAGGTGGAGCCTCCGGCCGTGGCCGTGGAGCCCCAGGGGTCGGTCCTGGTCCGGCCAGACGGGACCGCGACGATCTCGTACTCCGTGGCATCCCGGGTCGGCGTGGCCCGAGTAGAGGCGGTCGTCCGGTTTCCCTTCGCCCCGGCCAGACCTCCCGTGCGGGTGTTGCTCGAGACGCCCGCCCCGGGGCGGAACCGGGTCGAGGGCCAGTTTCCCTTCGCGTGGCCGGGCGACCCGACCGAGTTCGCGGGCCGGGCCGACCTCGAGATCGAGGCCCGGGACTGGCTGGCCCAGGAGGCGGGGGATGCGGGGCGCAGCACCCGGGTCCGCTTCGTCCTGGACACGAGCGTGACGCGGCGCCTCGCCGAAATCGAGGAGGTGGACGACCTGCTCGCGGAAATCACGCGCGCCCTGGGGGACCTGGGAATCGGCGCGACGCCCGACCCCGCGGGTGCCGCCACGGGAGGCGAGGGGGGGAGACCGTCCCGCGAGCGCGCAGGGACCCGCGAGGGGCCCGGTCCGGTTCGAGGACCGGACCAGGCCGAAGGGGCGACCGGATGGGGCGAGGTGGTGGACCGGGCCAGGAAGGTGCTCGGGAAGGTCTCGACGGGGACGCGGCCGGGGGCGGTTTCAGCGGGGGACATCCGCGCGCTCGAGTCCGCGACGCTCGACCTGCAATCCGTCGTCGAGCGAGAATGGGCCTCGTTCTTGGCCTTGCGGCTGGCCGACCTGGATCGGGAGGCGGCGCAGTGGCGCGCCGTCCCGGGACGCCTCGACGCGCGATGGGTCCAGAACCTGCGGGAATCCCTGTCCGGGGCGCGCCAGACCCTCGCGGTCCTGGTGGGGCTCGAACGGAGAGACCTGCGGCGGGCGGACCCTGCCTCGACGGGCCGGGTCACGTCCTACCGGAGGGCCGAGGCCATCACCAGGGCTCGCGACGCGGTGGCGGCCGCCCTGGAGCACCTCTCGTCCGACCAGGACCGATCGCGACTGGCCGAGGCGGTCGGGCGCTGCCTCGACGCCGTGGCGCAGGTCGAGCACGTGTACCGGGCGTCCCTGTCCCGGGTCGAGCGGGTCGCTTTCGGGGGGATCGTCCTGTCCCCGGAGGTCGCCCTGGCCATCAAGGACGTGATCGAGGCCCAGCGCGAGGTCCATGACCGGACCGCCCAGGCCGCGTTCGAGTGGAAGAATCGGGCGGACCTGGCGGCGACCTCGGGACCCGCGCCGGATCGGCGGGACCTCCAGCAGCGGGTCGGCGAGGCGCGGCGGAGGCTCGAACGGGTGCCGCTGGATCGGCTCGACCCCGGCGAGGCCGCGGAGGTCGCGATGGCCCGCGAGGACCTGGGGGCCGTCGCGGACCTGATGGACGTGCCTGATTTCGCCTCCGCGCTCGAGCAGGCCCGCAGCCTCATGGAGCGAATGGCCCGAATGGCCGCGGAGATGGCGGACCAGGCCGACTGGCTGGTCGAGGAGCGGCCAGAGGAGGCCGCGGTGCTGGCGAGGGCCGCCAGGAACGTGGACCTGGCCGCGCGGTCCCTGAGGGAGGTGATCCGGACGCTCGCGGCCTGGAAGGCGAGGGCAGAGGCCGCGCCGACCCCGACCATGCGGGCCGAGGCGATGGAGATCCGGGACGAACAGAATCGCGTGATCTCGACGCTGGACAAGGCGGTGGAACGTCTGGGTCCCGGCGCGGGGGCGTGGGCCGGCGAACTCGTCGGGATGGCGGGGTCCGCCCGCCGGAACATGAGCGAGGCCGCGGCCCGGCTGGCCGAGGTCAGGCCGCAGGCCGCGGAGGTTCACCAGCGGCAGGCGGTGCAGGACCTCTTGAGGCTGAAGCGAGCCCTGGAGCGCGGGCCATTCGAGGCCCCGCGGCGGTACGTGAAGGCCGACGATCGCATCTTGCTTCCGATCCCGGAACCTCGCCCGCCCGCGGACGAACTGCGCGACGAGGTCGCGCGGTATCGGGGCGAACCGCCTCCGCCGGGGACCGAGGACCTGGTCCGGGCGTATTACGAGTCGCTGACGAGGTGATGGGGTCAAGAAGGCGTGCGCACGCCCTCTCAGTACGGGAGCGGGATCCCGACCTGGGTCAGGATGGACTGGGGCCAGGTCAGGACGGTGCGGGTCGCGACCACCTCGGTGCCCTGGAACAGCGTCAGGGTGACGGGACCGGGCGGGCAGTTGGCCACGAAGAACACGCCGCTGGACTGCGTCTGCGCGAGGTCGGTCTTCGGGATCGGGATCCCGTCGGACAGATACGCGACCGTGCCGGCCGACGATTCGATGCGCACCCCCGCGAGGGGGACCTCGCTCTCGCGGTCGTACACCGAGCCCTGAACGTAGCCCAGGTGGTCATCCTGGCCGAGGACCTGCCGCGGGATCGAGTACAGGCTCGCGTCCAGCATCCGCAAGCGCATCGTGGTCCAGTGCTCGTCGAACCTCCGGTCGAACTGGCGGACGGTCGGCAGGCCCTCCTTGACGAGTTCCACGTACCCGTCCGTCCCTCCCGGAGGGACGGGGACCGCGAGGATGAAGGCCCCCTGGTCGTCGGATTCCGTCCTGGCCAGGGGCGCCTGGGTCATGTCGTGGACCGTGATGGTGACCCGCGGCAAGGGTTCCCCGAGGTCAGGGTTGGTCGGGGTCATCAGCCGCGTCAGCCCGGCGAGGAGCACGTACGGGCTGGCCACCTCGACCACGAATCCATCCACCACCGGATACTGGAGGCCGTCCTGGTCGGACGTCGCGTCCACCCCCGCGTGGAACGGGCCCAGGTCGTCGCGGGGGCGGGCGTTCTCGGCGCAGGACGACCAGACGAGCAGCAGAACGACCACAGGCCGGGCGGACGCCATGACAGTCAGTCCGGATCGGGCCACTCGGCCTCGCGCTCCCGGGCGCGACGAGGGGTGCGGGCCAGCCGGACCAGGAACGCGGCCGGTCCGCTCACCACGTACGCGACCGCCAGGACGAACAGGACCCCGCTTGCCCGCGTCGTGACCGCGACCCAGATGACCACCGCCACGATCACGGTCACGGCCAGGCGGTTCCACAGGCCCCACCGGACCCGCTTGAAACTGGGATAGCGTAAGGTGCTGACCATGGCGAGCGACAGCGCGGGCATGGTCACCGCGACCCCGGCAAGTCGCGCGGCGGGCGGGGCGTCCAGGTCCACGGCCACCCACACGAAGAGGGCGAGGAACGCGGCCGCCGCCGGGATGGGCAGGCCGGTGAACCACGACGCCGGCCTGCGCGAGTCCAGGGCCGCCACGTTGAATCGGGCCAGGCGCAACGCGCCGCACGCGACGAACAGGAACGCCAGCAAGGCGGCGAGCATCCCGTCCCACGCCTTGAGGTCCCTCAGGATGAACGCGTGCGCGAGGACGGCCGGCGCCATCCCGAACGAGACGACGTCCGCGAGGGAGTCCAGCTGGATGCCGAATCGCGACGCGGTGCGGGTCATGCGGGCGACGCGTCCGTCCAGGGAATCCGCGAACACGGCGACCAGGATCGCGATCGCGGCGCGCCGGAAACCCGCGTCGGTCCCCTCGAAGCACGACAGGACCGCGAGCACGCCGAAGAACACGCTCGCGAGCGTGAACAGATTCGGGAGGATGTACTTTCCCTTGCGGAGGTCCACGAGGCGGATCCTACCAGGGCCGAACCAGGGCGTCAAAAACCAACCAGTCCCGTCGCATCAGCGTCACGCGCCCTGCGATTCGCGCCACCACAGGGTTCCGTGTACCGTGTCCTCCAGGATGACCCCCCGGCGCGCAACCTCGTCTCGGAGGCGGTCCGCCTCGGCGAAATCCTTGCGGGCGCGGGCCTGTTCGCGCCGGGCGATCAGGGCGCCGACCTCCGGGTCCTGGGGGCACAGGTCCCGCGTCTCGAAATCGAAGACCGCGAGCACGGCGTCCACTCGGCGCAGGGATTCGATCACAAGTCGGGCGTCGTCGGGGGACAGCCGGTTCGCCACCAACGCGGGGTTCAGACGCCGGACCATGGAGAACACGGCTGCGAGCGCGCCCGGGACGTTCAGGTCCGCGTTCATCGCCTCCTCGAACTCCGAGGTCATCCCGCCCACGGCCTCGCGCACCGGGTCGGCATGCCCGGGACCCGACGCGCGGTTCAGGTGCCACACGAAGGCGTCGAGGCGGCGCAGGGACGCCCGGACCGCCCGCAACCGCTCGTCGGACACGTTGAGGGGCTGGCGGTAGTGCGTGGACATCAACAGATAGCGGACCTCCCGGCCCGTGGCGCCCCGCCCCAGGAGGTCCCCCAGGGTCAGGGCGTTCCCCGCCGACCGCGACATCTTCCGTCCGTCCACGAAGACCAGTTCCGTGTGAACCCAGAATCGCGCCGGCGGCTTGCCGTGCAGGGCCTCGCACAGGGCGATCTCGTTCTCGCTGTGGGGGAAGATCAGGTCCACCCCGCTCGTGTGGATGTCGAACTGCTCCCCGAGGTAGCGGGTGCTCATGGCCGCGCACTCGACGTGCCAGCCGGGCCGGACGTTTCCCCACTCGGTCTCGAAGAAGATGTCGCGAGCCATCTCGCCGAGGGTCGCGCGCTTGAAGAGCGTGAAGTCCCTGGGGTCGTCCTTTTCGTACTCGTCGAGGTCCACCGTGGCGCCGACCCGGATCTTGCCCATGTCCAGGCCGCTCAAGGCCCCGTACTTCGTCCATTTCCCGATGTCAAAATAGACGCTGCGAAGGCGTTCGTAGGCGTACCCCTTCTCGATCAGACGGCGCGTGAACGCGACCATGTCCTCGACGTGCTCCGAGGCGCGCGGGTACTTCCAGGCGCGCTTCACGGACAGCAAATCAAGTGCCCGCATGAACTCCGCGGTGTAGTGGTCCGTCAACTCGCGCAGGGACACGCCGCGGCGCTCGGACTCCGCGATGGTGTTGTCGTCCACGTCCGTGATGTTCATGACGTGGCGGACCTCGAGCCCCAGGGACTCGAGGTGACGCCGCAGCACGTCCGTGACCACCACGCGCCTCAAGAGCCCGAGCGTGGGTTCCGCGTGGACCGTGGGGCCGCACGTGTACATCGTGACGACCCCGGGCTGGATCGGCTGGAAAGGCATGCGAGCGCGCGCGGCCGTGTTGTAGAGCTCCAGTTTGATCTCGTTCTTCCGCGAGACCGGGACCACCACCTGGAACAGGGTCGTGCTGAGGTAGCGCTCGCCCCCGTCCGGGAGCAGCACGACCACCATGCCCTCCTTCAGTTCCTTCGCCTTCTGGAGCGCCACGAACATCGCGGCGCCCGAGGACATCCCCACGAAGAGCCCCTCCTCGCGCGCGAGCAGGCGGGCCGTCTCGTACGCGTCCTCGTCCGCAACGTTCACCTTCTCGTTCAGGCGCGAGCGGTCGAAGATGCCGGGGCGATAGGCCTCCTTCAGGTTCTTGAGGCCCTGGATCTTGTGCCCGAGGTACGGCTCGACCCCCACCACCACGATGCCCGGATTGAACTCCTTGAGCCGCGCGGAGCACCCCATCAGGGTCCCGGTGGTACCCATCGAGGCCACGAAATGCGTCACGCGGCCGTCCGTCTGCTCGATGATCTCGGAGGCGGTCCCGCGGTAGTGCGCGAGGGGGTTGGCCGGGTTGTTGTACTGGTCCGGGATGTAGAAACGGCCTGGCTCGCGCCGCTGCTGGCGATAGACGACCTCGATCGCCCCGTCCGTTCCCAGTTCCGCGGGCGTGAGCAGGAACTCCGCGCCCAGGGCGGACAGGATCTGGCGCCGCTCCTGGCTGACCGCCTCGCTCATGGCGAGCATCACCCGGTAGCCCTTGACCGCGCCGACCAGGGCCAGGCCGATTCCGGTGTTCCCGCTGGTGGCCTCGAGGATGGTCTTGTCGCGGGTCAGTTGCCCGCTCGCCTCGGCCGCCTCGATCATCGAGAGCGCGACCCGGTCCTTGACGGAGCCCCCGGGATTCGTGCTCTCGACCTTGGCCCAGACCTCGACCCCGGGGTGGGGGCACAGGCGTCGCAACCGGACCAGGGGCGTGTGACCGATGGCCTCGAGGACGCCGTTCGGGAAGACGGGCGACTTCATGGGACACCTGCGTAGCACGGTTCAGGCGCGACGGCAATGATCAATGGCCGGCCTGCGTCTCGCGTCCCAGCACGTCGCGAAACCGCAGGATGGGCCAGCCGCGCAGCCGGGCCTCCATCCACAGCCGCCAGTTCGGGTTCACGGCCGCGGGGTGCCCGACCGCTCGGAGCAGGGGCAGGTCCGCCGAGTTGTCGGTGTAGAAGGCGCAGTCTGTCAGAGCGACCCCCATCCGGTCCGCAATCGCGCGCGCGATTGGCTTCTTGTTCGGACCATAAGGGATGGGGCGGTCGTAGTCCGCGACGAGCCGCCCGTCCCGGACGTGCTGGCGAAACCCCACGACCTCGTCCACGGGCATCACGTCACGAAACATCTCGAGCAGATACACCGATGACGCCGAGATCAGCACGACGCGGTCCCCGGCGCGATGGTGTCGCTCGACCAGGGCGATCCCCTCGCGGTACAGGTGGGGGCGGACGCGGGTCTCGAACCCTTCCCGCAGCCAGGCCATCGCGCTCTCGGCGTCGCGGCCCACGAACGGCTCCACCCCGCGGGCATAGACCTCCTCGAAGTTCAGGGTGCCCAGGCGGTGGCGGACGTGCGCCCAGGCCATCCGGACCAGAAGCGACCTCGACAGGATGCCCTCGCGCCTCAGGACGGCCGCGCAATGGAACGCGGTGGACCCGCGAATCAGGGTGTGGTCCACATCGAAAAAGGCGATGGCCATGGGCCAACGATACCACGGGCAAGCGGCGGGGCGTGGACCTCGGCGGGTGCGACCCCCGACCCCGTGCTATCGTACCCCTCGATGAGCGCCGGTCTTCCCATCTCGAACCCGCGCAGCCGCAGGCCCGCGGTCATCCTCTTGCGGCTCGCGGTCTTCCTGGGGGTCTGCGGGGTGGTGGCGGCGGGCGAGGCCGCCCTGTTCCTGTACGCGAAGTTCGCAGCGGACCTGCCGGTCATCCCGCCGTTCGAGGCGATCCGGTTCGGGACGGTCAGCACGGTGCGGGCCGCGCACGGGCAGGTCCTGGCCGAGGTCTTCGAGGAGCGGCGCTATCTGCTCCCGAGGGACCGGATTCCCGACCGGCTGGTGCAGGCGTTCGTGGCCTCCGAGGACGCCCGTTTCTTCGAGCATTCGGGCCTGGACCTCCTCGGGATCGCGCGGGCGGTGGTGGCGAACGTCCGCGCGGGTCGCGTGCGCGAGGGGGCGAGCACCCTGACCCAGCAACTCGCGCGAAGTCTGCTGCTGGGCCACGAGCGAACGCTCGCGCGCAAGGTCCGCGAGGCGATCCTCGCCCGTCGCATCGAGGACCTCTACACCAAGGACCAGATCCTGCTTCTGTACCTGAACCTCATCTATCTGGGCGAGGGGACCTACGGGGTGCAGGCCGCGGCGCGAGGGTACTTCGGGAAGGACGTGTCGGAACTGACCCTGTCCGAGGCCGCGGTCCTCGCGGGGCTGCCCCAGGCCCCGAGCCGCCGGAACCCCGTGGCGGACCCCGAGGGAACGCGGGCGCGCCGGGACCGGGTCCTGCGGCGGATGGTCGAGGCGGGATTCATCACGGCCGCCCAGGAGGCCGAGGCCCGGGCCGAGCCCATCCGGACGGTGGCCCAGCGGGACAACCTGGGGGACCGGGCGCCCGTGCCCACCGTGGAGGTGGTCGAGGCGTTGCGGCCGGTGCTCGACGCCGAGGCGAACCCGTTGCGCAGCGGGGGCGGACTGGTCGCGGAAACGACGCTCGACCTCGGGCTTCAGCGGCTCGCGCACAAGGCTGTGTTCGCGGCGGCCGAGTCCCTGGCGCGTCGGCAGGGGTACCGGGGACCGGTCGCACGCCTGGCCCCGGAGCGCCACGACGAGTTCCTGGCGCGCAACCGCCAGTGGCTCGCGGCGCGGGGGTGGTGGCCGGACCTTCCGCGGGGGCCTCTGGTGCTGGCCCTGGTGCGCGAGGTCTCGCGGGAGGGCGCGCTCGTGGACGTTGGCCCAGGGGTCGGAGGGGGCTTGCCGCTGGAGCGGATGAAATGGGCCGCGCCGTACACGGAGTTCCCCGTTGCGAATCCCGGGACCGGGGAGCGGCGGGAGGTCGCGCGCGTGTCACTGGATGGGCGCGTGAAGGACGCGACCTCGGTCCTGGCCCCCGGGGACGTCATCCTCGTGAGGCGCGCGGAGACGGGGCCGGCAGCAAGGGGCCGTGGCGCCGGCCCGTCCGACGCCCCGGAAGGGCTCGTCTTCGACCTCGCGCAGTTTCCAGGGCCGCAGGCGGCGCTCGTGGCGGTCGAGCCGAGGTCCGGGGCGCTCGTGGCCGTGGCCGGGACCACGGACTTCGATGTCTCGCAGGTGGACCGCACGCGCTCGATGAGGCAGACCGGGAGCGCCATCAAGCCGCTGTACTACTCGAAGGCGTACGACCTCGCCATCCCGCCCTCCACGGTAGTCAGCGGGGCTCCGTTTCGCGAGGGGACGTGGACGCCGACGGGGGAGAAGGGGGCGCCGGACATGACCCTGTTCGAGGCCCTGACCCGGTCCGAGAACACGGTGTCGCTGCGCGTCTTCCGGATGGTCCTGGACCGCGTCGGGGCCGACGGTCTGAACGAGTGGGCGCGGTCCTTCGGGCTCGGCGGACGGTTCCAGGGGTTCCCGGCCGAGGCCCTGGGGGTGGATGCCACCCCCCGGGAGATGGCGGGCCTGATGGCGACGCTCGCCGCGGGTGGCGTGCGCCCCGAGATGGTGCTTGTGAAGGCGGTGCGCGACGGGGAGGGGCGTCTGTTGGTGGATCGCCGCTCTTCCCGGGACCCGACCACGCCAGTCCTGGACGCCCTGGCGCGCGAGGTGGCTGCGGGTCCGGATGCCGCCCGGCGGGTCCTGTCGAGGGAGGTCGCGTTCGTGACGGCCTCGAACCTGCGAAGGGTCGCGGAGGTCGGGACCGCGTCCCGGGCGCGCAGGCTCGGGCGCCCCGTGTGCGGCAAGACCGGGACCTTGCCCTTCGACGTCTGGTTCGTGGGGTGGACTCACGAGGTCGCGGCGGTGATGTGGGTCGGACAGGACCAGCGCGAGCGGTTTCTCGGGCGCAGCCGGGAGGCAGGGAAGGTCTATGGGGCGGACACGGCCCTCCCTGCGTGGCTCGAGTTCGTGCGGGCGGCGACCGCGGGTCGCCCGGTGGTGGACGACCTCGCGCAGGTCCCCGAGGGCATTGTCGTGGTCCCGGTGGACCCCGCGACCGGCCTCCTGGCCCGGGACGGGGGCATCCCGATGCCCCACCTCGCGGGCACGGAACCCACGGAGTTGGCGCCGTTGCCGGACGAGGGTCCGGTGGACGACCGGCTCACGGAGTTCTGACGTCAAGCCTGGAGCCTCGAACGCATCCACCGGATGGCCGCTCCCGACCCTCACTCGCGCAGCTCACTCGCTCGGCTTGTCGAGGTCGGCGTCGGGGCACCCCCGATCCTTGGTTTTTCGGACCTTCGGTTCGGACGCGGGGCCCCGCGCGAATGACCGCCGTTTTCTCGACCAAGAGGGACGTGTCCGTCCCAGTCTTGCGACCCTGGCCACTCCCCGGCGGACTTGCCGAAGGTTCGGTACCGAGGTGTCTTTCTTCCGACTCTTGACACCTTCCATGTAGTAGCGCACCACATAGACAAACGCAAAGGTCGCGATGGACCCTGGCGTTGGCGGGCGTACGATATGCCTTGCAACGGGAGACTATGGCAATGCGCAGTAGAAAATGAAACGCGCCTACGTTGGCGGGCGTAACCAGAGGCTTTGCGCTATTACAATGCACCATATTAATTGGAAGCGCGTCTCGCCTACGTTGGCGGGCGTAACCAGAGGCTTTGCAACGGGAGACGGCGGAGATGAAGGAGGGTCGCGTGATGTCCAAGAGAGTCTGTTGGTTCTGCTGCGGGTATCTCTTGATTGGGCTCTTGGGTTGCGGCGGAGGGGACGGCGACAAAGGGGGGGATACCGAGGAACCCTCCACGCCACCCGTAGGAGAAAGGGATGTTCCACCGCCGTCTCCGTGCCAACCCGAGTGCTCGATGCGCTGGTGCGGTCAGGACGATGGGTGTGGTGGCAGGTGCCTCAGGTGTCCAGAGAATGCGACCTGCAACACGCTCACTTGGGTTTGTGATTGCCCTGGTCCATGGTGCGGGGACAACTGCTGCCTGCCAAATCAAGCATGCGGGCTATGGGACATCTGCGTCGCATGCCAGCCCAACTGCGCCGGCAAAGAATGCGGCGACGACGGGTGCGGTGGTTCTTGCGGAACTTGTCCATCAGGCCAAACATGCGATGCCTCTGGAAGGTGCGTTTCGACGTGCGTGCCAACCTGCGTAGGGAAGCAGTGCGGCCCTGACGGGTGTGGTGGGACTTGCGGCACTTGCCCGTCGGGTACGTACTGCAACAACGGAAGTTGCGTATCTAGCTGCAACAATGAATGCGTCTTCGGACAGCGCAAGTGCGACGACTGGGGTTCTTCGGTCCTGACCTGCGGGAACTATGACGATGACCCGTGTGTCGAGTGGTCGAGCGCTGAGCCATGCGAGGACTACGAAAAATGCCACCTGGGTTCCTGCGAGATGGACATGGAGTTGCCGGCGTGGGCTGTGATCGCCTATTCGTACAAGATCTACACTGGGAAGGACTGGGACCCTGCCGCAAGCCCGCCTGACCCGTACCTCAAGGTCTGGGTCGGCGACTGCTTTGGCGAGACCACCCCCGTCACGGACAGTTGGCTCGGGTCTTGGAACCAAACCTTGTGCAACTACAATGTATCCGCAAAGGACATCCTGAGCGGGATCCAGTTCCAACTTTGGGATTCCGACCCGCTCGCGAGTGACCAGATCATCGATCCCGAGAAGGAAGACTTAGTCTGCAACCTTGAGCCGACCATTGAACACCTCAACAAAGGCGACTTGACGGCTGGTGGGTGCGGCCCCTGGGTTGAATACATCCACTTCTGGTTCGATTGGTGCGTTGCGAAAGGGACTTTGATCACGCTCGCAAGTGGGGAGCGCAGGCCCGTCGAGGACGTTCGAGTGGGCGACATCGTGCTCTCATTCGACAAGGCACAAGGCCTCTTGATGGAGTCCGATGTAAGGAAGGTCCTCGTGCATTCCGATGGTCCGTTCAAGGTTGGCCACATTGTCACGGCCCAAGGCGCTGACCTCATCCTCACGGGCAACCACCCGGTCTTCAAGGTCGGGGAAGGATTCAAGCCAGCAAAGGACTTGGTTCCAGGCGATATGGTCCTCGCGCTTGACCCGACCACAGGTTCACTCATCGAGACGATGGTCGTCGCAATCATCCGTGACGAATCAGAACAGGATGTGGTCTATAACCTGAAAACTGCACTAGGGAACTACTTTGCAAACGACCTCCTCGTCCATAACAAGTGTCTAGCGAAAGGTTCCCTGATTGACACGCCGTCCGGCCAGGTCCCGATCGAGGAGATTCGCGTGGGCCAAGTCGTATTCGGGAACAAGGACGGGCAGAAGGTCCCGACCAGGGTCACGCACGTCTATCGAAAGCAGACCGTTGCGTCTTCGCTTCCGGGGCGGAGGCTCAGTGCAAGCCTAGCCGTGACCATCAACCATCGGGTCCTTCTCGGGACGGAGGCTGTTGAGGCAAGCGACCTCGATGACCCATTCGAGCCGATCGCAGGCGACGTATTCGATCTAGCCACGGAAACCGCGAACTACTACGCGGACGGCGTCCTGCTCTTGTCGGGCGAGTAAGACCCAATGCGATTCAGTGAAGGCCTCCGGCAGGGATGCGGCGCTCTTGTGGGTCGCCACTCATCTTGATCTTCACCGCCTCGACGCGAATCAGGTTGTTCGCCAGCAGGATGCCCCATTTCGATCCAATCCGCGTCGATCCGCCGCCGAAACTCGTCCACCTCCTCCGGTTTCCTGAACGACCCGACCCTCGCAAGACCCTCCTGGAGACGCATGGCCAGGCTCCCGGCAACAGTCCCAGGGGTCCTCAACCCGTCTGTTCCCGGGTACCAAGAAGACGACAGGCCTTGAATATCGAGACGTGACTCGCTGATCGGAAAGGCATTGGGGGTCAAACGATTCTCCAGACCCCCTGAGACCCGCATGGCTGCTAGGTCAAACGACATCGCGGATTGCTCTCTAAGAGCCATCCGCGCTGTAGGCGCGGATTGCGACGCGCCCGCAATCGGGGCCTATCACTTTCCTGATGGGTCTGGTATCGAAGACCCGAAGGGCAGCGACGCAAACCTGAACGAGCGGAGCGAGTGAAGGCCGGGAGCCACCGTCCGGTGGACGATGGCGTCGCTGGGGAGGACGGTCCAGTGGACCGTCCGATCGACGGGGCGCGTGCGACGCCCCCCTGCAATCATGTGCGGGCTGTTTGAAACCCCGTCGGACAGGCGAAATTCCTGGGGTAAAGCAATTCTCCCGATCCCATGAGACCCGCATGGCTGCTGGGTCAAACGACATCGCGGATTGCTCCCAAGAAACCAAGCGAGGGGAGGATAGCAAAGGCCGGACGCCGGATTCCGGGTGGCGGATGGCGCGGCCTGGCGGGTTCACTCCTGGCGAGGCTTCAGGCCGGTCCTTTCGAGCCAGCGATACACCTGCTGCCGCGCGACCCCGAGTCTCCTCGCGACCTCCGCAATGTTGTAGCCGGTCTCGCGCAACAGGCGCGACAGGGTTTCGGGACTCGGGGCCGTGGTGCGCTGCCTGGACCCGGCCTTCCTCGCCGGGTCCGTCGCCTCCCCCCGGACCTCTGCCGGAAGGTGGCCGAAGCGGACCACGCCGTCGGGTGGCCGGGAAAGCGCGATGCGGTCCATCAACGAGAGCAACTCGCGCACGTTGTAAGGCCACCTGTGCAGGGCCAGGGCCTCGGCGGCCTGGACGGTGCATGTCAATCCGGATTCCTCGAGCCGGCGACACGCGAGGAGCACGATGTCCTCGGCTCTCTCGCGCAGGGGCGGTATCTCGGTTTGCCAGACCGTCAGCCTGGCGAAGAGGTCAGGGCGAAAGGCGCCAGATGCGACCGCGGAGGCGAGGTCCCGATTCGTGGCCGCCACGATCCGCACATCCGCCCTGGCGGGGAGGTTCTGACCGAGCACAGGGACCTCCCCCTGGTCCAAGAAGCGTAACAACTTGGACTGGACCTCAGGCGGGAGTTCCCCGACCTCGTCCAGGAAGAGGGTACCCTGCTCCGCGGTTCGCACGAAGCCCGAGAAGTCGGTCGTGGCCCCGGTGAAGGCTCCCCTTCGATAACCGAACAACTGGGCCTCGAACAGGCTCGTCGGGATCGAGGCGCAGTTCACGGGAACGAAGGCCCCTTGCGCTTGGACTCGACGTGCAGGAAATGGGCGAGGCGCTCCTTGCCCGTTCCAGTTTCCCCTGTTAGGAGGACCGTGGCACGCGACCGCGCAACGGTCCTCAGGTCCTCGACCACCTCGACGAAGGGAGGACTGACCGCGACGAGCCCCGTTTCGTGGACGATGGTCTCGGGGAGCTCGGGGTTCGCGAACCGGTATACAAGCAACGACTCTCCCAACCGGAGCACATCCCCGTCGGACAGGACGGATTCCTGGACCTTCACGCCGTTCACGATGAGGCCGTTCTTGCTGCCCGCGTCCCGGATGTGGCAACGACCCTCCGACGTCACCTCCAGCACGGCATGCACCCGCGAGACCAGCGGGTCGTCGAGCACGATGTCTGCGAGGTCCCCGCGTCCGATCTTGGTCACGGTCGCGCACGGAAACCGGCGTGGGAGGCACTGCCTCCTCCTCGGACCGAACACGAGAGACAGGAAGGGTGCGAAGATGTTCTCGGGCAAGAGGTCGTCGAGTACTGCCCTCGCCGTCGTCTTCAACTGGACCATGCGCCGATCGCCCTCCCCTCGGCGAGAGACCATCGAATCGAACGCGAGCGCCCGCGGGCCTGCGACCGTCGGTCGTCAGGCGTCCTTCTGCACGCGGTCCTCCTCCCGGAGGATCGCGACGAAGGCCCGAACGACCTGCGGGTCGAACTGCGTGCCCGCGCAGCGCTGCAGGTCCGCGATCGCCTCCGTCCTGGTCATGCCGCGGCGGTACGGCCGGTCGCTGGTCATGGCATCGAAGGCGTCCACGACCGCGATGATCCGGCCGAACAGGGGGATCTCCTCCCCCTTGAGCCCCATGGGATAGCCCGACCCGTCCCAGCGCTCCTGATGTGACCGGATGCCCTCTTCCACGGGCGCGGGCAACTCGATCGGGGCCACGATGCGCGCCCCGAGTTCCGGGTGGCGCTGGATCTGTTGCCATTCCTCGTGATCCAAGGGGCCGGGCTTCAACAGGATACGGTCCGGAACCCCGATCTTCCCGATGTCGTGGAGGATGGCTGCCTGCTCGAGGTGCACGAGGTCTGTCTCCCCGAGACCCAGCCACCGCCCCACCTCGACGGCGTAGGCTGCGACCCGCTGCACGTGGAGGCTCGTCCCGAGGTCCCTGGCCTCGGTCGCGTTCGCGAGGCACGCGACCACGTGTCGCTCTCGTTCGTAGAGCCTCGCATTGTCCAGGGCGACCGCGGCGTGACCCGCGACCACCTCGACCAGGCGCTGGTCCTCGGCATCGAATACGCCCTCCTGGAGGTGGTTCTCGAGATAGATCGCCCCGTGCAGGTGGTCTCTCGACGCGATGGGCACGCACAAGATGGAGGTCAGACCGAGGTCGCGAATACTCTCCGATGCCGCGTACGCGGCGTCTGCCTCGACGTTCGAGGAAAGGACCGACTTTCCGCTCTTGAACACCCCCTTCACCACGCCCCACGACACGAGGTAGCCGTCCTCATCCGACAGCGGCAGCCCGTCTCCATTCAGCCCGACCAGCACCTGCGGGGATTTCCCTTCCTTCCCCACGAGCACCACGAAACCCTGTTCCGCGAACGTCAGGCGGATGATCTCGCGCAGTGCATCCCGCAGAACCCCGTGCGGATCAGGTCGGAGGCGAAACGCCTCGGCCGCTCGGGCCGCAGCGAGCAATCGCGCGTGCCTGCGGGCCCCGTCGAGCACGAGGACCAGAAGGGGAACCATCGCTTCCACGAACTCCCGGTCTTCCTCGGCAAAGACATGCTCCGACGCCAGGCAGTCCAGATACAAGGCCCCGACAAACCGGTGCCCCCGAAGAAGGGGGACGCAAAGGATGGAGCGCAATCCCAGGGCGCGGATGCTGGCGGTCGGATGGATTCGCGAATCCTCCTGAATGTTCGTGGTCAGGAGGGTTTCCCCTCTGAGCCGGACGTGCTCGAGGAGCGCGCCGCTCAAGACCAGTTCGTCCGATGAAAAGTCTGAGGCGCCCTGACGGCAGGCAAACTCGTGTTCGAGCTGCGGGCCGCGTCGGTCCACGAGGAGCACCCCGCGCTCGGCACCCGTGAGCGCCACGACCTCCCGGACCACCCCCGCGACGATGCGGTCGGGGTCGGACTCGGCGAGCAGTCGTTGCGCCAGGGTCCGCAGAAGATCCGTGCGTTCCCGAGGGATCATCGCGACCTCCATCCTTCGAGCGCACCCTGATGTTACCCACCGCCGCCCCGGTGTCAATCCCGCCGTGCTCGGCCGTGATCGACGGGTCATCGCCCCCGCATTCTCGTCACCGTGGGCACAAAAGGAGGTGGGGACGATTCGCGTCCCTCTCGCGCCGCTTCACTCGGAGGGTGACCCGACGCACCGGTTTCGCCCACGCCCACAGCCACGAACAGGGTCGGAACGCCGCGTGGCATCCGACGACTTGGGCCTCGGCTGCCTCAGAACGAATACAGCAGTCCAAAATGGATGTTGCCGATCTCTTCCTTCTGGACGCAAAGCCCCGTCTGGGGGTCCACGTCGCGGCATCGGCGGTCCAGGATCAGACCGTAGTCCAGGCGGATGGGGATGGCCTCCCCGAGCAGGTAGCGCACGCCGAACCCCACCGAGTGACGGAACGACGCGACCGAGATCTCGGCCACGCGGTCCGCCAGGGCGCCCACGTCATAGAAGACGGCGGCATACAGGTTGATGCGGCGCACCAGCGGGAAGCGGACCTCAGCAGACCCGGACACCACGATGTCGCCCCCGTAGGACTTGCGCAGGGTCCCGTCGGGCAGGCGCCAAAGGCGCAGGCTCCCGTCCGGGTGGTACTGCGCGATGGCGTCGTTCGCGAAGCCCCGTACCCCGCGGTTCCCGCCCAGGGTAAAGCGTTCCTCCTGGGGCAGAATCCCGGCCCCCGCGAACGAGCGGCTCGTCCCGTACCGCCCCATGAGCGCGAAGGTAAGGAAGTTGCGCACCGTGTAGAACCCCTTGGCCGTGGCCTCGAACTTCAGGTAGTTGCGCGCGTCCCCGCCGACGATCGCGTTGATGTACGACAGGGACGCCTGGATGATCCCGCCGCGCCTGGGGTTAATGGGGTGGTCCAAGCGGTCGTAGGTGAGGGTGGGCACGACCTTGTTCTCGAGGCGAAACGGGGAGTACGCGGTCTCCGTCTCGGGGTCGCGGCTGGTGACCTCGGCCACCTCGTATGTCAGGCCGCCGAACAGCCTCGGCAGGACCTCCTTGGACACGGCGAACTCGGCCCCGACCTGAAACAGGTCCAGGCGCGTGGTTGCGCGGTCGTAGATCACGAAGGGCGTGGCGCGGAAACTCAGGCCGCGCGCGAGGAAGCGCGGGTCCACGTAAGTCGGGGTGAAGGCGGCATAGCGGTCCCACGCGGTCGCTGAGATGCCATACTTCACGGGCAGATAGAGGCGCTTGGCCCTCCCCAGGAAGTTGAGGTCCGTATAGCGGACCTCGCCGGTCAGCAGGATGTCGGGAATCTGCAAGCCGACCGCGCGTCCGAACCCGGTCGTGGTCCGGTCCTGGACCGTCAGGGTGGTCGCGAGCGGCGAGGTCAGGTACCCGGGAAACTCGCCGGAACGGTTCAGGGTCTCGAACCCGCCGGCCAGGTCCACGAAGCGGGAGCGCGCCTCGCGGCACGTCACGACGAGTACGACCTCCTCGCGCGGGGGCTGCTCGTCCGCGCCCACGGCCCGGACCTGGACGGACCGGAAGACCCCGTAGTTCTTCAGGGTGCGCACGGCCTGCGCCACCCGGTCCACGCGGTAGGGTTCGCCGGGGCCCGGAAACTCGCGGCGGACCACGTCCTCGCGGGCCCGTTGGAGCCCGTCCACGACCACCCCCAGGACGCGAGTCCGCGGTCCCTCCACCACCTCCACCCCCAGGTCCACGCGACGCGACGCCACGCGATCCACGGAACATCCCTCCTCCGGGACGTCGGGGTCGTGCCCGCGGCAGGCAAAGCGCACCTTCGCGGCCAGATACCCCTCGTTCGCGTAGCGGCGGCGCAGGTCCCTCGCGGCGTCGGCCAGGCGCGCCGGGGAAAAGGGCCGCCCGTCCGCGAGGTCGAGGTCCCGCAGGAGCCCCTCCACCGGGAACACGGTCACGCCCCGCGCGCGGACCTGCCCGAGTCGCTGTGGTTCGCCCTCGCGCACGCCGATTTCGAGGACGACCCCGTCCGTGGACGGGAGGGTGCGCACACGAAAGGCCCGATCCCCGTCCACATAGGTATAGACGGTCTCGCGACCCTCGACGCGGACCTCGCGCCGCCGGACGCCACCCTCGCCGGCCCACTCGAAGCGCATCCCCGCATACCCCTCCCTGCGGTACAGGTCGCGGATGCGGTCGAGGTCCTCGAACACCTGGTCCGGCAGGACCGCGCCCGGGTCCCCGAAGAAGTCGTACGCCCTGGTGACCATGACCTCACGCAGGCGGGACTCGTCCAGGCCGCGGTGGCCCGGGAACCGGATGGTCCGGATCTCGCGGCGACGATTCGTCGTGACAAAATATGCAATGATACCGCCGACGTCCGGTCCCACCCATGCCGGCCGGTCTTGAGGGCTTCGAAACGCCCGATAGTCCAGCACCACGTCCGCGAACAAGAACCCTCGGTCTTCGAGATACTGGCGGACCTGCTCGCGGCCCAGGGAGGCCTCGGTCAGGTCGAAGACCCCGGAATCAGCGAAGGGCAGGACCCTGATCAGCCCCGGGTCCTCCAGGGGCTTGAACCCGAGCCGGCCCGGGGCGTCGCGGTCGCGCGCGAAGAAGCGAATCAGATAGCAGGACGTGTAGGATGCGGCCAGGACCAGGCGGCGGGACTCGCGGTCCAGGTTCGCGGTCACGCGCACGCCCGAGAACCCGATGGCCCGCAGGGCGCGTTGCAGGTTCTGGACCGCGGTGGGGATGGTCCGGTCGGTGTAGGCGTCCCCCGGGGACACCCCGGCCCAGGAACGCAGGTCGCGCGCGCGAACCACGGGGCAGGCCCACTCTCGGGGGCCGGCCCAGTCGCCAGCGGACTGCGCGGGCCCGAGCGACGCCTCCACCAAGGCGACCTTCAGGCGCTCCCCCTCGCGGACCGTCACGTGGAGGTCCACGAGGTCCTGGCCCACCGGCGTCAGGGCCAGGTCCACGTCCGTCGCGTGGAAGCCCTCCTCGGCATAGGTCCGCTTCACCGCATCGCGCACGCGCTCGAGCAGGTCCTCGGTCCGCCGGCCCTCCGGGTCGAGGGGGTCGCCGGGCTCGACGGGGAGGCGGTCCAGCAGGGCCGGTTCATCGAAATGGCGGTGCCCGAAGAAGCGCACCTTGCGAAGCCTCGTGACGGGGGTCACCTCCAGGTCCACGTCCAGGCCGCCCTCCCCCGGCGCGCACCGCAGGGTCACGCTCCGGAAGAGGCCGAGTTGCAACAGGCGCGCCCGGGCCGCCTCGACCCGTTCGCCGTCGAGGACCTCGCCCGCCCGGAGACCGGCGAGCCCGATCAGGAGGTCCGAAAAGCCGGGGTCCCGGCACTGGGCCGCGTCGCACCCGAGCACGCGGACCCGGCGGACCGGGCCGTCGCAAGGGCGGGAAGGCTCCTGGGCGAACGCAGCCATGGACGCGAGCACCCCGACCAGGACCCAAGAGACCGCGTGCCTCGCCCGCGTGCCGCGCCCCACCGCCTGTCCGCCCTCACTCGATGGGAATCCGATACCGCAGTTTCGCCTCGTATCGCCGGCCGACCTCCGAGGGGTCCGTGGATTGTTCCACGGCCCGCATCCGCCCCTCCAGGAAGAGGCGATCGGTCAGCCGCACCTGAAACCCGGCCCGGTAGCGGGACCCGCCCGTCTCTTGCAGGACCTGGGTCTCGAACCGCAGTCGCGACCCGAGGTGGGCCTCGACCTCCGCGTTCATCCCACCGGACGGGCTGATCCCGAATCGGATCGCGTCCACGAACGGGGACAACAAGAGGTTGGTGACGAGGTTGGTCATGTCCTCGGTCACGAGCCCCAGGTCAATCAGTCCCGAGCGGCCCTCGGCCGCCTCGCGCTGCGTCGTCCCCGTTAGCAGGAGGTACTGGAGGTCGGTCTGGTCCAGGTCGCGGGCGTTCGATGTCAGGGACAGGTCGAGGTCCGGGAAGCGCCCCGAGACCGCGAGGGTGACCACCACCCCTTCATCGAACGAACCGGTCTCGGTCTGGGTCTCGGGTTCGAAGCGAGAGCCGCCGACGGTCTGGGTGGTCCCGGCCGAGGACTGGTCCACGGTGGTCCGCGCGGTCACGTCGAGCACGGGTCGCGCCGGGTCCCCATCGAAGTCTGCGGTCCCGCGCGTGACCTCGAACTCCCGGCGGACCACGTTGTAGGTCACCTTGCCGCCGGGGAGGACCTCCACGCGGTTCCAGACCTCGGGTCGCTCCAGCGTGCCGCGGACCGCGAGGTCGAGCGCGATCTCGAGGTCGGTGGACCCGAACGGGAGGCGGCTGCGCACGCCGAGGCGCGACCCGGTCACGACGAGGTCCAGGTCGGCGGCCGCAAGCCACGGCGCGCGGGTCGCGAGAGGCGCGGACTCGCGTTGGGCCACGCGCGCACCTGCGACGCCCGAGAATGCCTTGCGCACCACATCGAAGTTCCGGTGGTACGACCCCTCGGTGACATCCACCCGGCCGGCGAGGACCAGGCGCCGGGCACCAGGGTCCTGGCTGGCCATGTCGGCAAACCGGGCCGTCACGTCCGGCGCGAGGACCAGGTAGTACACGCCGGGCGACGCGACGCGCAGCCCCGATCCGGACAGGTGCAGGGTTCCGGAGTCGGGCAGGAACCCCTGGAACGTGGCGACCCCATCCACGGCGAAGCGGCCGTCCCCAAGACGTCCCCGCAGGGGCGAGTCCGCGGGGAGGGTCGCGGTCATGCGCCCTTGGTCGTCCCCGCGCAGCATGACGATGGTCCCGGGCTCCAGGACGATTGGATCGGGAAGGCGGCGGATCACGAGCTCGACCGCGTCCGCGCGAACGGACCCCCGAAAGACGGGGGACAGACCCTGGCCGAAGACTTCCAGGGCCCCCTCGGCCAGGGTCATGTCGGCCGGACACCCCGGTGGAGGGACCGGAGGCGGTTCCCCCGGAAGCCCGGCAAGATGCACGATGCCCTGGGCTGACGAGAACACGTCCTTCAGGTAGCGCAGGAACACGACCGATACGGGACCGCGCACGAGGAGGTGGCTCCGTCCGTCGCGGTCCATGACCTCGCCGCAGGCCCGCAGAGTCCCCTGGCCGTCGGACAGGGCGAGCCCCGACAGGGTCACGTCGCCGGACTCGCGCACGGCAAGCTCGAGGCGGTCCTCGTTGCGAAGGGTCACCTCGCCATCGAAGAAGCGCAGAGTGAGGCCACCGTGGGGCGAGGTCAGGGTGGCCCGCAGGGCGCCTTCCCGGCCCAGGCCCAGCGAAAGGTCCAGATGCCCGCTGAACTGGGCCTGGAAGGTTCGCGGAGGCAGGGAGGGCCAGAAGTCCTGGGGGGTCATGTCCGTGATGTCGGCACGGATGACGAGGGCGGTGAAGCGACCGTCGCGATAGACGAGGCCGGACGTGGGGTCGAGGGCGACCCTGGGCAAGAAGCGGTCAGAGGACAGGAAGAGGTCCCCGGCGGGGTTTCGACGGGCCGCGAGCGCGATTGTCCCAAAAGAGATGTCATTATATGAAACATCATTGACCATTGCATCTATCCGGAGCGAAGGGTCTCGCAGGGAACCGGCCACTAGGGCGTCGAGCGACACGACGCCCCTCAACGAGTCGCCCAGACCGGTGAGGAAAGGCAGAGGGGTGTCGGCGAGCGCGATGCGGGCGAAGACCTCGGAGCGGCCCAGGTCCACGGTGGCCTCGGCGCGCAGCGTGCCGCCGCCGACGAGCCGGGCGTTCAGAACAGGGACCGAGACACGACCGTCCTGGGCCTGAATGGTCGCGCTGACAGCTTGAAACCTGCGGTTCTGGACCACAACCATCGGCAGCGCCACGGAACCCGACAGGGCGAGCGTGCGCCAAGGGTCGCGCGGGTCCAGCCGCAGAAAATCGGCCGTGGCCTGCCCCATCCCGCGCAGGCCGTACGGGCGAAGGTAGGGGAGCCACATCAGGTTGATCCGCGTGACGGATGCGCCGTCCACGGCCAGGAGCGGACGACGGAGATCCAGGCGGACGGAGCGGGCCTCCATCCTCGCGAACTGGGCTTCCGCGGACACGTGGTCCAGGGCCAGCGTGCCGCGCTCCAGGCGCACGGAGGCCCGGACCTCCTGGACCGCCACGTCCGAGACGGCGAGTCCGGTGGCATGAGCCCCTGCGAAGACCGATGGGCTGCCCAATCGTCCCCTGGCGGACACGTCGGACAGGGCGACACGACCCCGGCACGTCGCGCCGAGGGCGCGACACAGGGACGCGAGGTCCTTCTCGACCACGCCGGAGGCGCGCAGGGTCCCGGCCCCGAGGTCGAGCGTGCCGCGTGCCCGCGCCAGGTCCGCACCGGAGCGTAGCGTCAGGTCCCGCACCGTCACGAGCGGACCCGGGTCGGGGGAGTTGGGCGTCCAGGACACCTGGGCAGCGATGCCCACGTGCAGGTCCGGGCCTTCGAGGAGCGACCGGCCGGACAGGGTCCCGGCGATGCGGGCGGAGACGTCGGCCTGATAAACGTCCGGTCGTCCGGACGAGACGGCGCCCGAGGCGCGGACATGAACCGACGCGCGGGAGGGCAGGGGCACGGCCGACGGGAGGGAAGGAACCCCGAGCGCATCGAGAAGTCGGGGGACTTCGCGGATGTCGGCTTCGAACGTGGCTTGTGCCTCGAGCCTGGGGCGGGAGGGGTCCGACCCGAAGGGGTAGAAGGCGGCGTCGCGGATGCGCCAGGACCCCCACGGGGAGTCTCCGGCCGCCGTCAGGTCATGGAAGGCGTAGGGTCCGGAGGCGACGCGCCCGCCGTCGAGGTCCACGGTGACCGGACCGAGGGCGAGCCCCGCGACGTGAAGTCCCGGCGACGACAGGCGGAGGTGAAAACGGGGGTCGTGCTCGTCCCCGCGGCCTTGAACGGTCAGGGTCACCGGCCCATGTACCTGGTTGCGCGTCGTCCGGGCGAGGAGGGGACTCTGGTCCGGCAAGGTCAGCACGACTCGGGAGTCGTAGGCCAGAAGTCCGCCGGACGGAAACGCGAGGGACCCCGCGGCGTCCACGTCCATCCCATCGAGGGCGATTCGGGCTCGGGCGATGGAGAAATGGTCGGTGTCGAAATCGAAGCCCTCCACTCGGCTCGCGCGCAACGGGACCTCGCGCGGGATTTCTCGGACGTCCGGGGCGACGTGGATGCGGCCCACTCCCCCTGAGAAGGTCACGACCGGCGCCCGGATCAGGACCCTCCCGTCCTCCCGGACCGTCAGCGACGTGTCGAGGGAGAGGCCCTCGAGCCAGAGCTCCCATTCCGGAAACGACAGATGAAAGCGCCCCCGCTCCCCGATGATGTGCTGGAATCGCAGGCGCACATCGGGACCGTGGCTCGGAGCAGCGGGTGTGGCCTCTGGCTCGGGCGGCCACACGAAGGCACGCAGAAACTCGAGTTCCCCGCGGTCGTCGAAGGCGATCTCGCACCAGAAGTCGCGCAGACGGATGGAACGGAACGCGACCTCCAGGAGGCGGTCCGTATGGCCCGCGAGGAACCGCACCGTGGGGACGAGGTCCAGGGTGACCTGGAGCGACCCAGCCGTGACAACGTCGCGGCCGTCCGGGGTCCGGATACCCACGCCCAGGAGGTCCACCTTCCAGGGGATGGGCGAGACCTGGAGCCGCTCGAAGGACAGCGTCCCGGGGAGCACGGACCGCAGGACCTCCGACAGGAAGCCTGGGAAGGGGCCGGCGTTCAAGACGAAATACAAGGAGAACCCGGCGAGCAGGGCATAGATCGTCAAACGGGTGACGGTCCAGTACGCCGCGAGGAGGACGACCCTCGACCCCCGGACCAGTGCGTTCCGCAACCGCGAGCGAACCGCCATGCCGCGAAATGTAGCAGACCCCGGCAGGGGACGCGAGGGCCTGCTCGCGCGTGGAGGTTCCGGCCCTGTCCGCGCCCCCACGGGAACCGCGGTCCGGGGTCGGGGGTCCGGGCTTTGGGGTCCGGCAGGGGCCCCGAGGCTGACACGGACACGGTCACGGACTCTGTCAGAGTCACGGACTCTGTCCCGGGCACGGTCTGGCGCGGGCGGCGCCCGCGCACCCACGCGCGAGCGGGCGCTCGCGCGGCCGTACGCGAGCAGGCGCTCGCGTCCCCACGGGAACCGGGGTCCGGGATCCGGCGTCCGGGGTCCGGGATCGGGGCTCCGGGCTCCGGCAGGGACTCCGTGGCGGTCACGGCCACGGTCACAAGACCGGGCAGCCGTTCACTCCAGCTGGAACCGCTTCCTGATCTTCTGAATTGCCCGTTCCTTCTTCTTGCGCACGGTCGCGGCCTTGAGGTGCACGCGCATCGCGATCTCCCGGACGCGGTACCCGAGGGCCCACAGGCTCAGGATGGTCCGGGAGCGCCGGCTGACAAGGTGTTCCTCGAGAAGCGCCTTTCGCGTCTCCCCTTCGAGCACCTGCGTGTCCAGTGAAGGCGAGGTGTCGCTGACTTGCTCGATGCCCCCCGGCGGCGTCCAGGAGCGCCACCGGTCCTCCCGCAGGGCATGGTGGAGGTTCCAGACGGCCAACTGTTTGAGGATCGCGAAGGTCGCCGCCGGGGTGACGTCCCCGCGGTCGCGCTCCAGGTATTGACGGACTGCCTCGGACACCGCGTCCTCGATCCGGGCCGCCGGGATGTCCGGAAAGGACGCCCGAAGTCGCCCGTGCACATCGGAGGCCACGGACGCGAGCACCCGGTCGCCGTCGCGTGGTCCCCTGTCGTTCCTGGACACGGGCTCCCGCTCCGAGACGCGCGGCCCATCGCCATGACCGCGTCCCCCTGTCCGCCGGTGACCGAAGCCACGCGCGGGCATGGGCGACGGGCCGCGCATTATCGGATCGGAAGCCGCGGCTGTCGAGTCCCCGATCGAGCCCCCGCCGACCTTCAGACCTGCTGAACCCGGCCGAAAAGAAACGGCCGACCACACGCAAAGGCCCCGAAACGAGTTCTTGTGACAAGACGGGTCGGAAGCCCGCTTCAGAACTGGTCGAACAGGACAAGTACCCCCTGAAGCCCCGGGGCGGCCGGAAGGGGGTTGGACAGGCCCTGGACACGTGTCCAATCCCTGTCCAATCAGGGACGCGTCCTTGTCTGCTAACCATTGGAAATCATGGAACAATACTGCTGGCACGACCCTTGAAAGAACCGGCGGCACGATGTCCCCGGTCGGGGCCGGGGGACAGGCGAGGCGCACGGAGGTCATCATGAACGTTCGAGTCCGGTCCGCGGCGGTCCACGGGATCGAGGGGACGCTGGTGGACGTGGAAGTGGACATGTACGCCGGGGTGGGGCACTTCGACATCGTGGGCCTGCCCGAGACCGCGGTCAAGGAGAGCCGCGTTCGCGTCCTCTCCACCCTCCGGGCCCTGGGGCATCGGGCGAACTCGCGGTGGATCACGGTGAACCTGGCCCCAGCGGATATTCGGAAGCACGGGTCCCTGTACGACTTTCCCATCGCCGTCGGGGTCCTGGGGTGCCTCGAGGCGTTTCCCGCAGCGGCCCTCGACGGCCGGATGTTTCTGGGCGAGTTGTCCCTGGACGGGCAGTTGAGGCCCGTGCCCGGGGTCCTCCCCATGGTGGCCGCGGCGCGGGATCGGGGGATCGCGGAGGTCGTGGTTCCCCGCGGAAATGCGCCGGAGGCGGCCCTCGTTTCCGGCGTGCGCAGCGTGGCCGCCGACACCCTGATGGAGGCCGTTCGCTACTTGGCGGGGGTGCAGGACCTGAACGTCGCGCGGCCCCTCGACGAGCCCCCGAACGCGGAGGTCCTCCCGGACATGCGGGAGGTCCGCGGCCAGGCCCACGCCAAGCGGGCACTGGAGATCGCCGCCGCCGGGGGTCACAACGTCCTGTTGGTGGGGCCGCCCGGGGCCGGGAAGACCATGCTGGCCCGCAGGCTTCCCTCCATCTTGCCTCCGCTGGCCGAGGCCGAGAGCCTGGAGGTCACCAAGGTCCACAGCGTGGCCGGACTCTTGCGCCGGCGCTCCATGCTGGTCCGCACTCGCCCTTTCCGCGCCCCGCATCATACGGCCTCTGCGGTCTCCCTGGCGGGCGGAGGCTCCTTCCCGAGGCCCGGCGAGGTGTCCCTCGCGCACCACGGGGTCCTGTTCATGGATGAACTCCCCGAGTGGCGCCGCGAGGTCCTGGAGGTCCTGCGCCAGCCGCTCGAGGACGGGCACGTGACCGTCAGCCGCGCCTCCGGGGCCTGCACGTTTCCCGCGAAGTTCATGCTCGTGGCCGCGATGAACCCGTGTCCCTGTGGGTTCCTCGGCGACCCCAGGCATCGCTGCTCGTGCTCTCCTTCGGACGTGGCGCGATACCGTGCGCGGGTCTCTGGTCCCCTCCTGGACCGAATTGACCTGCACGTCGAGGTCCCGGCGGTCCCGTTCCGGGACCTCGCTTGCAGCGAGCCCGTGGGGGAGCCATCCGCCGCGATCCGGGAACGCGTGGTGCGAGCGGCGAAGGCCCAGGAACGGCGTCTCGCCGGGATCGGGATTGCCCGCAATGCCCGGATGTCCCCGACGCTCGTGCGCGAGCACTGCAAGGTCCCGCCCGAGGCCACCCGGCTTCTCGAGGCCGCGATGGAACGGCTCGGGCTATCCGCCCGTGCCATGGACCGGATCCTGAAGGTCGCGCGCACCATCGCGGACCTGGACGGGGCGGAGCGGGTCCAGACGGTTCACGTGTCCGAGGCGATCCAGTACCGGCTGCTGGATCGCGTGTGGTAGGGGTCCTGGACCGCCGGGAGCGCGTGGGCGCTCGCTGGGGTCGGAGCAAGGGGGCGCGGCCGGCGCCCGAGGTCGCACACAGGAGGTACCGCATGGGCAAGAAGACCGAGGTGGACGGACGGTTCAAGGTGCTCGAGGAACTG
>JBBIPO010000023.1:0-8807 GCA_037442805.1 Deltaproteobacteria bacterium
GGGGCCCCTGCTGCGGCCGGGTCGCAATCCGCGCTTACAGCGCGGATTGCTCCGCTCCTCTCGAAGATTGACCGGTCCTCCGCGAGTGATATACTGTCCCCGCGCGAGGTGACACAATGGCTCGGCTCTACCTCGAGGACGACGCTGGAAACGTCCGGATCGTGCCGATGGGGACCAACGAGGTCTCGATCGGCCGGGCCGAGGACAACGTCCTGGTCTTGCCGGACCGGAACGTGTCGCGCCACCACGCGCGATTGCGCGCGGTCAACGGCCGGTTCTTCGTGGAGGACGCCGGGGCCCGCTACGGGCTGTTTCTGAACGGAAGCCGGGTCCGGGAACGGAGCGAGGTCCGGCCGGGAGACCTGATTGGGCTCGGGGACTACAAAATCAAGGTCTTGCCCGAAGAGGGCGCGGCCGAAATCGAAGCGCCGGAATCCCATCCGGCACGCCGGGCGACGGTTCCGGACGTCCCAGCGATGGTCGGGGCGGAGCCGGGCGGGGACTCGGTCAAGGACACCAGCCTCATCTCGTTGCGGGACATGGAGCGGGTGGCCCGCCAGGGCTGGCCGTCGGACTTCGAGGGGCGTGACGAGGCCGCGCAGACGAAGTCGCTGACCCGACGCCTGATCGTCCTGGGGGTCCTGGTCGTCGTCGCGGTCGTTCTGGTCTGGGCCTACCTGTGGGTGACCCAGCCGACCGAGATCGAGACATCGATCAGTCCTCCCGCCCGGCTGGTCGAGGGCGTGCGCACCGCGGAGCCGGCGGAAGCGGTTGCATCCGCCCCGGAGCCCGCCCCGCGTGCGGAGCCCGTCGCGGTCGAGCCCGAGCCGGCACCGCCAGCGACTACGCCGCCGACCGCGGGGCCTCCCGCGACCCCACCCAGGGTCAAGCAGGAGGCGAGGGCACCGGCACCCGCGAAGGAACCGGCGAGGCTGGCCACCGCAGCGGTTCCGGGAGCCGGACGACCCACGGCGGCGCCGTCCCCACCGCCGTCCAGGCCCCCTGCGGCCCCGGCGCGATCGTCACAGACCGCATCCGCATCCGCCGCCCCCCCAGGCAGGGACCCGATGACGGCGATCGAGGCGGCAATCAAGGCCGGGAATCTAGGCGAGGCGGAGAGACTGCTCGGGCAGTGCCGGGGTGGCGCGTGCTGGAAGGCATGGAAGAAACTGGGGGTCGCGTATCAGTCCAGTCGCGACTACTCCAAGGCCATTTCCGCATACAAGAAGGCGCAGGCTCTCGTCTCGGACGGTCGGGAGAAGACGCGCCTTCAGTCCATGATGGACAGTCTCAAGTAGTATCCTTGATGCAAGGAAATGCGGAAGCAGACATCCTTGTTCCATCCCTCTTTCTCCTCGGTTTCGATGGCCCGGCCCTCCCGGACGACGTGAAGGACCTGTTGGCCCGCGGGCTTGCGGGAGTGGTCCTGTTCGCGCGCAACCTCGCGGACCCGGACCAGGTCCGCGACCTGTGCCAGGGGATCCGGGAGGCGGCGCGGGGTCATCCACCCCCTATCATCGCCGTGGACGAGGAGGGCGGTCGGGTCCAGAGGCTCCGGCGGATGATCGGGGCCTTCCCGTCGGCGCGGGAGGTGGGGCGGGGAGGCGCGGAAGCGGCCCGGCAAGCGGGCGTGGCCATCGGAGCGGCCCTGTGGGACCTCGGGTTCAACGTGGACTTCGCGCCGGTCCTGGACGTGGACTCGAATCCCGCGAACCCGATCATCGGGGACCGCGCCTTCTCGGCGAATCCGGGTGAGGTCGCCCGGTGCGGGGTTGCCTTCCTGGAGGGATTGCAGGCGGCCGGGGTCCTCGCCTGCGGCAAGCACTTTCCGGGGCACGGAGACGCCGCCGCGGATAGCCATGTGGACCTCCCGGTCATTCGTGCCGACGCGGAGACGCTGCGTTGCCGAGAAATCCCGCCGTTCGAGGCCGCGGTCCGTGCAGGTCTCCCGATGGTCATGACCGCCCACTGCGTGTATCCGGCCCTGGACCCAGAGTGCCCGGCGACCTTGTCCCGGCGGGTTGTGGCGGGGCTGTTGCGCCAGGACCTCGGGTTTGGCGGGTGCGTGGTTACGGACGACCTGGGCATGAAGGCCATCTCGGAGCGGTTCGCGCCCGATGAGGTCGTGGCCCGGGGCCTCGATGCGGGGGTGGACCTGTTTCTCCACTGCGGGGCGGCCGGCGAGGGCCTGCGGCTGATCGAGGCGCTCGAGGACCTCGTGAGGAAAGGCGAGATTCCGCGGGCGTCCGTCGAGGCCGCGGTCCGGAGGGTTCAAGAGTTGCGCAAACGGCTGGTCTGACCGTGGGGCGGAGGTGCCTGCCGAATTCAGGGTCCTCGCGCTCCGGGCGGGTTACACGGCGGCGTGGACACGCCGCAGCCCGAAGGCACGCTGCGCGCGCAGGACGGTGACCGTGTCGGTGAACGTGTCCGCCGCGGAACCCCTGCCGGACCCCGGATCCCGGTTCCCGTGGGGACGCGAGCGCCTGCTCGCGTGAGGCCACTTTCGCCCACGCCCACGGAGTGGGTCGAAACGCCGCGTGGTATACGACGACTTGGGAATCGGCCAGCATGTTGACAGACATTCCCCGGCTTGTTCATGATCCGCGCGGGAGGTGACGCTTGGAAGCGGAATCGAGCGACGGGAAGGGGCGGCCGGCGTACGCCAGGCGGGTGTTCACGATCCTCGCGGTCCTGCTGGTCGTGGGGCTGGTCGTGCGGTCTTTCCTGGTGCCGGACGACTTCGGGCGCGACGGGTATTTCCGAGCCGCGGCACCCGAGGAGGAGGCGGCCAGGGAACCGGTCCATCAGGGGGTGGAGGTCTGCGGCCGCTGCCACCCCGACGAGCGGGCCCGGCACGACAAGGACGTTCATGTCAGGGTCCCGTGCGAGGACTGCCACGGGCCCGGTGCCGAGCACGTGAAGGCGCGCGAAGCCGGCGAACCCGCGGACAGGGGCTACATCTTCCGGGAACTGGCCCCGGCGAACTGCCTGGCGTGCCACCGGCGCCTGGTGGCGAGGCCCGTCCTGTTCCCGACCATCACGGTCCCGGAACATTACGCCCTCGTGGGCGTGAAGGACATGGGGACGGCCTGCCAGGCGTGCCACGACCCGCATCAGCCACTCTATCTCGATCAGCCCGCCTTCGAGGCACGCATCCATCCCCTGATCCATCCGTGCACCGACTGTCACCGAGACGGCGTCGGGAACCGGCCGAGACCGCCCGGGCACGTCGTGACGTTCGAATGCCGCGATTGCCACGCGGACGTGGTCGCGGACGCCTCGGACAAGGCGCACGGGTCCCTCGACTGCCGGACGTGCCACCAGTTCCATCGGGATTCCGAATTCTCGGGGCGGATCTACAAGAACGGCAGCCCGCGATTCTGCTTGATGTGCCATCAGGACCACCCGTTCAAGGCGCGCGACCGGATGCCGTTGCTCGCCTCGTTCGAGGCGCACCTTCAGGACGTGGCGATGACGGAGGACGACCGGAGCAAGCGATGCGCGGACTGTCATCTGGAAGACGCGATCCACTCCGTGGCGGGTCGGTCGCGCGGGGTAGTCGTGCCCGGAGGGGCGCCATGAACGACGAATTCAAGGGGATGCAGGTGCTGGATCGCCGGGCGTTTTTGAAGACCGGGCTCGCTGGCGCGACCGGGCTGCTGTGGACGTTTCGCCTGACGGAGGCGCGCGCGGGCGACTACCCCGCGGGGTACGACCCCGACGGACGCCGCTGGGGGTTCCTCGTGGACCTGACGCGGTGCATGGGGTGCGGGGCCTGCGTGCGGGCCTGCAAGGCCGAGAACCACGTACCCGACGGCTACTACCGAACCTGGGTCGAGCGCTACACCATGCTTCGGGACGGTCGCGTCCTCGTGGATTCTCCGGACGGGGCCCTGAACGGGTTCCCCGAGGACCCCCCGGTGGACCCCGCCGAGGGCGAGCAGGCGTTCTTCGTGCCCAACCTGTGCACCCAGTGCTCGACGGCCCCCCGCGGCCCCGAGCGCCCGGCGGGGGCCTCGTCCCGGTCGCGCGACGGGCTCGTCCTCGTGGACAAGAAGCGCTGCATCGGCTGCGGCTACTGCGTGCAGGCATGTCCCTACGGGAGCCGCTACCTGCACCCGGACGGGACCGCAGACAAGTGCACCCTGTGTTACCACCGGCTCGTCCGGGGTCTGCCCACGGCCTGCGTGCAGGCCTGTCCGGTCGGGGCGCGCGTCGTGGGGGACCTCAACGACCCGGACAGCCCGCTGCGCAAACGGCTCGCCACCGGGCGCCACGGCGTACTGAAGCCCGAGATGGGCACGCATCCCAAGTGCTTCTACCTCGGCCTCGATCAGGAGGTGATCTGATGCACGGGGAACTTGCCGGGCCGATTTCGGGATTCGTCTTTCCGAACGAGATCCATGTCCACTGGACCGTGATGATCGTCCTGTATCCGTACATCACGGGGCTCGTGGCCGGGGCGTTCATCGTGTCCTCCCTGTACCATCTATTCGGGCAGAGGGAACTGCGGACCATCGCGCGGTTCGCGCTCGCGTCCTCGTTCGTGTTCCTGCTGTTCGCACCGCTGCCGCTGCTCTTGCACCTGGGCCGTCCGGAGCGCGCGTTCAACATCCTGATCACCCCGAGCCCGACGTCGGCGATGGCCGGCTTCGGCATCGTCTATTTGACCTATCTGACCCTTGTGGCGCTGGAGGTCTGGTTCTCGGTGCGCGAGGACCTCGTGGAACGAGCCCGGCAGCGCGGCGGACTGACTGGTTTCCTGTATCGGGCCCTGGCCCTGGGCGACCTGACCGTCACCGATGCCACGCGGCGGCGCGACCACCGGGTGGTCCGGTTCCTGGCCGGGGCGGGCATCCCGGTGGCCTGCTTCCTGCATGGCTACGTGGGCTTCCTGTTCGGATCCATCAAGGCGAACCCCTGGTGGTCCACGCCGCTCATGTTCATCATCTTCTTGATGTCCGCCATCGTGTCCGGCCTCTCGGTTCTGTTGTTCTTGTTCTATCTGATCTCGTATCTTCGCAAGGTCCCCGTGGAGCGCGCGGTCGTCGAGACCATGGCCCGCTACCTGTGGGGGTTCATGATGGTCGCGGTGACGCTCGAAGTCATGGAGGTCCTGTCCATCGCGTACCAGCAGACCGCCGAATGGGAGCCCCTGTCCATCCTGATCCGGGACCGCCTCTTCGTGACGTACATCGTGGTGCAACTCGTGGTTTGCTCGCTCCTCCCGTTCCTGTTCCTCGGCGTGAACAACCTGCTGAAGCCGCGCTCGAGGGTATCGGACCTGCTGGTGTTTTCCTCGTCGGTGCTCCTGCTGGTCCAGGTGCTGGCCATGCGGTGGAACGTGGTCATCGGTGGGCAGTTGTTGTCGAAAAGTCTTCGCGGTTACACGAGTTACGTCCCCGGCCTCTGGGAGCGGGAAGGGCTGGTCGTGGCCGTGGTCGTGTTCACGGTGCCTTTCCTCCTCCTGCGGTGGGTGGATCGTGTCGTACCGCTGTTTCCGCCGGACAGCGCGATCGGCGCGGGCGAGCGATCCGCATGATTACTCGACAGGGCGGTGGTCTGTCTTCGTGAAGCGCGTGGCACGTTCGGAAGCCGCGACGGGCCGTCAACGATGGCTTCGACCCGGAAGACGACGTACACTGGCGACGTGCGCGGAGGCGTGATGGTCGGCGTGCGCTATCTTCGGGTTTCGGTGACGGATCGTTGCGACTTGCGTTGTCGCTACTGTATGCCGATGCGCAGCGCCGGAGCACCGAGGTCTGACCTTCTGACCTACGAAGAAATCGTCGAAGTCACCCGCGCGCTCGTGGGTCTTGGCGTGCGCAAGGTCCGCCTGACCGGCGGGGAGCCGCTGCGCCGGCCCGGCATAAAATGGCTGCTCGGGGCGCTGGCCGGGCTGGAGGGGGTCGAGGACCTCGGGTTGACCACGAATGGCACGAGGCTCCGCGAGTTCGTACGGATCCTGGCCGGGGCGGGTTATCGGGTCAACGTGCACCTCGACAGCGTGGACCCCGCGCGCTACCGGGCAGTCATGGGCGGACGCGACGTGGAGGTCGTCATGGGGGCGGTCCGCGAGGCGGTTCGCGCCGGGATCCCGGTCAAGGTCAACGCGGTCTGTGCCTCGGACGCGACCCTGGAGGACGCGGCGCGGCTGGTGGCGTTCGGCCGGGAGGCGGGCGTGACCGTGCGCTTCATCGAGGCGATGCCGGTGTCGGGGCTTGCGCCGGACGAGGCCGCGCGGGCGAAGATGGCCGAGATCGAGGCCGGTCTGCGCGACGAACTGGACCTGGTCCCAGCCGTGGCCGAAGGCGTCGCACGGATGTACCGGGGGCCTGGCGGGGAGAGGGTGGGTTTCATCACGCCATCCCACGCGCGGTTCTGCGACGGGTGCGACAAGGTGCGCCTGTCGAGCCGTGGGCGTCTGAAGACGTGTTTGTTCGGGGAGACCGCGACGGACCTGAGGCCCTTCTTGCGGGGCGCGGACGCCACGGGACTGCGGGAGGCCATCGCCCAGGTCTTGCGGCGCAAGCAAGGGCGCGAGGGGGAGCGGATCGAGACGATGGTCGGGATCGGGGGATGACGTGGGGGCGAGAGTGAACCCGCCGGCACGAATTTGGGGATCCGGATTCCGGGGTCGGGTGTCGGGGGGTCGGGGTCGCGGCGCCCGCCGCGGGGGGGGGCCCCGGGCGCCGCCCCGGGGGGCCCCGGGGGGGGCTCCGTGGCGGTCACGGTTACGGACACGGTCACGGACACGGCTACCGTCTCGGCCACGGCCACGGACACCGTCACGGCCACGGACACTGTCACCGTCACGCGGAAAAGGAACGACATGCCGATGCGGGTGAGCGCGGTGGCCCTGTCGCGTCTCAAAGGGGTGCCCAAGGACCCGGTGGAACAGGTCCGCCTGGTGCGCGAGTCCGGGGTGGAGGGCGACGCCCACGCGGGTCCGGGGCCGCGACAGGTGTCGCTCCTGGCCCTGCCGAGCATCCGGGCCATGGAGGCGCGCTTCGGGGCCACGCTCGGGTTCGGACGTTTCGGCGAGAACGTGGTCGTGGACGGGCCGCTCGACGGGGTGGAGGTCGGGGACCTCATCGGGATCGGCGACGCGGTCCTGGAGGTCACCGCGCTCGGGAAGGAGTGTCACAAGGGTTGCGCGATCCGGGTCAAGACCGGGGATTGCATCATGCCCCGGGAGGGCGTGTTCGCGCGGGTCGTGACCGGGGGGGAGGTCCGGGCGGGGTGCGGCGTGCGGGTCGTGCGACCCGCGAGGGACCTGGCGGTCATCGTCCTCGCGGGCGGCCGGTCCAGGCGCTTCGGAACGGACAAGCGGTTCGCGAGGACGCGGAATGGGAAGGCGCTCGTCGAGGCCGCGGTCGAGGTGGCCCGCGCGGTGACTCCCGAGGTGTGGCTTTCCGTCGGGGCAGCCGAATCCATCGAGGTCCTGGGCGTTCGCGGTACCCCGGACGACGTTGCCGGGGCGGGGCCGCTCGGGGGCGTGGTGACCAGTCTGCGGCGATGCGGCGCGCCGGTCGTCGTGGTCTTCGCGGTGGACCAGCCCGGCGTGACGCCGGACCTGCTGCGCGTGCTGGCGGTGCGCAACGACGGGCCGGGGACGTGCCTTCGGTGGCGCGGTGACCTGCATCCGGTGCCGTGCGTCCTTCGTCCCGACGCGGTCCAGGAGGCGCTGGAGGGCGCGCTGTCGGGCGAGGACCGCTCGCTTCGATGGGCGTGGGAACGGGCCGGTGTGCGAGCGATGGCGGTGGAGGAGATCTGGGACCTTGGGGACCCGGAGGCCTTGCTCGCGAACTGGAACCGGCCCGAGGACGCGGCGGGCGCGATGGCGTAAGGAGGGAGCGATGCGGGATGTGAGCAGGAAGCCCACGACCGCGAGGACGGCCGTGGCCACGTGCTCGGTACGGATGAGGGCCGAGACCGCGGAGGCGGTCCGCCGGGGCGAGGGCCCCAAGGGGGACCCGATCCCGGTCGCGCGCGTCGCCGCCATCATGGCCGCCAAGGACACGGCGCGGATCGTGCCGTACTGTCACCCGGTGCGGGTGGACCACGTCGGGGTGGACTTCGAGGTCGCGGAGGACCGGGTGGACATCCGCTGCTCGGTCACCGCGGTGGACCGCACCGGCGTCGAGATGGAGGCCCTGTGCGGGGTCATGGTCGCGGCACTGACCCTGTACGACATGCTCAAGCCAGTGGACGACGCGCTGGTCATTGGCGAGGCGCGCCTCGTGAAGAAGAAGGGAGGGAAGTCGGACTTCGTCGAGGTGTTCGACCGCCCCCTGCGCGGCGCGGTCCTGGTGGTCTCGGACTCCACGGCGGCCGGGAAGAGGCGAGACACGTCGGGGCGAGCGATCCTGGAGCGGTTGCGGGAAGCGGGGATCGAGGCCGGCGAGCCCACGGTCCTGCCGGACGAGCGGGAGGTGGTCGAGGCCGCGCTCCGCCGCCTGGTCGCGGCGGGCGTGGACCTGGTGATGACCACGGGGGGCACGGGCCTCGGCCCGCGCGACATTACGGTCGAGGCCGCGCGGGCGGTCATCGAGCGCGAGGTCCCCGGGATCGTCGAGGCGATGCGCGTCCACGGATACCAGCGCACGCCGCGGGCGGTCCTGTCCCGGGGCGTGGCGGGCGTTGCAGGGCGAACCCTGATCGTGACCCTGCCGGGGTCGTCCCGGGGCGTGCAGGAATCGCTCGATGCCTTGTGGCCGGCCGTGCTACACATTTTCCCCATGATCTGGGGCGGCGGCCATCCGGGGTAGGCGAGGGCCGGGGTCCGGCATCCGGGGTCCGGCATC
>JBBIPO010000023.1:8907-30883 GCA_037442805.1 Deltaproteobacteria bacterium
CGGCGGCCATCCGGGGTAGGCGAGGGCCGGGGTCCGGCATCCGGGGTCCGGCATCTGGCTGGGTCTCCGTGGCGGTCACGGACACCGTCACGGACACCGTCCCGGTTACGGCCACGGTCACGGACAGGAAATGGCCAACAGGAACCTGGAAACGGGAAAGTGGAAATCAGGAAATCCACGCAGCGCGCCCTGGATGGCGGTGTGCCGATGCCACCACATGAGGCGCGGGCGACGTCACGCCATGGAGCGACCATGAACGACTTGATCCCGTTCGAGGAAGCGATTGACCTGATCCTCGGGGCCGTGACTCCCCTCCCGCCCCAGGACGTTCCCCTGTCGCTCGCGGTGGGCCGCGTCCTGGCGCGGGCGGTCCGGGCCCCGGAGAGCGTCCCCGCGCACCCGATCAGCGCGATGGACGGCTACGCGGTTCCCGAGCCGGTGTGGCGCGCGATCCGGGACGGGGGCGAGGTCCGGGCCCGGGTGGCGGGCGAGGTCGCGGCGGGGCACCCCTGGTCCGGGGAGGCCCCCCCCGAGGACGCGGTCTTGCGCATGTTCACCGGGGGAGTGGTCCCGCCATGGACCGTGGCCGTCGTGATGCAGGAGCAGACGCATCGGGAAGGGGACGTCGTGACCCTGCACGGTCCCGTCAAGAAGCGGGCCTACATCCGGGACGCGGGGAGCGACGTGCGTGCCGGGGAAGAGGTCCTGCGCGCGGGGACGCACCTGACCCCGCCTGGCGTGGGGCTTCTCGCCTCGCTCGGGATCGAGACCGTCCGGGTCGGGGCCCGGCCGAGGGTGGGCGTGATCGTGAGCGGCTCGGAGGTGGTGACGGGCGGCCCCGTGGGCGTCGGACAGGTGCGCGATTCCAACGGGCCGGCGCTCGAGGCCGCGGCACGGGCGTGTGGGGCGGGCGAAGTCCTGCGCGCAACGACCCCGGACGACCCGGATGCAATGCGGGTCGTGGTCCGGGACCTCGCCCCGCGCGTGGACCTCCTGCTGACCTCGGGCGGGGTGTCGGTCGGAGACCACGACCTGATGCGCGACGTCCTCGAATCCCTGGGGGCCCGGCGCCTGTTCTGGCGCGTGGCGGAGCGCCCAGGCAAGCCCCTATACGCCGCGACCCTGGACGGGCGGCCTGTCCTGGGACTGCCGGGCAACCCGGCCTCCGCACTGGCGACCTTCTTGTGCCATGCCTGGCCGGCCCTGCGACGGTTGCAGGGGGCCCTTCCGGAGCGGGTGCGGTCGCGCGCGGTCCTGGCGTCCGCCGCGACCAAGGCACCGGGGTTCACGGCCATGCTGCGCGGACGCCGCTGGCAGGAGGGGGCGCGCATCCTGGCCGAGACCTCCGGTCCGCAGGAAAGCCACCAGATGCTTCCCTTCGCCCGGGCGGACTGCCTCATCCTCGGGCCGCCCGACCGTGCGGTTCTCGAGGCCGGACAGGAGGTCGAGGTCGTCCCGTTCCCGTGGACCACGCCAGACAAGGCTTGTTGGTGAGTTAGAGGGTCAGGGGTGCGGGGTCGGGCAGGGACTCCGCGGCGGATACGGACACGGTCACGGTCACCGACACCGACACGGTCACGGCCCATGGTCACGGTCCTGCGCGGGCGGCGCCTGCGCACCCACGCGCGAGCAGGCGCTCGCGTCCCCACGGGAACCGTTTCCGGAGGAGACGGGTCAAGACGGCCGAAATCGCCGGGTGCCACGCGGCGTTTCGACCCGCTTCGTGGCCGTGGGCGTGGGCGTGGGCGTGGGCGAAATCGGTGCGCCGGGTCACCCACCGAGTGATGCGGTGCGAGAGGGACGCGAATCGTCCCCACCTGCTTCTGCGCCCACGGCGACGAGAATGCGGCGGCGATGACCCGACGATCAAGGAGACGGATCGGGGGATTGACTCGGATGGCGGAACGACTACACTACGTCCGCCTGTTGCAATGCGGGCGTGACGTGTCCTGACGAGGAGCCGAACGTGGAAGAGGACGCCAGTCCAGCATCGGTCCCGGCGGACGGCTCCCGTCGCGCCGCCCACTGAGACCCCTCGGACCCATCGTCCTGCTGGCACGTCCTGCCCTGAGGATTGGGGTCGTGGGTCGCCCGTGCCCGGAAAGGCTCTGGGGGCCCACGGAGGGATTCCCGGTGCGGCCAAGACTGCAGCCGAATCGGTGGGACCTGGTCACGATCCCCCTCGTACTGGGGCTGCTGGGGGCTCTGGCCTGGGGCATGCGCCAGATGACCGTCCCCTTCCAGCCCGGCGACACCTTCCATCTCTCCCTCGACCCCTGGCACTTGCCCGAATATGCCCTGCGGACCGTGCTGCGGATGGCCGGGGGGCTCGTGATGTCCTTTGTCTTCACCTTCACGTATGGCGCCCTGGCGGCCAAGAGCGCCCGGGCCGAACGGATCCTGGTGCCGGCCCTCGATGTCCTGCAATCGGTACCCATCCTCGGCTTCCTGGCCATCACGGTGACCGGCTTCATGGCGATGTTCCCCGGCAACCTGCTGGGGGTGGAGATGGCCTCGATGTTCGCCATCTTCACCTCCCAGGCCTGGAACATGGCCTTCTCGTTCTATCAGTCGCTGAAGATGGTCCCGCGGGACCTCACCCAGGCCGCCAACCTCTTCGGGCTCAGTCCCTGGCAGCGATTCTGGCGACTGGAGGTCCCTTTCTCCATCCCGGGACTGGTCTGGAACACCATGATGTCGGTGTCGGGAGGGTGGTTTTTCGTGGTCGCCTCGGAGGCCATCGCCGTGGGGACGACCCAGGTCAACCTGCCCGGCATCGGTTCCTACGTGGCCGAGGCCATCGCCCAGCGGGACCTCGCGGCCATCGGATATGCCCTCCTGGCCATGCTGGTCGTCATCTTGGCCTATGACCAGGTGCTGTTCCGACCGCTGGTCGCCTGGTCGCAGAAGTTCAAGTTCGAGATGGTGACGGAAGAGGACGAGGCCGGGTCCTGGCTCCTGGACTGGATGCGGAGGACCCGCCTGGGGCAGCAGGCCTTCGGGGCCGCCGGACGAATCGTTCGCCGGGCCCTGTTTCGCCCGGCCACCCCGCCCCTCATGCGCCGCGGTCTTCTGCCCCGGCGTCTTTCTCCCAGGGTGGGCCGGGTCTTCGTAGTCCTGGTCGCCGGAGTGGGTCTGGCCGGGACGTGGGTCTTGTATTCCTTCACAGTGGCCCATCTGGGATGGGGGGAAGTCGGCTACTGCCTTTGGCTGGGTTTCCTGACGCTGGTCCGGGTCGCCGTGCTGATCGCCATTGCGTCGGTCATCTGGATTCCCATCGGGGTCCATGTGGGGCTGCGGCCACGCCTGGCGAGCCGAGTGCAGCCGCTCGCGCAGTTCCTGGCGGCCTTCCCAGCCAATCTCTTCTTCCCGATCGCCGTGCTGGCCATCCAGCGCTGGGACCTGAGCCCCGAGGTCTTCACCGCGCCGTTGATGGTCCTGGGGACGCAGTGGTACGTCCTCTTCAACGTGGTGGCCGGGGCCAGCGCCCTCCCCGGAGACCTGAAGGAGGTGGCCCGGAGTATGGGTCTACGAAGGGCGTTGGCCTGGAAGAGGCTCTACCTGCCAGCCCTGTTGCCCTACCTGACGACGGGCTGGATCACGGCCTCCGGAGGCACCTGGAACGCGAGCATCGTGGCCGAGGTCGTTTCGTGGGGAGAGACCCACCTGGTCGCCACCGGCCTCGGGTCCTACATCGCGCGCTACACGGAAGAGGGGGACCTTCACCGGGTGGTCTTGGGCATCGTGGTGATGAGCCTCTACGTGGTGACCGTCGAGCGGCTGGTCTGGCGCCGGCTCGGTGCCCTGGCGGAAAACCGTTTCCGCCTGGACTGAGGGCTGCTCGGGTCACGAAGGAGGACGGATGGAAGGTCGGTCCGGGAACGGCGGCGTGGAGTTGGTGCGCCTCCGGGACGTCTCGAAGTCTTATCGCACGCCGTCGGGCGTCAGTCACCTCGTCCTCGAATCCGTCAACCTCTGGTTGCGGGAGGGGGAGATCGTGGCCATCCTCGGGCGGTCGGGGTCCGGGAAGTCCACCCTGTTGCGGATCGCCTGCGGCCTGGTGGCGCCCGACCGGGGGGAGGTGCTTTACCGTGGCGAGCCCGTGACCGGGCCGGTGACCCGCATGGCCATGGTCTTCCAGTCGTTCGCCCTCTTTCCCTGGTTGACCGTGCTCGGCAACGTCGAGATGGGCCTGGAGGCGCGGGGAGTGCCCGAGCAGGAACGACGGCGCCGGGCCCTCGCGGCCATTGACATGATCGGTCTCGATGGATTCGAGTCCGCGTACCCGAAGGAACTGTCCAGCGGGATGCGCCAGAGGGTCGGGATCACCCGGGCCCTGGTGGTCGAACCGGACGTCCTGCTGATGGACGAGGCCTTCTCGGGACTCGACGTGCTGACCGCCGAGACGTTGCGGGCGGACCTCCTCGACCTGTGGACCGAGGGCCGCATGCCGACCCGGGGCATCCTGATGGTCTCCCACAGCATCGAGGAGGTCGTCTCAATGGCCGACCGGGTCCTGGTGCTGTCCGGGGAGCCGGCCCGAGTCGGGGCGGAGGTGCGCATCCCGCTGCGGCATCCCCGGGACGTGGAGGCGCCGGAGTTCAAGGTCCTCGTGGAGGAACTGTACCAGGTCCTGACCCGCCGGACGCGGGAATCGGTCGCCCAGCGCTCCCCGCTGGCCATCCGCCTGCCGACCGCCCCCATCAACCAGTTGCTCGGTCTCCTGGACGCCATCGGAACGGAGGAAAAGGGCCGGGTGGACCTGCCGGTCCTGGCCGAGGAGATGGGCCTCGAGGTGGACGACCTCTTTCCGTTGCTGGAGGTGCTGGAGTTGCTGGGGTTCGTGAAGGTGGAAAAGGGCGACGCGGAGATCACACCCGAAGGACGGGCCTGGCTCGACGCGGACATCCTGGAGCGTAAGGCCATCTTCGCCGACCACCTGACGCGAGGGGTCCCGCTGGCCGGGCACATCCGGCGGGTCCTGGACGGCCGCCCGGGAAACCGGGCCCACGAGGACCGGTTCCTGGCGGAACTGGAAAAGCACCTGAGCGAGGACGAGGCCCGGCGGGTGCTCGACGCGGTGATCGAATGGGGACGTTACGCGGAACTCTTCGCCTATGACGATGCCTCGGGGATGCTGAGCCTCGAGAACCCGGTGGCACCGAACGCGGCCCCGGACGAGTAAGGGGCGAAGAAGGCCGCCCGCGGGTGGTCGGACACCTGGGGTTGGCCGGGGTCGGGTACTGGCTTCCAGCGTGCGGCGGGCTCGGCGGTGGGCCCCGATGCCGGTCTGGCCGTGATTTCCCCGTCGGGTGACCTCAGGGAAGGTCGCCCCGCAATCTCGCGCCGATGTCCTCGAGCGCGGCGCGGGCGCACTCGCGGGTCTCCTCCAGGCGCGACAGGACCTCCGCCCGCAGGGACCGCGCCAGCGTCCCGTCAGACTCCTGGAGGTCGGGCAGGTTGATCAGGACGTTCAGGGTGGCCCCCTCAGCGCCGGCCAGGGCCATGGCCGCGGCGACCCCGGCATCGGACAGGCACCTCGGATTCCCGAGGGTCGCCACCTGGGAGGCAACCGTCGCGGCGCGGGCGCACAGGCGCGCCGCCTCGGCCGGGACCTCGGCCGCCCGGCACGTGGCCCGCCGGAGCGCTTCGTCCCTCTCGTGGGAACCGGGCGCGAGGCGCCGCGCGGCCAGGACCGCCTCGAACGCCGCCGAGTCCTCGCTCACGAGCGCGAGGAGTCGGTCCTTCAAAGCCTGGGCCTCGAGCGCCAGCGTCTTCAGGCGTCCCCGGTCCGCGTCTTCCCCGGCATCTGGATGGCGACTGGCGGCCGGGCGGCCGGGCGCGCGGACCGTGAGATTGGCCACCATCGAGACTAGGGCCCCCGCCAGGGCCCCGGCCAGGGCCGCGACCGATCCGCCGCCGGGGACGGGCGTGTCCAGGCTCACGTCGTCCGCGAACTCCCGCACGGTCCGGTCGGTCAGGGTCTTGCGTCCCGCGGCCAGCCGGTACTCGACCACCTTCTCCTTCGGAACGAACGGTTTCACGTCCGACAATCCGAGCGAGCGGACCGCGATGTGGACCAGTTCCCGCTCCGGGGCGGCCGGCGACAGACCCTGGCGCTCGAGATAATACCGGCCCGCCGCGGTCAGGGCGTCCAGGGGGACGAGGCCCACGACCTCGCTGCCCGTGACGGACACCCCGAGCGCGGACGCGAGACGCCGGGCCTCCTCGTAGATCACGTGCAGCGGCGTCCTGCGGAAGTTCAGGACGTTGATCGAGACCTGGGCCACCCCGTATTCCTCGATGACCCAGCCCACGGCCCGCACATCCTTCAGTAGCCCTGGGGTCACGAAGTTCCGGCCCTGGGGGTCGCGCAGCGGCTCTCCCTCCGGGTCGCGGGCCACGCCGCCAGCCTCGCGCAGCCGGACCGCGATGCGCGACGCCGTGGTCCGGTCCCGTGTATTCAAGTTGATATTGTATGCGATCAGAAATTCTCGGGCACCGATCACGGTGGCCCCGCTGCGAGGCACGAACTGCGCGGGACCGAAATCCGGGGCCCAGGCCGGGTCCGCAAGCCTGCGCGGGAGCCCTTCGTATTCCCCTTGCCGGATGTCGGGCAGGTTGCGACGCGCCGGGGTCGTGGCCGCCTCGCCGTACAGATAGACCGGGATGCCGAGTTCCCGGCCCACGCGCTCGCCCACGCGCCTCGCGATCTCGACGCAGTCCGCCATCGTCACGCCGCGGACCGGCACGAACGGGCACACGTCGGTGGCCCCGATGCGCGGGTGTTCCCCGTGGTGGGACCGCATGTCAATGCGCTCCGCCGCGACCCGGATCGCCTGGAAGGCGGCCTCCTCGACCGCCTCGGGCGGCCCCGCCATCGTCACCACGGTCCGGTTCGCCGCCGCGCCCATGTCCACGTCCAGCACGGTCGCTCCCGCCCTCTCCATGACTGCGGTGATCGCCGAGATCGTCTCGCGGTCCCGGCCCTCGCTGAAGTTCGGCACGCACTCGACCACGCGATTCATGGCGCGACCTCCTCCGTGGGTCCGGGTTCCTCGCCCGGCTCGCCAGGCAGTTGGGGCGGGGGAGCGGATGGAGCCCCCAGGACGTCGTCGCCGCACGAGGCGCCTTCGCACTCCCCGAGAACCACCAGGACCGGGTACGGAGAACGGTTCGCGGCCCGGCGGGTCTTCGACAGGAGCCTCCCGCGCACCCGGAGGGTCAACGGTCCTGCGCCCGTGGCCAGCGAGGTCTCGAAGCGGGTGGCCAGGGCCGCGACGGGTCCCTGGGGGTCGTCAGGCTCCAGGAAGACCCGCTGCCACACGCCCTCCGCCTCGGGCGCGCCCTCGCCGGGGAGGCGGACCTCGAAGGGAGGCGCCTCGCACCCGGTCGGGTTCAGGCGGACCTCGAAGACCTCGCGCGTCTCGTGGGCCCGGGCGCGTGCGATCGCTCGCTCCTCCGCGGCCCGGAACGGATCCACCACGACCTGCCGCGACCCGCAGGACATCGCCAGCGCCGCGACCACCGCGCAACCGGTCCATTTCAGCCGCTTCATATCGTCCCCCCGTAGATCGCCCACGTCACCACCGCGGCCCACGCCGCGATGTTGGCCAGGAACCAGCCATCCCGGACCATGGCCTCCGTGGGGCTCTGCGCCCCCGCGACGTTCCTCGTCAGCCACAGGAACCTCGCGATCCCCAGGATGACGAACGGGATGGTCCACGCGAGCCGGAGCGTGCCGAAATACGCGACGGTACGGGGCGAGAAGGTATAGAAGGCATACGTCCCGACCGTCAGGACGGCCACGACTCGGAGCGCGAGGTCCAGGTGTCCTCGCCGGTATCGGCCGAGGACGGCTCGCGCGTCCGCCCCGTTGTCCGTCTCCATCTCGGCCCGCCGCTTCCCCAGGGCCAGGAAGAGCGCGACGAGAAAGGTGCACGCGACCAGGAAGTACGAGACCTCGGACACGGCGAGTCCGATGGCGAAGCAGCCGGCCAGGATTCGCAGCACAAAGCCCGTGGCGATCAGGATGACGTCGAGGTACGCGACCTCCTTGAGCCCCTTGGAATACGCGACGTTCAGCGTCAGGTACGCGGCAGCGGCCGCGAGGAACTTCAAGCCCAAGAACACTGCGCCGCACAGACCGCCGGCGAGGAGCGCGCCGCCTCCGAGCACCGCGGTCCAGGGCGAAAGGGTCCCGCTCGCGATGGGGCGCTGGCGCTTGACCGGGTGGAGTCGGTCGCGTGGCGCGTCCAGGAGGTCGTTCAGCACATAGACGGCCCCCGACAGCAGGACGAAGAGGAGGGCCGCGAAGAGCGCGCGCAGTACCAGCGTCGGGTCCTGCGCCGTGTGGGTCTTCGCAAACAGCACCGGCGCGACGACGAAAAGGTTCTTGACCCACTGCGAGGGCCGCGTGGTCCGTAGGAACTGCGCGGCGGTCGAGGGGGGTCGTCGGTCGCTCATCCGCCGGTCACTCACGGGAGGGTGGGGGGGAGTGGGGGGGTGGGCCGACCCGATCGAGGGACCGGATGGCCTCCGGTAGCCGATCCACCACGTCCGAGGCACCCACGGCGTGCTCCCCGAGTTCCTCGGCCGCGAGGTCCCCGGCCAGCCCGTGCACGAAGACCGCCGCGCAGGCCGCGTCCCAGGCGTCCTCTCCCCGGGCGAGGAGCGCCCCGAGGAGGCCGGTCAGGACGTCTCCGGTCCCGGCCGTCGCCAGGCCTGGCCCCCCCACCGGCGACAAGGCGAGGCGCGACCCCGGCCCTGCGACCACGGTCCCCGCCCCCTTCAGGACCACGACCGCGCCACTGCGTTCGACCAGTGCCCCGGCCGCCCGGACGCGATCCCCCTGGATTTCGGCGGTGGTCTGGCCCAGGAGCCGAGCGGCCTCGCCCGGGTGCGGCGTCAGAACGACCGGCCCGCGGGCCTCGAGCGGCTTCGCGAGCGGCGCGAGCAGGTTCAGCGCGTCCGCGTCGAGGACCACCGGAAGGCCGGTCTCGAGCAACTGCTCGAGCAGCCGCTCGCACCCCGGCCGCGTGGACAGGCCCGGACCCACGGCCAGGGCGGTCTTTCCGCGCAGCAAGGCCGCGAGGTCCTGCTCCGCAAACCGGACCTCGCCGTTCGCGGTGACCTCCAGCGGACCTTCTACCATGACCTCGGGGATGCGGCCCTCCAGGTGGGCCTGGGCCTCCCGGTCCGTGAGGACTGTCACGAGCCCGGCCCCGCCACGGACCGCGGCCAAGGCCGCGAGCAAGGCCGCGCCCCCCTTGCCGGACAATCCCCCGACCACCAGCAGGTGGCCGAAGCGGTTCTTGAACGCCTGAGGGTCCCTGGGGCCGAAGGCGGGACCGACGACGCGCGGGTCCAGCAGGACGGCTCCGGGCGCCTCGTCAATCGCGGCGCGCGGGATCCCGATGTCCATGACCTCGACGTGCCCACAGTACGCGCGGCCCGGATACGAAAAGTGCCCGACCTTGGCCGCGCCGAACGTCACGGTCAGGTCGGCCCGGAAGGCGCACCCCAGGATGCGCCCGGTGTTCGCGCAGACCCCGGTCGGGAGGTCCACGGCCACGCGCAGCCCGCGGCCTCGCCCGGCCAGGCGGATCGCGTCGGCGTACCGGCCGGTCACGGGCCGCTCGAGCCCGGTCCCAAACATCGCGTCCACGATCACCCCGTCGGCCGCGACCTCATCGAAGAGGGCGGGGTCCAGGGAGCCGCCGGCCTGCTCGATGCGGACCGGGAAGCGCGTCAGGATGCCGTAGGTCGTCCGCGCGTCCCCGCTCAGGCGTTCCGGGGGCGCGAGGAGCACCACCGTGACGGAATAGCCCCAGTCCGCGAGGTGGCGGGCCACCACGAACCCGTCTCCCCCGTTGTTGCCCGGGCCGCACAGCACGAGGACCTTCCGGAGCCCCCGTTCCTCCATCCATTCCGCGGTCGTCTCGGCGCACGACCGGCCCGCCACCTCCATGAGCACGATCCCCGGGATGCCGAGGTCGGCGATGGCGTGTCGGTCCAGGGCCTTCATGGTGTCCGCGGTCACCAGTTTCATGACCATCCCTCCCGATGGCGTGCCGATTCTACACGGTTTCCGTGCCGACCCCGGCGTCCGGACGATCACCCGGTCGTCTTCTTGGCGCGCCGGGTCGCATCCGAATATCATGAATTGGACGACTTGCGGAGGCGCCCTCCATGACGCGCCTGGTCTTCGTGCTCGGGTTCCTGGCCGTGGCGGCGGTCGCGTCCGCGCAGGAGCGGGGCCAGGAGGAAGCCCCCCCGCCGCGCATCGAGATGTCCGGCGAGACGAAGGGGGAGGTCGAGCCACCCCCCAAGGCCGGCTCCATCATCATGAAGTCCTCGGGCGAATGGGACCGGTTCGCGGACGAGGCGGGCCAGGTGTACGTGTCGCGCGGCTACAGGGGCGTGGTTCCCGGCGTGCGCGACGAGCCCGCCGTTCCCTCGAAGGTCAAGGGGGCCGGGGCGACCGGTCCCGCGGCCCCGGTGCTCCAGTGGGTCGGATTCCAGCCGTTCGCGACGTACTCCCGCGTGTTTCTTCAGGTCACGGGGAACTACTCGTACACCGTCACGAAGCCCGCCCCCGACGTCATCGAGGTGGCCCTGCCCGGGGCCCGCGCCGCGACCCCCAACGACGAACGGCACCTCGTCACCCGGGAGTTCCCGACCGCCGTGGACCGCGTCCTGGTCGAGGAACGGGACGGGACGACCGTCATCCGCGTCGTGCTCAAGGCCCCCACGGCCTACCTGTACCGGCAGGAAGGCGCGTACCTGTTCGTGGACGTGAGCCAGTAGCGCCGCGACCCCTCACGCCCCCCCGCCTGGCTGCGCATTGCTGTCCTGGCCGTCGTGGGACAGCACGACCTTCTGGTCGTCGAAAACCGTTTCCAGAAAGACGGGGCGCTTCCAGATGCGGGCGATGTTCTTGAGGGTCTCCACGGCCCAGTCGCGCCGCAACTCGCTCCCCTCGTAGCGGTGGACCAGCAGCAACTCTCCGCGGTTGCGATGGTTCGCGTCCGCGACGACGATGACCGGCTCGCCGAGATTGGTCAGGTGGAACAGCAGTTCCTCCTTGACCTTGCGGAAGGCTCGCGAGTCGATCCGATAAACGCCCGAGTCGTCCCGCCGGAACCGGAACAGGCGCTGCGACGCGACGAATTCCGGGGTCAGGAACTCGTCAATGAAGGTCACGTCGTTGTGGAGGCGGCGGACCTCGAAGACCTTGCGCAGGCCCAGGCCCAGGCGGCGGTCCCAGCGCTCGCGCTCCTGCATGTCCTCGCACTCCTCGTATTCCTTCCCGAAGCGCCCCCGGTCCCACCGGTCCTGGATATCGCGCAGGAGCGCGAGCCCGAGGGCGTACGGATTCAGCCGGCCCGGCGAGGGAGCCACGGTCGCGCTGTGACGGTCCGCGTAGTCCACGACCTCCGACGGGTCGAGGAGTCGCTCGGTCATCATCTTCGAGTGCCAGAACGACGCCCACCCCTCGTTCAGGATCTTCGTCATCGCCTGCGGCGCGAAGTAGTACGCCTCCTCCCGCATCATCGAGAGGATGTTGTGCTGCCAGCGTTCCAGCGGGGCGTGCAGGGCGAGGAAGCCCATGACGTCGCGCTCCGGCTCCGGGGGAAAACGCACGGCCTTCTTCGCCTCCTCCTGAGCGCGGCGCCGGGCCTCGTCGAGTACCTCGGGGGGATTCACGTACGGGTCGAGGTACTTCTTGACGCGATACCGTGGGGTGCCGTCGGCCAGGCGGGGACGGTCGTCCGGCTCCTCCGGGACGGGTCGGTGACGCACCACGTACGGCGCGTGGTAATCGATCAGGTTCTGGATGCTGGCGCAGCGGTCAATGAAGGTCTCGACCTCGTCCAGGCCGTGGCGCTCGATGTAGCGCCGGATCCGGGCCCCGTGATTCGCCATCTCGTCGAGCATCTTCCGGTTCGTCGGCGCGAACCACTCGTTGTTCTTGAAGAAATCCACGTGCGCGAAGACGTGGGCGATGACCATCTTCTGCTCGACCGCGTCGCTGTCTTCCATCAGGTACGCGTACGCCGGGTCGTTGTTGATGACCATCTCGTAGATCTTGTGGAGCCCGTAGGCGTACGACTTCTTCAGGTGCTCGTATTCCATCCCGAACCGCCAGTGCGGATAACGGCCGGGAAAGCCGCCGTAGGCCGCGAGTTCGTTCATGGTCTCGTAGTCCACGACCTCGAAGCGGGTCTCGTAGAAATCGAGGCCGTACCCGCGGGCCACCTCGGCCACTCGCTCGACCAGGTTCTGAAGTTCACGACGATTCATCGAACTGCCAGTCCGGAACCACCTCGCGGAAACCGGTCCACCGCTTCGTTCACGCAGCCTTTCGCGTGTCCGTGCCTTGCGCGTTCCCCTCGTCTCTCGACCCCCCGGCGCACAGACACCCGAGCGCTTTCCCTCATCGCCCCCCCGACAGGAACGCCCGGATCGCGTCCAGGACCGCGTCCCGGTTCGCGATCTCGGCGGTCACGACGACCTTCTCCCCGGCGAATGCCTCCCGCATGTCCTTCAGGAACTGCCCGCTCCCGTAGGGGCTTTCCACCTGGCCGTACGCGAACTGGTTCACGCGCGGCAGGATGCGCTGCCTAACGACATCCAGGGCCTCCTTCGTGTCGTCCGACGACCAGTTGTCCCCGTCCGAGAAATGAAACGGGTAGATGTTCCATTCTGTCTCGGGATAATCGGCGTCCATCATGTCGGCGCACAACTTGTACGCCGACGAGATCATGGTCCCGCCCGACTCGCGCGTGTGGAAGAAGGTGTCGCGGTCCACCTCGCGGGCCTGCGCGTCGTGGGTGATGTACCGGCACGCGATGTGGCCGTAATGGGCGCGCAACCACGTGTCGATCCAGAACGACACGATGCGCACGAGTTCCTTCTGCTCGTCGCCCATCGAGCCCGACACGTCCATCATGTAGATCGCCACCGCGTTCGCGTGCGGTAGCGGCTCTTCCTTCCACGAGCGGTACCGGAAGTCCTCGCGCACGGGGATCACGATGGGGTTGTCCGGGTCGTACAGGCCGCTCGCGATCGTCCGTTTGAGCGCCTGCTTGAAGGTGCGCCGGAAGTGCCGCAGGGACTGCGGGCCCACCGTGTGGATCCCCGTGAATCGGACCTTGCGCGCGTGCAGCCGATCCTTTCCCTTGGGCCGGATGCGCGGGAGCCCCAGTTCCTCGCCCAGGATGCTCGCGAGTTCCTCGATGGTGAACTCGACCTCCAGGACGTGCTCCCCCGGCTGGTCCCCGGCCCTCCCCCCGCCCTCGCCGGGCTCGGCCCCGAGCGGGTCGCCCTCGTCGCCGTCCCCCTGGCCCACTCCCGCGGCATCCTGGCCTCCCAGCCGGAACCGCGGCAACTCCACCTGGGGGATGGGGATGCTCACCACCTGGTCGCCTTCCTTGCCGATCATCTCCCCGCGCGAGATGTACTTGCGCAGATCCTGGCGAACCCGCCCCCTCACCAGGTCGCGGAATCGCGCGTGGTCCTTCTCGATCCTGCGGATGACCTCGTCGTCCGGCATGGCTTCGCGCTACCGCTCCGACTCCCGCGCGTCCCCGCGCGCGAAGATGCTCGCCACGTAGGTCAGCACGTCCGTCGCGGAAACTTCATTGTATCCAAAATATTTGATCAAACGCGCCTTCACGATGTCAATCTTCTCCTGCGTCTCGCGGTCCACCACGTCCGACAGGAGCGACGACAGCCGGATCGTGTCGCGCGAATCCTCGAACAACTTCGCTTCCAGGGCGCGGTGCAGGCGCTCGTTTGTCCGGAAATCGAAGGGGCGTCCCTCGAGCGCCAGGGCCCCGATGTAGTTCATGATCTCGCGCCGGAAGTCGTCCTTGCGGCTCTCGGCAATGTCAATCTTTTCCTCGATGGACCGCATCAGCCGCTCGTCCGGCTCCTCCTCGCGCCCCGTGAAGCGGTTCTTGACCTTCTCCTTCTGAAGATACGCCTTCACATTGTCCAGGTAGTTCGCGCACAGGCGCGCGATGGCCTCCTCGTCCGCCGAGATCGCCCGCTGCACCTCGTTCTTCACGATGTCGTCGTACTCCTCCTTCACGTGGGTCAGGAGCTCCTGGTAGCGCGCCCGCTGCTCCTCGCTCGTGATCAGGCTGTGGTGGCGAAGGCCCGCGGCCAGTTCGTTCATCACGATGAAGGGATTGACCACCCCTTCGCCCTTGTTCGCGACCAGCGTGTGCGAGATGCGGTCCTGCACGTAGCGCGGGCTGATCCCCTCCATCCCCTCGCGCTCCGCCTCCTTGCGCAACTCCCGGACCGTGTCCTGCGTGAAGCCCGGCAGGACCTTCCCGTCGTAGAGCCGCATCTTCTGAACCAGCGTCAGGTTGTGCTTCTTGGGCGGGACGAGCCTCGTCAAGACCGCCCACATGGCGGCCACGTCAATCGTGTGGGGTGCCACGTGCACGCCACGCACCTTGTCCGGGCCGAACTCCTTCTCGTAGATGCGGACCTCGTCCGTCAGGCGCGTCACGTACGGGATGTCAATCTTGATCGTCCGGTCCCGCAGGGCCTCCATGTACTCGTTCGCGAGCAGCTTGCGGTACTCGGCCTCGTTGGTGTGGCCAATGATCACCTCGTCAATGTCCGTCTGCGGGAACTTCTTCGGCTTGACCTTGTGCTCCTGGGTCGCGCCGAGCAGGTCGTACAGGAAGGCCACGTCCAGTTTCAGGATCTCGATGAACTCGACCAGCCCGCGGTTCGCCACGCAGAACTCGCCGTCGAAGTTGAAGGCCCGCGGGTCCGAGTCCGACCCGTACTCGGCAATCTTCCGGTAGTTGATGTCCCCGGTCAGTTCCGTCGAATCCTGGTTCTTCTCGTCCTTGGGCTGGAAGGACCCGATCCCGACGCGGTCCTGTTCCGAAAAGACGAACCGCCGGACCGTGACGTGCCCGATCACCCGGGTCCAGTCCCCCTCGTAGCGCTCCATCAAGGTCTGATAGTGGAACCGACACGGCGGGCAAAGGTCCGTGAAGAGATGCTCGTTTTCCGAACCCCGGACCAGGCCGAGTTCCGCCAGGGCCTGGGCTCGCCATTCGATCGGGATCAGATGGAGGGGTTCCTCGTGCATCGGGCAGGGCGCGACCTCCGGCGGTCTCCCGTTGTCGGCCGGAAGCGTCCAGTAGAAGGTATAGACCGCGCCCTCCTGCGACCGCGTGTACTGCTCCAGCCCGCGCTTGAGCAGCCGGACGATGGTGGACTTGGCGCTGCCGACCGGCCCGTGCAGCAGGATGATGCGCTTCTGAGGACCGTACCCCTGGGCCGCCGCCTTCAGGACGTCCATCAGACGCATCAGGGGCACGTCAATCCCGAAGATGGCGTCTCGACCGCCGTTGGCCTCGTCCTGAAAGAAGTTGTAACGAATAATTTTCTTCTTCGAATCCATGTATTCGGTCAGGCCGTGGGACACGACCATGTCGTACAGCCGGGCGTGGGCGGACCGGGTGACCTCGGGCGAGTTCTTCACGAGCGCCAGATAGTCCCCGAACGTCCCGGTCCAGTTCAGGTCCCGGAACTCCCCGCGGTTGTGGAACGATGCGAGCCTTGCGATGAGATCCATCCGTTTTCCCCTCCAGGGTTGGGAACCTCGCACGCATTATACCCTGTCGCCGGCCGGTCGAGTCGCGAGGTGGAGGAAGTTCGCGTTCCATTTCCCCTTCCCCCGGCGATTCCGTCCGGCTACAATCGGGCCGTCCGTCGCGCCGAGGAGACATGCCGGCCCGGTCGCCCGCGATCGAGTTCCCGTGCGGCAGGCTTGCGTCGCCCGACCTTGCGGAGACACTGCGCGCCGCCGCGACGTCGCGTTCGTACGAACGCGGCGAGTTCATCGTGCATCAGGGCGACGACCCGGACTTCCTCGGCATCGTCCTTGGCGGGCGGGTCAAGGTGGTCAAACACGCCCCGAACGGCCGCGAGGTGATCCTGCACCTCCTGGGCCCCGGGGCCGTGTTCGGGGTGGTCCCCGCGCTCGACGGGGAGCCGTACCCGGCGTCGGTCGTCGCCATGGAACGCTCCGAAGTGGGGCGGGTCCCCACGTCGCGGTTCGTGGAGATCCTGCGCGCAACCCCCGACATGACCGTGGAGCTCCTGCGCGGCTTCGGGCGCCGGATGCGCGCGGTCACCCGGGCCGTCGTCTCCACGGTGACCGCGGAGGTCCCGGCCAGGCTCGCGGCCACCTTGCTGGCCGCGGACCCCGGGACGGGCGAGGTCCGGATGACGCGCCAGGAACTCGCGGACCTTTGCGGGACCACGGTCGAGACGGCCATCCGGGTCACGCGCCGATGGCAGAGGGAGGGCGTCGTGGCCCTGTCCCGTGGCCGGATCGAAATCAGGGATCGAGCGCGTCTTCGAGCCCTCGCGGGGCGATGACGCGGGACGGGGCGAAGAAGGCATGGGACACCGGTCGCATCAGAAGGCGTATCTGGATTTGAAACGACGGATGCGCCAGACCCCACTCGGGTTCCCGGACGGCCCGGCGGCGGAGGAGGTCCTGCGCCTCCTGTTCCGCCCCGAGGAGGCCGAGGTCGTGGCCCGGCTCCCGCTCGTCCCGATGACGGCGAGGCGCATCGCGCGCCGTCTGGGCCGGCCCGAGCACGAGGTCGTCCCCCTTCTGGACGGCATGGCGGATCGTGGCCTCATCATTGACCTCCGCGACGACGGCGAACGGTCGGGTCGCCCGAGGACCTGGTACTGCATCGCGCCGCCCGTGGTCGGGTTCTTTGAGTTCTCGCTGATGCGGCGGAGGTCTGACGTGGATCAGGGCGCCCTGGCGCGGGCCTACGAGCGCCTCTTCGATGAGGGTCCCGCGGCCTGGCCGGACCTGATGAGCGGCGAGACCCCGATCGGCCGGACCCTCGTGAACGAGGACGCCGTCGCCCCCCCCGACCTCGCCGAGTTGCTGACCTGGGAGCGGGCCTCGGCAGTGGTGGCCGAGGCCGGGACGTGGTCCCTGTCCCTGTGCTACTGCCGTCACAAGCAGGAGCACCTCGGCCGGGCGTGCGCGGCCCCGATGGACAACTGCATGGCGCTCGGCAACGGCGCGAAGTACGTGGTGCGCCACGGGCTCGGGCGCGCCGCGGACCGCGCCGAGGCCCTGGACGTGCTCGCGCGGGCGCGCGACGCGGGGCTCGTCCAGATCGCGGACAACGTGCGCAACCGTCCGACGTGGATCTGCAACTGTTGCGGGTGCTGTTGCCTCCAGTTGCAGGCGATCAACCGCCACGGCGTCCTGAACGCCATCCGGACGAGCCCGTTCCTCGCCACGGTGGAGGCCGAGAAGTGTCGCGGCTGCGGTCGCTGCGCCCGCCGATGCCCGATCCAGGCGATCACCCTGCGCGCGGAGCGGGCGAGGCCCGGACCGGGCGAGGCCGCGTCGCCCCCTGGGTCGCCACGGGCCGAGCGCCAGGCGGCCCGCAAGTCGCGCCTTCACGCGGAGGTGGACGACGCGGTCTGCCTGGGGTGCGGCCTGTGCGAGCGCGAATGCCGTCACGAAGCCTTGCGCATGGTCGCGCGCGAACCGCGCCTGGTGACGCCGGAAGGCACGCTCGAGCGGATCCTGACCCAGGCGCTCGAGCGCGGGAAACTGCAACATTTGCTGTTCGACGACCAGGAGGGCGTGCCGCTGCAGGTCCTGAACCGGCTCGCGGGGGCGGTCCTGCGGATGCCCGTAGTGCGCCGGGCCTTGCTGGCAAGGCACCTGCGGTCGCGATTCCTCGGATATTTGGCCTCGGGGGCCAGGAGGGCAGGGGGCGACGCCACCCAGTCCATCGAGGGCTAGTCTTTCGAACGATGGGGAGGTCACGATGGCGAATCCGGTCGCGGAGTTTCAGACAACGCTCGGGACGTTCAGGGCCGAGATCTTCTTGGACAAGATGCCAGTGACGGCCAGGAACTTCCTGGACCTGGCGAGGCGCGGGTTCTACGACGGCCTGCATTTTCACCGGGTTATCCGGGGGTTCATGATCCAGTTCGGCTGCCCGTACAGCCGGGACCCCAACAGCCCCCGGGCCGGGACCGGAGGGCCGCCGCACGGGACCATCCCGGACGAGTTCCGGGACGACGCGCGGTTTTCGAACGAACCCGGGACCCTCTCGATGGCGAACACGGGGCGACCCAACAGCGGCGGGAGCCAGTTCTTCATCAACACGGTCCACAACGCGTACCTGGACTGGTTCACACCCGGGCCGTCGCGCCACCCGGTCTTCGGGAGGGTGATCGAAGGCATGGAGGTGGTCCGCGCCATCGAGGCGACCCCGACGGACGCGAACGACCGGCCGCGCACGCCCGTCCAGGTCCGGCGGGTGGTCGTGATGGAGCAGGGAGACACGGGATGAGGACGTGTGTCTGGCTCGTCGCCGGGTTCGCGACGGGGGTCGCCTGCGGCGAAGGGAGCGGCCGGGGCGACGCGGGCGGCGCGGACGTCCAGGAGGTCATGAGGGACGACGGAGTCGCGGACGCACGGGGAGATGCCCTCGGGGAGGTGGTTCGCGACGTGCCGGTCCACGTGGGGCGGGATGTCGTGGTGGACCCCGGCGCGGGTCCGGACGTGCCACGGGACGTCCCGAGGGATGTCCGTGCGGACGTCCGGGACGTAGTCCGGGACCACCCCTACGTTCATCGGGACACGGGGGGCGACGTCCCGACGCGGGACACGCACAGGGAGTGACGGTCATGCGACCTCGGATACGGGGCTGGATCGGGTGGACTGCATGGGCGGTCGTGGCCGGGTGCGGCGGGGGCCGTGGGACCGCGGACGGGGGCGGGCCCGAGGACCGAGGGATCCGCCTGGACATCATCTTTCAGGTCCCGGACACGACGTTGGGCGAGGACCTCGGCGGGGTCGAGGACTCTCAAGGAACGCCGGACCCCGGTCCGCCGCCGGAGGAGGGGCTGCGGCTGGACGACGGCCTTCCGTTGGAGGCCGAGCCCGCGCCGGACGAGGCCATGGCCGCGGGAGAAGAGGTCACCTTGGACCCCGGAAGTGGAGAGGACGCCAGGGACGCGACATGGACCTGCGAGGACGCGGACGGGAACCCCTGCGACGACGGGGACCCCTGCACGACGGACGACCGATGCCAGGCCGGGGAGTGCCATGGAAGCCCGATGGTCTGCCTGGACGATGGGATCCCCTGCACGGAGGACCGGTGCGAGGGAGGCACGTGCGTCCATCCGATCAAACCGGCGAACTGCTTGATCGGCAACAAGTGTTACAAGGACGGGGACGTGAGCCTGACGAACTCGTGCGCCTACTGCAACGCGGCGCTCGACCCCCAGGCCTGGACCCCGGCGACAGACTGGACGTGCAGCGACGGGGACCCGTGCACGGAAAACGATATTTGCCAGAACGGGGTCTGCGTGAGCGGCGTGAACCAGTGCCTGCCCCCGGAGTGCGCCTACCACAAGGATTGCTATCCGGAACGGGTGTGCGGGCCCTGGTACCAGGATGGCAAGACGCATTGCAGCGTGCCCTGCACCGGGCCGGCTGACTGCGGCACGGGGGAGATTTGCACCCACCTGCCGGGGAGCGCGGGCGTCGGCTACTGCCAGGTCACCCCCTTTCCGGCAGGCTCGGAGTTCGGCGCGACGTGCCAGGCCGGCACCCAGTGCGCAAGCGCCCTGTGCGTTGCCGGGCTTTGCGGGTCCTTCTGCGCTGGCCAGAGTGCCTGCTCGTCAGGGACGTGTCTTGCGGCCGGCGACGGGACCACGACGGTGTTTGGGGCCTGTGCGCCGAACAGCGTGTTTCCGACGGGGTTGCCATTCGACTTCGCCTGCACGAAAGACGCCGGGAAGACGTACGATTCGTCCCTCTGCCTGTCGGGGCACTGCGACCTGATGATGACGCCGCAGCCCCGGTGCACGCGCCTGTGCGTGACCGACGCGCACTGCGGGGGGGGCCAGGAGTGCAATGTGGTCCTTTACTCCGAGGAGGCCATCGCAGACTCGGTCCCGTTCGCTCCGGAGTTCACGGCCAGGACGCACGACGGGGTCCTGGGTTGTTACACCGTCGGGACGGGGGGTTTCAAGTCCGTCGGCCAGGAATGTTCCAGCGCGCAAGAGTGCAAGACGAACAAGTGCTTCGCGCTGACGCCCGGGAACCCCACGATGCACTGCACGACGTTTTGCGGATCGGACTCGCACTGCCCGGCGGGCTGGCAGTGCAAGCCGGAACTCGTGACCCTCACCGACCTCTGGCTGGCGCAGCCGTTCTCGCAACCCGCCAGGCCCGACGCCTACGCCTTCGTTCGCCTCTGCAAGCCGAAGTAGTCAGGGCCCCGGCAAGTCCCGCTGGATGCGCACAAAGAAGAGGACCGAGTCTGCGGCGAGCACCGCCCCGAGCGCGTATCCGGCCTCGGACAGGTAGTTGGCTCCGGTCGCCGCCCAGACGGCGTACAGACCGTACGCGCAACCCACGGCGAAGTTCGGCAGGAATCCGGCCACGGCCCGGAAAAACCAGTCCGAATCCAGGTAGTACGCGTGGGTGACCGACCTCAGCACCTTGGACAGCAACATGGTGTAGGTCAGCAGAACCCCGGGAACGGCGGCGACCAGGTCCACGTTCACAAGGCCGACCATGAAGAGCGCGAACGACAGGTTGTCGCAGACCATGTCCACGAACTTGCCCTTGTCCGAAGCCGTTCCCCGGTAGCGGGCGACGAGCCCGTCGTTCATGTCCAGGAGGATGGAGGTTGCGATGCAGGCCAGGCCGAGCCACGGGTGTTCCCGCGCGACGAAGACGAACGGGAACATGGCGAGCGGCGAGGCGTAGCTCATGAGGTTCGCGGTCACCCCGATCCGCGCGAGCACCACCACCAGCGGCCGGAACAGGAACCAGCGGATCCGGACTGACCGGTCGTACACCTCCTGGGACTTGTTCAGGCGCTCGGGGTAGTGGGGCGTCTTTCCCGGTTTCCGTCGCAAGGAGCCTCGCCATTCGAAGCCGGTTCGAACGGTACGCTAGCACGAAACCCGCGCCGGCGTCGAAAAAAGGGTCCGGAGCCCGACACCCCGTCCCCGCGAGGGCTCGACGCCCGGCCTCAGCGACCCTTCGGGCTCCGGATGGCCGCGGTCACGTATTCGACCAGAGAGAAGGCCGTGACCACGGCCACGAGCCACGAGAGCGTTGCCACGGGCCACGACCCCGTGTGAGGCCAGTACGTGGGCCCGAACAGGAGCAGCAGGGCCCCGCCTCCCTGGACCACGGCCTTGGCCTTGCCAGAGAGCCGCGCCGAGACGGATCCGCCGCGCCGCATCAGCACGATTCGAGCGTACGCGACCGTGATATCGCGAACCGCCATGACGAGGGGCGTGAACCACAGGGCGAGGTCCGCCCTCGCCAGGGTCCAGAACACGACCAGCCGCGAGACGCTGTCCGCGTACGGGTCGAGGATGGCTCCCCATTCCGAGGCGCGATTGAAGAACCTGGCGAGCAGGCCATCGGCAAGGTCGGATGCCTCGATGAGCCCCAGGATCGCCCCGCACGCGATCAATGGCCCCCCTTGCACAGGCTGCGAGTTTCGCGCGAGCAGCAGTCCCGCGAACAGGAAAGCGAGGGGGATGCGGGAGAGCGTGATCGCGACAATCAAGACGTGGGTTCTCGAGTCGTGCCGTTCCGCTTCCGCCATTGTGGGGCGACTCCCTCGCGGCGACGTGGGCGCTATAGCAGAATTTCCGCCTCGGGCGCAATCGGGCAGGGGTCGGGAACGTCCGACGACCGGTGTTGAATTAGCGACGGAACTCTCCGGATTGCAATCAGATTCGCAGATAGTTTTCCCGCCAGGCAGCCAGGCTCGCTGTCCGTTCGTCGGACCGCCTGGCCCGCATGGGCCAATGCGCGAGAAAGTGTCGTAGTCGTCAGGTCCTGCTCGGGCCTCTGTCTCCGCGTGCGGTGGGGGGCGATCGCGGCCCGGGGCCAGGGTGCGGGGGT
>JBBIPO010000024.1:0-30501 GCA_037442805.1 Deltaproteobacteria bacterium
CTTGACAAAAGCACCTTGACACCCGAAAAAGCCGGGTGCTAGAAGCGGGCGCCTTGTGGGGCGGAGTCTGCGGAGCGACCGCGATGGAAATTCCGGTCATGCTGAAGGCCGCGTTGATAGACCTCGACGCCACGTACTTCGTGCAACTGGCGCTGTTCCTCCTGCTGTACGCCGTGCTGTGGACGACCTTCTTCGGCCCGTACACCCGCTTCCTGAAGCGCCGGGACGAGGCGACGGAGGGCCTGCGCCGCAGGGCACGCGACCTGCAAGAACAGGTCCGGGCGCTCGATGCGGACATCGAGGCCCGCCTCTCGGCCGCCCGGACCGAGGCGGTCCAGGTCCGCCGCAGGCTCGCGGATGAGGGCTCCCGGCTGCGGTCCGAGATCGTGGCCCGCGAACGGGCGAGGATGCAGGCGGAACTGGAACGCCACCTGCGGGCCATCGAGGACGAGAAACGCAGGTTCCTGGCGGGCGCCGACGACGTGGCGGCGGCACTCGCGGGCCTGATCGAGGAGCAGGCGAGGGCCGTGGAGCGGGGGGTCCGATGAAGAACCTGGCCGGGTGGCAGAAGGCGGTCCTCGCGATCCTGGTGGCGGCGGGAGTGGGACTCCTCGCGGTTCCGGCGCCGGAACCAGGCTTCCATGGCTTCCACCCGCGCATCCAGGGGCTCTACATCGTGTCCTTCCTGCTCGTGGCCCTGCCGCTCCTGTGGATCGTCGGGCCGCGTCTGAGGCAATTCCTCGAATCGCGTTTCGAGGCCATCCGCAACGAGATGGACGAGGCGACGCGCCAGTTCGCGGAGGCGGAGGCCCGGCTGAACGAGTCCCGCTCGCGGCTTCAGAACCTGACGCGCGAGGTGGACGCCCTGATGGCCGAGTTCCGGGCCCTGGGCGAGAAGGAGCGCGACGCCCTGGCCCACGAGGGCGCGGTCCTGTCCGAGAAGATCCGGGCCGAGACGGACTTCGCGATGAGCCAGGCGGTCAAGGCCGCCCGGCAGGAGATTCGCGCGATCCTGGTGGACCGGGCCCTTCAAGCGGCGAGAAGACGACTGGAGGGCTCGGAAGCGTCCCGGATGCCCGACCCCCTGGTGGACCGGTTCGCGCGGGACGTGGCCCGGAGCGCCGGGGACGGCGCGACCTGATCGAGGAGGCGAGACCCCGTGGCGATCATCGGAACGGCGGCGAGGCGGTACGCGGCGGCCCTCCTGGACGTGGCGCGCGAGAAGGGCCAGGAAGGGCGCTGTGTCGCGGACCTCCAGGCCTTTCAGCGCGAGATGGAGCGTCACGAGGACCTGCGCGAGGTCCTGACGAGCCCCACGGTCTCGGCCGACGCGGCCCGCAGGGTGGTGGCGGAGACCGCGAAACGGATGAGGCTCGGGGACCTGGCGACCGCCTTCTTGGCCCTGCTCGCGTCGCGCAGGCGGCTTGCGCGGCTCCCGGAGGTGATCGAGGCGTTCACGGCCGAACAGGAGCGCCGCGCCGGCCGCGAGCGCGGCGAGCTCGTGGCGGCCGCGCCCCTGACGGAATCCCAGGCGATCAAGGTGCGGGCCGCCGTGGCCCTGGCCGTCGGCCGCCACGTGGTGCTTCAGCAGCGGACGGACCCCGCCCTCCTGGGCGGGTTGCGGGTCACCGTGGGGGACCGGGTCTATGACCTGTCCACGGGGACCTATCTCGAGACCCTTCGGACCCTTCTGACGACGAACAGGTAGGGAGGCCATGGAACTGCGCATCGAGGAAGTCACCGAGATCCTGAAGCGGGAGATCCGGGAATACGGCCGGAAGGTCGAGGTGCGCGAGAAGGGCACCGTGATCACGGCGGGGGACGGGATCGCCCGCGTCTATGGACTGTCCGGCGCCATGGCCGGGGAGTTGCTCAACTTCCCGCACGGCGTGAAGGGGCTCGTCCTGAACCTCGAGGAGAACAACGTCGGCGTCGCCCTCTTCGGCGAGGCCGTGAAGATCCGCGAGGGCGACGAGTGCGAGCGGACCGGCCGCATCGCCGAAGTTCCGGTGGGCAAGGCCATCGTGGGCCGGGTCGTGAACGCCCTCGGCCAGCCGATTGACGGGCAGGGGCCGATCGAGGCCGAGGAGTACCGGCGCATCGAGATCAAGGCCCCGGGGATCGTGGCGCGACAGCCGGTGCGCGAGCCCTTGCAGACCGGGCTCAAGGCCATTGACGCGATGACGCCCATCGGTCGCGGGCAGCGCGAGCTCATTATCGGCGACCGCCAGACCGGAAAGACCGCCCTGGCCGTGGACACGATCATCAACCAGAAGGACACGCACAAGACGGACAAGCCCGTCTTCTGCATCTATGTAGCGATCGGGCAGAAGCAGTCCACCGTCGCCCAGGTGGTGGACAAACTGCGCCAGCACGGGGCCATGGAATACACGACCGTGGTCAGCGCGTCGGCCTCGGAGATGGCCCCGATGCAGTTCATCGCGCCGTACGCGGGGTGCACGATGGGCGAGCACCTGCGCGACCACGGGGGACACGCGCTGCTCATCTACGACGACCTGTCCAAGCACGCGGTGGCCTACCGCCAGTTGTCGCTGCTCCTGCGCCGCCCGCCGGGACGCGAGGCCTACCCCGGGGACGTGTTCTACCTGCACTCGCGCCTGCTCGAGCGCGCGGCCAAGATGAGCGACGCGCGGGGCGGCGGGTCCCTGACGGCGTTGCCCATCATCGAGACGCAGGCCGGCGACGTGTCGGCCTACATCCCGACCAACGTCATTTCGATCACGGATGGTCAGATCTATCTGGAAACGGACCTGTTCTACAAGGGCATCCGGCCGGCCATCAACGCGGGTCTGTCCGTGTCCCGCGTGGGCGGGTCAGCCCAGATCAAGGCCATGAAGAAGGTCGCGGGGATGCTGCGCCTGGAACTCGCGCAGTACCGGGAACTCGCGGCCTTCGCCCAGTTCGCGACCGACCTCGACAAGGCCACGCGCCGGCAACTGGACAAGGGCGCGCGCCTCGTGGAACTCCTGAAGCAGCCTCAGTACCGCCCCCTGCCGGTCGAGAAGCAGGTCCTGATCATCTTCTGCGGGACCGCGGAGGAAGGGTTCCTGATGGAGTACCCGGTGTCGGCCATGGGGCGCTTCGAGGCGGAGTTGTTTGAATTCATGGATTCGAAACACCCCGACCTGCTGGCCGAGATCCGCGAGAAGAAAGACATCTCGGACGACCTGCGCAAGCGGCTCGTGGCGGCGATCCAGGAGTTCAAGGGGTTCTTCAAGGTCGGCTAGGAAGGGGACCATGGCAACCCTGAAGCAGATCCGGCGCCGGATCGCGAGCACCCGCAGCACACAGAAGATCACGCGGGCGATGAAACTGGTCGCCGCGGCCAAACTGCGCCGCGCCCAGATGAACATGGAGCGGGCCAAGCCGTACGCGGCGCGCATCCGGGACGTCATCTTCGACCTCGCCCAGCACACGGAGCGCGAGTCGCATCCGCTCCTGGCGGTCCGCGAGGAGAAGAAGGCCCTTCTGGTCGTGATCACGTCGGACCGCGGGCTGTGCGGGGCCTTCAACTCGAACATCCTTCGGCGGGCCGAGCGCTACCTGCGCGATCGCGAGGGCGGGCACGAGGAGGTCTCGCTCGCCCTGATCGGGCGCAAGGGCCGCGACTACTTCCGGCGGCGCTCGTACCCGATCCGCCGCGAATACATGGAGGTCCTGTCCGCCCCATCGCTGGAGCGGGCCTCGGAGATCGGCCGGGAGGTCATCGCGGAGTTCGTGGACGGCGGGCTCGACGCGGTCTATGTCGTGTACAACGAGTTCAAGTCCGCCGTGGCCCAGCAGGTGGTGGTCGAGCGGCTCTTGCCCATCGTGCCCGAGTCGGATTGGGCCCTGGCTGGCGTGGGCGCGGACGGGGCGGATTTCGAATACGAGCCCTCGCGCCGGGCGATCCTGGACTCGGTGCTGCCCCTATATGTGGACGTGCGCCTGTACTTCGCGGTGCTGGAATCGCTGGCGGCCGAGATGGGCGCGCGCATGACCGCGATGGAGAACGCGACGGCGAACGCGGGCGAACTGATCCGCGTGCTGACGCTGCAATACAACAAGGCCCGCCAGGCCGCGATCACGAAGGAGATGCTCGAGATCGTGGGCGGGGCCGAGGCCATGAAGTGAGGGGACCCGGGTCCGCGGAATCGAGGAGGACACAACGAGCATGGAAGCGGCAACCACGGAAGGCGTCGTGACCCAGGTGATCGGGGCGGTCGTGGACGTGAAGTTCCCGCCGGGCCAGTTGCCCGAGGTCTATACCGCGCTGCGCGTGACCAACCCTGCGATCAGCGACCAGGAATGGAACCTCGTCCTGGAGGTCGCCCAGCACATCGGGGAGTCCACGGTGCGCACCATCGCCATGGACTCCACGGACGGCCTGGTCCGGGGCATGAAGGTGAAGAACACGGGTCGGCCGATCCTGGTGCCGGTCGGCAAGGCGACGCTCGGGCGTATCCTGAACGTGGTGGGCGAGCCGGTGGACGAGGGCCCGCCCGTCCAGGCCGAGAAGTTCTACCCGATCCACCGCGAACCCCCGACCTTCCTGGACCAGGACGTGACCATCCAGATCATGGAAACCGGGGTCAAGGTCATTGACCTGCTCGAACCCTACCCGCGCGGCGGCAAGGTCGGCCTGTTTGGGGGGGCGGGCGTGGGCAAGACCGTCATCATCATGGAGATGATCCACAACATCGCGATGCACCACGGCGGCGTGTCCGTGTTCGGCGGCGTGGGCGAGCGCACCCGCGAGGGCAACGACCTGTGGCTCGAGATGAAGGAATCCGGGGTCATTGACCGGTGCGCCCTGATTTACGGCCAGATGAACGAGCCGCCGGGGGCGCGCGCCCGCGTGGGCCTGACCGCCCTGACCGCCGCGGAGTATTTTCGCGACGAGGAAGGGCAGGACGTGCTCTTGTTCATTGACAACATCTTCCGCTTCACCCAGGCCGGGTCCGAGGTCTCGGCCACCCTGGGCCGCATCCCGAGCGCGGTCGGGTACCAGCCGACCCTGTCCTTCGACCTGGGCGAGTTGCAGGAGCGCATCACCTCGACCAAGAAGGGGTCCATCACGTCGGTGCAGGCGATCTACGTGCCCGCCGACGACCTGACCGACCCGGCGCCGGCCACGACGTTCTCGCATCTCGATGCGACCACGGTGTTGTCGCGCCAGATCGCGGAGCTCGGCATCTATCCGGCGGTGGACCCGCTCGACTCCACGTCCCGCATCCTCGACCCGCTGGTCGTGGGCGAGGAGCACTACCGCGTCGCCCGCGAGGTGCAGCGGGTCCTCCAGGAATACAAGGACTTGCAGGACATCATTGCCATCCTCGGCATGGACGAGTTGAGCGAGGACCAGAAACTGACCGTGGCGCGCGCGCGCAAGATCCAGCGCTTTCTGTCGCAGCCCTTCTTCGTGGCGGAGCAGTTCACCGGGACGCCCGGCAAGTACGTGAAGGTCCAGGACACGGTGCGCGGCTTCAAGGAGATCCTCGAGGGCGTGCACGACGAGTTGCCCGAGCAGGCCTTCTACATGGTCGGGACCATCGAGGAGGCGGTCGAGAAGGGCCGCCAGATCCTGGAGCGGTCGAAGTAGGGACGGTGGCGATGAAACTCGACGTGGTCACGCCCGAGGGGTCGAAGGTCCGGGACGACGAGGTCTTGGAGGTGACGCTCCCCGGCGTCCTGGGCGAGATGGGGATCCTGCCGGGTCACGTGGCCATGATGGCCGCGCTCGGGACCGGACCGATGCGGGTGGTCGGCGCGAAGGGCGTGACCCTGTACGCGATCTCCGGGGGGTATGTCGAGGTCCTGGGGGACGTGGTGCGCGTCCTGACGGAAACCTGCGAACGCCACGACGAGGTGGACGTGGACCGGGCCCGCGGCAAACTCGCTGAGGCCACACAGCGCCTGTCCGGCCTGTCCCCCGCGGACGGCGAGTCCTACCAGGTCGCCCTGCTCTCGCTCCAGAAGGCCGAGACGCGCCTGCGGGTTGCGGAAATGGCCCGTCCCGGACCCTGAACACGGTCCCGTACTCTGACCAGAGCCCTTCCAGGAAACATCCGGGGCGGGAAGCGGTCTACACGAGTTCGAACAGCCCGGCCGCGCCCATGCCGCCGCCGATGCACATGGAGACCACGCCGTACTTGTGGTTCTCGCGCCGCATCTCGTACAGGATCTGGACGGTCAGTTTCGCGCCGGTGCAGCCCAGGGGGTGGCCCAGGGCGATGGCCCCGCCGTTCACGTTGACCCGCGCCGGGTCCAGCCCGACGGTGCGCCCGAGTTCCTGGACACAGTAGAGCGCCTGGCACGCGAAGGCCTCGTTGATCTCGTACACGCCCACGTCATCGGCCTTGAAGCCCGTCTTCTTGAAGAGTTTCGGAATGGCCTCGGTGGGTCCGATCCCCATGATCTCGGGCGGGACTCCCGCCACCTGGAAGTTCACGAAGCGGGCCATGGGCTTGAGCCCGTATCGCTGGACCGCGTCCTCGCTCATGACCACGACGGCGGCCGCGCCGTCGTTGATCTGGGACGAGTTGCCGGCCGTGACCGTTCCGTCTTTCTTGAACACCGGTTTCAGTTTCGCGAGGCCCTCCAGCGTGGTGTCCCGGCGCGGGCCCTCGTCCACGTCGAAGATCGTCTTTTCGCCGGTCGCGTAGTCCTTGACCTCGACCGGGACGATCTCGTCCTTGAACTTCCCCGCGTCAATGGCCTTGACGGCGTTCAGGTGGCTGCGCAGGGCGAACTCGTCCGCGGCCTGACGCGTGATGCCGAACCTCTCGGCCAGGATCTCGGCCGTGTTGCCCATGGGCGTGAACACCTCGGGGCTGATGTCCACCAGGTCTGGGTCCGGCAACAGGTTGTACCCCCCCATCGGGACCTGGGACATGCACTCGACCCCCCCGGCCACGATCACGTCGTTCCATCCACACATCACGTTCTGGGCCGCGAGCGCGATGGCCTGCAACCCCGACGAACAGAACCGGTTGATCGTCATGGCCGGGACCGTGTGCGGCAGTCCCGCCTTGAACCCGATGATCCGGGAGATGTTCATCCCCTGGTTCCCCTCGGGCATGGCGCACCCGAACAGGATGTCGTCCACGTCCTCGGGCTTCAGGCCGGGCACGCGGGCCACGGCCTCCTTCGTGACCACGCCGCCTAGGTACTCGGGCCGCGCGTTCTTGAGGGTCCCCTTGATAGCCCGGCCCACCGCGGTCCGGACGGCGGAAACGATGTATGCGGTCTTCATCGGCACTCCCTCCTCAGTTGCGCAGCGGCTTGCCCGTCCTGAGCAATGACTCCATGCGCGCCTGGCTCTTCTCCATCCCGCACAGCGACAGGAAGCCCTCGCACTCGAGGTCGTGGATGCGGGCCTCCGTGACCTTCGTGTTGGGCTCGATGTCGCCGCCGCACAGGACCCACGCGATCTTCTCGGCGCAGACCTTGTCGTGCTCGGTCACGTACCCCCCGAGCGCGAACGAGTACAGCCCGAGTTTCAGCAGGGCGAAGCCGTCCCGTCCCGGCAGGATCAGGTTGTCGGGCGGCAGCGGCGGCCGGTACCCGGCCCGGGCGAGCCCCAGGACCGCCTGCTTCGCGTCGTGGATCTGTCGGTCGCGCGCGATGGTCACGCCGTCCCACGGCCGCAGATAGCCGAGTTCCCGCGCCTCCTCGGCGCTTCGCGACACCTTGGCCATCGCGATGTTCTCGAACGCCTTCTGGATGAAGGGCATGCGCGAAATCTTGAGGTCCGCCGGCACCCCGGCCAGGACCCGCACCAACGTCGCCGCGCATCCCCCGCCCGCAGGCAGGACCCCGGCCCCGATCTCGACGAGGCCCATGTACAGTTCCGCCGCGGCCTGGATGCGCGCCCCGTGCATGGAGACCTCGCACCCGCCTCCGAGCGTCATCCCGGCCGGGCAGGTCACCACCGGCTTCTTGCAGTACTTGAACCGCAGGTTCGCCTTCTGGAAGTTGCGGACCACCTGCTCCAGCAGGTCCCAGTTCTGCATCTGGGCCGCCATCAGGATGAGCCCCAGATTCGCGCCCACGCTGAAGTTCTCGGCGTGGTTCGCGACCACGAGCCCCTCGAACCTCGCCTCGACCTCGTCCACCGCCTCCATCATCATCTGGATGATGTCGTCGTCAATCGCGTTCATCTTCGTGTGGAACTCGAGGCAGGCGACCCCGTCCCCGATGTCAATCAGGGACGCACCGAAGTTCTCGCGGACGACCCGGCCTTCCTCCTTGTGGTCGGCCAGGATGATCACGGTCTCGGGACGCTCCACGGGCTGGTAGGTTCCCGTGCGGAAATCGAAGTAGTAGCGCCGGGTCCCCTCCTTCTTGTAGAAAGTGCCCTCGCCCTCGTTCAGCACGCGGTACACGACGTCGGGGACCTTGAGGCCCATCGCCTCCATGCGCTCGACCGACTCGCGCACGCCGATGGCGTCCCATCCCTCGAACGGCCCCATCTCCCAGTTGAAGCCCCACTTCAGGGCGTTGTCAATGTTGACGATGTCGTCCGCGATCTCCCCGATCCGCTTGGCCGCGTAAATGAGCCCGTACGCTGTGGCCTTGAACGCCAGGTCCGAGGCCCGGTCCCCCGTGTTCAGGAGGTTGCGGACCCTCTCGGCGGGGTCGTCCACGCCCTTGGTCGCCTTGATCGAATCGAACTGCGGCTTCTGGACGGGTCGGTACTCGAGGGTGCGCCAGTCCAGGACCAGTTTTTCATTGCCTTCTCCCTTCTTGTAGAACCCCCCCTTCGTCTTGTTCCCGAGCCACCTGTTCTCGATCATCTTGTGGACGAAGTCCGGCAACTGGAACACATCGCGCTCGTCGTCGTCCGGCAAAGAGTCGTAGCAGTTCTTCGTCACGTGGGCGAAGGTGTCGAGCCCGACCAGGTCGCACGTCTTGAAGGCCGCGCTCTTGGGCCGGCCCATCGGCGGGCCGAAGATGGCGTCCACCTCCTCGATGGTGTAACCACCCTCGACCATCAACTGAATGACCTTCAGAAGTCCATACACACCGATGCGGTTCGCCACGAAGTTCGGGGTGTCCTTGCCGAACACGATCCCCTTGCCCAGGACGTCCCGCCCGAACCGGACCCACGTCTCGACCACCTCGTCGTCCGTGTCCGGCCCGCGCACGATCTCGAGAAGTTTCATGAACCGCACGGGGTTGAAAAAGTGCGTGACCAGGAAGTTCTGCCGGAAGGGGTCGCTCCGGCCCTCGGTCATCGCGCGGATCGAGAGCCCCGAGGTGTTCGAGGACACGATGGCCCCCCACTTCATCACGGACTCGACGCGCTCGAACAGGCGCTTCTTGATGTCGAGGTTCTCGACCACGGCCTCGATGATGAGGTCGCACTCCGCCACGCGCTCGAAGTCATCCTCGAAGTTCCCCGGCGTCACGAGGTCCGCGAACCGCTTCGAATAGAACAGCGGCGCCGGCTTGAAGTTCAGCGCCGTCTGGACCCCGTTCAGGGCGAAGCGGTTGCGGGCCTTCGGGTCCGTCTTCTCGTCGTCCTTCAGGTCCGGCGGGACGATGTCCAGCAGGAGCACCGGGACCCCGGCATTCGCTAGATGGGCCGCGATCCCCGAGCCCATGACCCCGGCCCCGAGGACGGCCACGCGTTCGATGGACCTTGCCATCCGCATCCTCCACGTCGAAGAGGGATTGCCCGACCGGTCCCCCCGGGACCGGCCCCGGGCACTCATCCAGTCGGGGAAGCCCCCAAAGATGTTGGTACCCTACCCATTTGTCCGGGATTTGCAAGCGACCGGACCTTGAGATCGCTCAACCTTGACGCAATCGGCGCATCGCGTCAGGAGCAACCCGACGTGGACCCGCAGTTCTGGCACTTGTAACAGGAGCCGCTGCGCACCATGATGAACCCGCAAACCGAGCAGGGAGGCGCGTCCTCCTGGCCCTGGAAGAGGTCGGTCTGGGATGGGCCCGGCGCGCGGTCCAGCGTCGTGGCCTCCAGGTCCGGGGTCCCGTTGTGGAGGTGCGGGGCCTCCTCGGGCAGGAACTTGTGTCCGAGCCACCGGAAGATGTAGTCCACGATGCTCTTCGCGTAGCCGATTTCCGGGTTCGACGAGTACCCGGACGGCTCGAACCGGACGTGGCTGAACTTCTCGACCAGGACCCGCAAGGGCACCCCGTACTGGAGCGCGATGGACACGCTCGTGGCGAAGCAGTCCATCAACCCCGAGATCACGCTCCCCTGCTTAGCCATGGTCACGAAGATCTCGCCGGGGGTGCCGTCCTCGTACATCCCGACGGTGATATAGCCGTCGAGCCCCGCGATGGAGAACTTGTGGGTGATCGAGCGCCGCTCGTCCGGCAGCTTGCGCCGCACGGGTCGTGCTGCCTCCGCCGGCTTGGCGTTGGGCCCCGCGCTCTGGCCCTCGGCCTTCCCGTTCCCCTTCGTGACCACAGGCTGGGCCTTCTTCGACCCGTCCCGGTAGATCGCGATGGCCTTGAGCCCGAGCCGCCAGGCGTCCAGGTAGGTCTTCATCACGTCCTCGACCGTGGCGTTCCCGGGCATGTTCACGGTCTTCGAGATCGCGCCCGACAGGAAAGGCTGCACGGCCGCCATCATCCGGACGTGCCCCTCGACCGAGATCGCCCGTCGCCCCCCCTTCGGCTTGAAGGCGCAATCGAAGACCGGCAGGTGCTCGGGCTTCAGGCCGGGCGCCCCCTCGATCGTGTCGTGCTCCTCGATGTACGCGAGGATGCGCTTGCGCGCCGCCGCTCCGTACCCGAGCCGTTCCAGCGCCCTCGGCACGGTCTGGTTCACGATCTTCATCATGCCGCCTCCCACGAGGCTCTTGTACTTGACGATGGCGAGTTCCGGTTCGATCCCGGTCGTGTCGCAGTCCATCATGAACCCAATGGTCCCGGTCGGGGCGAGCAACGTCACCTGGGCGTTCCGGTAGCCGTACTTTTCGCCGAGGGTCAGAACCTCGTCCCAGGCCGCCCGCGCGGCATCCCACAGCGGCTTCGGCACGTGCCTCGCATCCACCGAGGCCAGGGCCGCGCGGTGCTTGCGGATGACCCCGAGCATGGGCTCGCGGTTCTTGTCGTACTCGGCGAACGGCCCCTTGACGGCCGCGATCCGGGCGCTCTCGGCGTACGCCTCGCCCGTCATCAGGGCGGTCACAGCCGCGGCCACGGCCCGCCCCGCGTCGCTGTCGTACGGGAGCCCCAGGCGCATCAGCACCGCGCCCAGGTTCGCGTACCCGAGCCCCAAGGGGCGGAAGGCCTCGGAGTTGCGGGCGATGGCCGGGGTGGGGTAGTGGGCGGGGGTCACGATGATCTCCTGGGCCAGAATGAACGTGCGGACCGCGTGCGCGAACGCCTCCGTGTCGAACGAGTCGTCGTCCCGCAGGAACTTCATCAGGTTCAGGGACGCCAGGTTGCACGCCGAGTCATCCAGGAACATGAACTCGCTGCACGGGTTCGAGGCATTGATCCGCCCGGAGTTCGGACACGTGTGCCAGGCGTTGACGGTCGTGTCGAACTGCATGCCCGGGTCCCCGCACTGGTGGGCCGCGCGGGCGATCTTCTCGAAGACCTCGCGGGCGCGCAGGGTCTCCATGACCTCGCCGGTCGTGATGGCCCGGGTCTTCCATTCGCGATCCTCCTCGACCGCCTTCATGAAGTCGTCCGTCACGCGCACCGAGTGGTTGGCGTTCTGGAAGAAGACCGACTCGTACACCTCCCCGCCGAACGACCCGTCGTAGCCGAGCGAGATCAGGGCGTGGGCCTTCGCCTCCTCGCGGGCCTTGCTCTCGATGAACTCCACGATGTCCGGGTGGTCCACGTTCAGGATCACCATCTTGGCCGCGCGCCTCGTCTTGCCGCCGCTCTTGATCACCCCCGCGAAGGCGTCGTACCCGCGCATGAACGACACCGGACCCGACGCGACGCCGCCGCCGCTCAGCAGTTCCTTCGAGGACCGGAGCGTCGAGAAGTTGGTGCCGGTGCCCGACCCGTACTTGAAAAGCATCCCCTCGACCTTGGCCAGGTCCAGGATACTTTCCATCGTGTCCTGAACACTGTTGATGAAACAGGCCGAGCACTGAGGGGGCTCCTCGACTCCGACGTTGAACCAGACCGGACTGTTGAAGGTCCCGTACTGGTGCAGGATCAGATAGGTCAGTTCGTCGCGGAACGCCCTCGCGTCCTCGGCGGTCGCGAAGTAGCCCCCGTCCAGTCCCCACCCCATCAGCGTATCCGTGACCCGCCGGATCATGGTCCGCACGCTGCGCTCTCGGCCCGGCGTGCCCAGGGTGCCCCGGAAGTACTTGGACGCGATGACGTTCACTGCCGTGGGCGAGTAGAACGACGGGAACTCCAGGTTGTCCTGACGGAAGACGTCGCGCCCGTCCTCCCCCTTGATCGAGGCGCTCCGGACCTCCCACGGGACCGTCTCGAACGGGTCGGTCGCCGCATCCGTGAACAGGCGCTTGACGCGAAGCCCGCGGGGCGGGTGAGGCCGCCTGCCGTTGCCGCCGTGCTCCTCGCGGGGCTCGTCCTTGCCGGCCATGGACAACAGGCCATCAAACAGCATCCCTTCGGACATGGGTTTTCATGCCTCCGTGGTTCACGTTTTCTGGGGCCAGGATAAGCCCGTCCTCCCGGGCCTGTCAAGAAAAAAGCACAAGATGTTGGGGTCGAAAAGGCAGTCCACCACAAGATATCCGAATTCCGGGGACTTGCCCGTCGGACTCGACATTCCCCCGGCGGACCGGGACGCTTCCGCAAACTTTGCCGGCAGGTGCGACTTTCTTGTCAGGGTTTTTCGGGGGACAGGCCCGACCGCCCGGGTCGGCTCGGCCGCGCGGACCACGCTGTTTGTCGCGTGATTGCAATCCGTTGTCCACCGTGCATCCCCGTGGCCCGGACCTTGCAGCCTTCCGGCGTGGAGTTGGGCCGCCCGGGGGAACCGGGGGCCGGGCGACGGTCGGGACAGGCGGAAGACGAACGTGGAAGCGACTTTCGACGAAGAGGCGATGACCGTGCCGTCGGACGTGGACGATGCGGGGCGAGACCTCGGGACCGACGAGGAGATCGAGCGTGGGGCGTCCACCAACGCCATCCTCGCCTATCTGAGCCACGTGGGCAAGGACCCGCTCCTGACCCGGACCGAGGAGCGCGACCTCGCCATCGCGATGGAGGAGGGGACGAAGCGGACGTTCGAGTGCCTGGTCCGCATCCCCTTCTGCCGCGACCTGCTGTTGACGTTTCCAGAACGCCTGACCTCCGGCGAGGTGCCCTTGCAGGACATCTCGACCCTGGAGGAGAGCACGCACGAGGACTGGACCCCCTCCCTGACCGCCGAATTGTGCGAGTTCTCGGCGCGGATTGACGCCATCGCCCGGCAGTGGCGCCGGGCCACCGGGTCCAGCCGCCCCGAGGTCCAACGCACGGGAGGGGGGCGTCCGCGGCGGGCCGAGAAGCGCCTGGCCGAGGCCCTCTGCGAGGCGTACTCGGACTTTCGCTTCGGGGCGGGGATCGTGCGCGTGGTCGTGAAGACCCTCTGGGTACAAATGGAGCGCCTGTCTCGCCCGGGCGGCGGACCTGATCCGCAGGACCGCACCGACACGAACGCCTTCGGCGTCTTCGATCTGGATCGCGGCGTCATCACCGGGGCCGCGTCAGCCCGCACGGCGGAGCGGGTCTTGGGGTTGTCGGGCGCGGACCTGGCGCGGGTCGCGGGCGAACTCGCGCAGGCGCAGAAGCAGGTCGCGGAGGCCCGGTCCCGGATGATCCGGTCCAACTTGCGCCTCGTGGTGTCCATCGCGAAGCATTACATGAACCGCGGGATGCCCTTGCTGGACCTGATCCAGGAGGGCAACATTGGCCTGATGAAGGCGGTGTCCCGGTTCGACTGGCGGCTCGGGCACAAGTTCAGCACCTACGCGACGTGGTGGATCCGCCAGAGCATCAGCCGGTCGCTCGCGGAGCACGCCCGGACCATCCGGGTCCCGGTGCACCTGGTGGAATGCGTGGGCAAGGTCCAGCGGACGCGGGCGCGGCTGCGCGCCGACCTGGGCCGGGAGCCGACCATCGAGGAGGTCGCGTGGGAGGCCGGGTTCACGGTGGAGCAGGTCGAGCGGGCCGAGCGGATGCTGGTGCGCACGGTGTCGCTCGAGACCCCCCTTGGGGAGGACGATGGCGAGTTGCGTGACCTGGTCGAGGACCGGAACGCAGAACACCCCTTCCAGGGGGTCGTGACCGCGAACCTTCGCACGTCGGTCCGGCGACTGCTCGCCGGGCTCACCCCCAAGGAGGAGGCGGTCATCCGGCTCCGGTACGGCATCGGGGCCTCGCGGGAGCACACCCTCGAGGAGGTGGGGGCCGCGGTGCACCTGACCCGCGAGCGCGTCCGCCAGATCGAGGTCAAGGCCCTGCACCGCCTTCGCCACCCCGCCCTGAAGAAGGGCCTCGCCAGTTACCTCGACGAGTGACGCCCGGCGCCCCACGGAACCGTCGCGGGCGCGGGCTCATGACGCACACCATGCTCGTCACCATGAGCCGTGCGCCTCTCTTCCGTCCGGCGCCCCTCTCTTTGCGCCGATCGCGTGATACCATGCGTCCATGACGGCGACGAGCCTGCCGCGACTGGTACGTTCCCTGTCGAGGAAATATGGCCCCAAGACCGCCCTGACCGTGCACGGGAAGGGGGATCGCGTCGAGGTTTCGTGGTGCGACCTGTGGACCGCGGCGGCCCGGGTCGCGGGAGACCTCGTGCGCGAGGGGCTGCCGCGCGAGGCGACCGTGGTCATCGCGGCTCCGCTGTCGGGGGAAGTCGTGGCGGCGGAGGTCGGGGTGATGACGGCCGGGGGCGTGGCGTGTCCCCTCGACCCCGCGATGGACGAAGCCGGGGCCAAGGCGGTCCTCGAGCAGGCCGCGCCGTGGGCGGTCTTCACGACCGAAGGGGACCGGGGTCGCATGGAGCGCCTTTGTGGGCAGGCATTCCACCGTTGCCGGTTCTTCCCGCTCCCCGACGTCGCGTTGGGCCACACGACCCAGCCGGTCCTGGACCCCGGCGTCGAGGCCCGGATCGAGGCCACGGGTCCCGGGGGCAACGCGACCTCGATCCCGGCCGGGGAGGGGGACGCGCCGCATCGCCTGGTGGACTTCCTACACCGGACCCTGACCGGGACCGCCACGGCACTCGCCTCGGCCCTGGGCGCGACCGAGGAGGACGTCTGGCTCGCTCCGAGTCGCGCCACGACGCCCCTGGGTCGGGTCGCGGGCCTGTACGCGGGACTCGCGTCGGGCGGACAGGTCGCGCTGGTCGTCGGATCGTCCTCGTCAGACCCCCTGGAGCCCTTCTGGGTCGTCCGCCCCACGCTCGCGGTCCTGTCCCCGGGGGAGGTCGCGGCCCTCGCGGAGCGCGCGCGCGAGGAGGCGCGCGCCCTGGCCGGTCTCGGGGGATGGCTCGGGCGACTCGCCTTGCGATGGGCCGGGGTCCTGGAGCCTGGGGAATCCCCCTTGCCGTCCCGAACCTGGTGGCGGGAGGCCGCGCGGGCGGGCCGGGCGCGTCTGGCCAACATCCTGGGCGGCCGGTTGCGGGTCGTGCTCGTCGGGCCTGGTGAACCGGACCCCGGCGCCGCGCGCGTGATCGAGGCGACCGGCGCGATGGCGTGCGTGGCGAACGGGCCGCCGGAGGCCGCCGGGCTCGTGACCGTGCAGCGGCCCGGGGAACCGGTGCCGCCGGGGGCGCTCGGCCGGCCCTTGGATGGGGTGCGCGTGCGCGTCGCCGAGGACGGGGAGGTCCTCGTCCAGGGCGACAACGTGATGCTGTCCCACCGGATGGTCCGGCCCGACCAGAACCCGATGTTTCGGGAGGGCTGGCTGCGGACCGGGGCGCGCGGCAGGGTGGATGCCGAAGGGTGGGTCTGGCCGGACCCCGACCCCGGGAGAGACCGTCCATGACGGTTTCGGAGGTCTTTGCCTCCCTCCAGGGAGAGGGCCGGCGAGCCGGGGAACCGACGGTCTTCGTGCGGCTCGCGGGGTGCAACCTCCGGTGCGCCTGGTGCGACACGTCCCATGCCTGGACGGGGGGGACCCCCATGACCGTCGCGGAGGTCGTCGAGGGGGCCCTGGCTCCAGGCCTCCCGAATGCCTGCGTGACCGGTGGGGAGCCCCTGCTCGACCCCGAAACGCCGGTGCTGCTGCGCGTCCTGCTCGAAGCGGGCCTCGGCGTCACCCTCATGACGAACGGCTCCCTCCCGCTGGACCCGGTGCCCGCGGGCGTCCACAAGGTCCTCGACATCAAGACGCCGTGGAGCCACGCTGCCGTGGTCCCGGACGCGCCGGCCGACCTCCCACCTCCTCACCTGCGCATGGACAACCTCGCTCTCCTGACGCCAGGCGACGACGTGAAGTTCGTCGTGAGGAACCGGGTGGAGTTCGACTGGGCCTTGCGGTTCGCGGACCGCGAGGGCCTGTACGGGCGCGCCGGCGCCGTATTCGTCGGCCCCGCGTGGGGCCTGCTCGACTCCGCCGTCCTCGCGGAGTGGGTCCTGGCATCGCGCCGCCCGGTGCGCCTGCACCTCCAGTGGCACAAGGTCCTGTGGGGGGGCGAGACCCGGCGATGATGTCCTCATTCGACCCTAGCGCCGAAACCGGACCAGAGCCCCCACGAGCCGCCGGGAGAGGTCGCGGGAGGCGACCAGGGGATGGGCGCACAGGGCCTCCTCGGCCAGGGACGCCGAGCCCTCCTCGATGGCGCGGATGGCGAGCCGTTCGTACTCCTTGACCCGCGTCACGAGGCGCGCGTCGTCGGGCCTCAAGGCCCAGCGCCCGACCAGCGGGCGTGCCCCGTCCGGCCCCACCTCGCACGTGACCTCCACCACGTCGTCCGGGTCCAGACCCTCGACCGCGCGGCCCCCGGGCACGTTCAGGACCATGCGCCGCGAGTGCCGACCTCGCGTGGCCTTCAGAAGGTCCATCGCGACCTCCGCGTACCCGCCCACGCTCGCCCGAAGGACCGCCAGGGCCTCGGACACGGACCCGACCGCGACCCGCCCGTCTCCGCGGTTCCCGATGCGGGCGTACTCCAGGTACGAATCATTCCGATGCGTCAAATACCGCGCGTAGCGGACCACGGCCTCGCCGGTCGCACCCGCTGCCGCGAGGTCCCCCAGGTCCCGGAACAGCGCAGCGTGCTCGCGCGCCAGCGCCTCGCCGCGCGTGAGCGGCTCCCGTCGCATCGCGGACAGGATTTCGTACTGGCGATAATAATAGACAAGATATTCATTTGGAATGCAGCCACGATCACGCATAAGCTCCGGCGAGAACCAGGGAAAGGTCCCACGGAGAAATCCCTCGTCGTCCAGGGCCTCGCGCAGGAGGTCCCGGGCCCCGGCCCGGACCCCGAGCGTCCAGGACAGGTGGTTCAGACCGACGACCTGGATGTCCACAGCCTCCGGCGCAAGTCCCGCCCTCCGGGCCACCGCCTCTGCCGCTGCCGAGGCTGAATCGCATACCCCCACCGCGTTCGCAATCCCGGCCCGACGCAACGCTTGGGTCACCATCCCCGCGGGATTCATGAAGACCACGAGCAGGCATCCGGGGCTTCGCGCGAGGGCCAGGCGCCCGTATTCGATGGCGACCGGGATCGAGCGGGCCGCGAACGCGAACCCCGCTGGACCCGTGGTCTCCTGGCCGAGGACGCCCAGGTCGAGACACGCCCTCTCGTCCCTCGCCCGGGCCTCCTCGAAGCCCGGTCGCGCGGTCAGGACCACGACCTCGGCGCCGTCCAGCGCCTCGTCCGACGACCCGCACACGCGCACGGGGGGCAGGGAACCGCACTCGGCGGCAAGGACCGTCCCGACCGGCAAGAGCGCCCTAATCCGCTCGGGCCGCACGTCGTAGAGCGCGACCTCCGCGATGGACGCCTCCCGCGTGGTTCGCGCGATGGACGCCAGCATCAACGGGAGGCGGGATGACCCGGCCCCCACGATGGCCATCTTCATGGCGAAGCCGCGAGATCTCGCGCGGCCTGGACCAGGGCCGGCCCGGTCGCGGGACCCACTGACATTGATTGCTCGTAATGATATTCTTTGTTTTGGAACTGTTCCGGCGTCAGGACGTACCCGATCTCGTCGCACCCTAGGCAGAGCAGAAGCCGGTGGCGACCCGGGACCGCGGCGACCACCTGCCGGCCGACCTCCGGGGTGCACTCCCCGGGGGCCGTCAGGAGGGTCACGTCGTCCCCGAGGCGGACGAGGTTCATCTCGGTCCGGACGCGGTCCAGCACGAATTCCCGGTCGAGAATCCCGAGCCGTCGGGCCAGGCGAAAACGCCAGTTGTCGAGGCGCAACTCCAGCGGCAGGGTCCGGGCCATCAGGGGAAGGGCCCCGGTGGGCTCCGCGGCCCGCAACGCCTCGATGGCGAGGTCCGCGAGCCCCGTCCCCAGCCGGACGACCGCGGCCTTGCGGCCCTCCAGGTCGAGCCCCAGCGGCACATTGGCCGTGACCATCCCGCCGAGGGCCCCCGAGAAGAAGGCGGCGACCCCGCCCACGCGATCTCGCACGCGCACGCGCACGGCCCCCGGGTAGTCCGCAGACACGAGGGTGTTGTGCTCCCACAGGGTCTCGGGGTGCGCCGCGAAGTGGACCAGGGTCGCCACCGGCTCTCCCCCTTCCCCGACGAACTGGAGCGCCTCCCCGAAGTCATCCTTGTCGCCCCCCTTGCGGTCGTTGCGAAACCAGTCCGGGGGGACCTCGAAGCGCGCGGCGCGCATCGTGACGGGTACGGGGTCGCGCGCGGCCTCTTGCACGACTCGCTCCAGGGAGACCACGACCTCCTCGATGTATTCGCGGACCACGCCCGACGCCAGGGGGAGGATTCCGAACAGCGACCGGCCCCACAGGCCGATGGTGTCCGGGGCCGCGTGGTCGTGCGTGGAGCAGGGCAGGACGAGCCCTCCGACGCCACGCAGTCGCGCGCGCAGCCGGTCCACGTACGGGTACAGGAACCCGATCAGGTCCATCGTGACGAGCGTGACCGCCGTCTTTCCGTCCGTCAGGTGCACGGCCACGGCCTCGAGCGGGTCGAGGACCGCGGTCGCCCGGCGGTTGAACCCGAATCCCGCGAGCGGGATCCCTGGGACGAAGGCGCGCGGCGTGATGTCCACGCTCGCGGCCCCGCAACGAAGTGTCCGCGCCATGACCACCTTCCGTGCTCACCCCCCCGGACCATGGTCAATCCCCGATGACAAGAACAGCCGCAGCGGCGTCCCGTCGGGTGTCAGGACCGCCCGGCTCCCGTACCGCCAGGGGACGGCCACCCGACGGCCATCCAGATACAGACCGCCGGCCATCATTCGCGACGTGAAGGCCAGGCCCTCGCGGCCCACGAACCCCCGGACCAGGGCGTACGGCTCGGCCCCGGGGGTGGACTGGCTGAAGGGCTCGCGCACCAGGTACTGCAGGCGCCCGTCGCGCAGGTCCATCCGCTCGCCCCCGGCGGACCGGATGGCGCCGGACGACCCAGCCGCGGTCGAGACCCAGACCCCTGAGGACTTTTGTTCCTCGGAGATCGGACCTACGTGAAGGATGTACCGGGAGGTGGCCGCCGGGACCCGATGGGCCACCAGGATGTCGTTGAGGACCGGGTCCGGGTGGGCCACCCCGTCCACCACGACGCGGATGCGCGTCAGCAGTACCGGCTCCTCCTGACCCGCCAGGATCGTTGCCAGAACCGCGCCGAAACCGTCCGCCGACGTCCGGCAGAAGTGTCCCACGCTGGTCGAGGGGGACGAGTTGACCGCGAGCATCGGGGTCTCCCCCACGTGGCGAGCCACGTCCAGCACCGTCCCGTCCCCGCCCACCACCACGACCAGGTCGTAGCGCCCGTCCGGGATGCGGACCAGGCGGCGGGGCTGAGTGACCTCGCAGCCCGCCTCGCGCAGGACGCGGGCCACCAGGTCACGTGACCGCGCCGTCTCTTCGTGACTGGCACGGACCTTGACCAGGAAGGGGTCTTGCGGGTCCGTCTGGACAGGCCGCTTCGGAATGCCAGCCACCCCGCCGGCGCGGTGCGACCGGAACAGCTCGTACAGGCTCAACTTGGTCCACAGGAGGATGCGTGGGCACCCCATCGCCCGACCCCGTCAGGCATTGTTCTTGGACTCCGAGGACTCGGAGAACCGCTTCAGTTTCGCCGCGACCCTCGCGAACACGCTCCCGTCCGGATACTCTCCGTCCGGGCCGCGCTCGCCCACGGGTTGTCCCGTCAGCAGCACCATCGCCTCCTCCGCCGTGCGCACCGCATACAGGTGGAAGCGCCGCGCGCGGACCGCCTCCACGACCTCCGAGTCCAGCATCAGGTGGCGCACGTTCGCCTCGGGAATGACCACGCCTTGCGTGCCTGTGAGGCCCCGTTCCCGGCAGACCCGGAAGAACCCCTCGACCTTCTCGTTGATCCCCCCGACCGCCTGCACCTCGCCGAACTGACTCACGCTCCCGGTCACGGCTAGGTCCTGGCGCAGCGGGACGTCCGCAAGCGACGACAGGATGGCGCACAACTCGGCGCACGACGCCGAGTCCCCGTCAATCATGCCGTAGGACTGTTCGACCACGAGGTTCACGGTCAGCGACAGGGGGCGCGTCTGAGCGAAGCGGTCCCCGAGATACCCCCCCAGGATCAGCACGCCCTTGTTGTGGATGGACCCGCTCAGACGGGCCTCGCGCTCGACGTTGACGACCCCGGCCTTGCCCTGGTACGTGCGCGCCGTGATCCGCAGCGGGCGCCCAAAGACGAGGTCCGCGAACTCGAACACCGCGAGCCCGTTGACGACCCCGACGCGCGACCCCTCCACGTCCACGTGGAGCGTGCCCTCGACGATCTCTTCCACGGAGCGATCCGCGAGCAGCGAGATGCGGCGCAGGCGCTGGGCGCGCGCGGCCTCGACGTGGCGGCGCGTGATCGCCTCGGCGCCTTCCCGGGCCGCCCGCGCGTCCGCCTCGATCAGGAGGTTCTGGATCTCGTTGAAGCGCAAGGTGATCCGGTCGGACGATTCGGCGAGGCGCGAGCCGACCTCCACGACGGCCGCCACCCCCTCGCGGTCCACCGGGCGCAGGCCGTCCCGGCGGCAGGTCGTCGCCACGAAGCGCGCGTATTCCATGGTCGTGTCCGGGGTCCGGCGCACCGACGAATCGAACTCCGCCTTCACCTGGAAGGTCTTGCCGAAGTCCTCGTCGAGTCGGGTCAGGAGGTGATACAGGTGGTTCGACCCGATCAGGATGACCTTGCACTGCACGGGGATCGGGTCGGGTCGCAGCCCGGAGGTGGGCAGGAACTGGAAGTGCTCCCCCATCTCCTCGATCTCGACCTTCTGGTGGCGCAGGACCCCCTTGAGCGCCTCCCATGCGAACGGGTACGTCAGGACGTCGCGGGCGTGCAGGACCAGATAGCCCCCGTGCGCCCGGATCAAGGCCCCTGCCTTGACCATCGTGAAGTCCGTCGAGTAGATGCCGTGCTCCACGCGCTTTTCGATCTTCCCGATCAGGTTGTGGTAGGTCGGCGTGGTCTCGAACAGGACCGGCGCTCCCCGCGTCTCCGAGTTGTCCACGAGCACGTTCACTCGGTATTCCGTCATCAGGGGCTGGCGCTTCTGCGACTGCCGGCGCTCCGTCTCGTCCGGCAGGAACAGGGCCAGGTTGTCCAGGATGTGGGCCTCCACGGCCGCAAGGTGCGCGACGACTGCCTCGTGCTCCGCGAAGGCCTCGCGGATGGGCTTGAGGTGCCTCGCCAGGATCGTGTGGCCCAGCGAGCGCTGAGCGTCCTGGATCTTCCGGTGGACCGTGATCTCCGTGTTCCGGGTCTCCTCGAGGAACCGCGAGATCAAGGGTTCGAGCCTCTGACGACCCGCCTCGACCTGAGCCTTCTGGTCGTCCGACAGCTCCGAAAACTCCCGGGGACCGAGAGGTCGGCCCTCGAACACCGGGATCGTGACGAGCCCGTCCTTGGTGCTCTTGACCAGGAACCCGACCTCCTGGGCGTCGCGCGCCAGGGCCGTGAAGGCGCGGTTCTCGGCCTCGAGCCCCTCGTTCAGGATGCGCTGGATGCGCTCCTGGTGGACCTTCCCATGGAAGGCCTTGGGCAGCTCGACCTTCAGTTCCTCGACGAGCCGGTCCATGGCGTCGCGCAACTCCACGCCCCGGCCCGCGGGCAGCGTGAGGACCACCGGCCGGTCCGGGTGGCGGAAGTTGTGGACCAGACACCGGTCCGGGGGAACCGGGTCCTGCGCGGCCACGCGCTTGAGGAGGCCCTTCAGGATGGAGGACTTCCCCGTCCCGGACGCGCCGGCCACGTAGATGTTGAAGTTGCGCTTGCGGATCGCGAGGCCCGTCTCGAGCGCCTCCACGGCCCGCTCCTGCTCGATCACGCCCTCGAGCGCCTCGAGGTCCGCGGTCGTCCGGAATGGAAACTTCCGATAGTCCACTCGCCGGTGCAATTCGTCGGGTTTCAGGCGCCGCGCCGTCCCCGCCTTCTTCGCCCCCGCCACGTCGCCCTCCGTCGTCCGGGACTCCCGGATGGCCACACCCCGGGCGTGGACGATACCACAAACCCGGCCCGCAACGCGCTATCGCAACTCGGGCGGCAAGAAGCGTGCGAAGGGACTACGGGAGGGCGGACGACCGAAGGGGGAGCGTTGCAGGGCCCCGGGGCTCGCCGGCTCGACGAACAAGGTGCGCCGCTGCCGCCGCACCACGCGCCAGGTCCGGCCCGCCAGGCTCAGGGCCTCGCCGGGGATGACCGCCAGGGACACCTCGCCGATCGGGCGGCCCGTGACCGCGTCGCGCACCTCCATCGCCCCGGAATCCGCGAGGTTGGAATGGATCGTCCCCCGCTCCCCAAGGTCCATCAGCGCCGTGGTCGCGAGGAGCCTGCCCCCCGGCCCGGGCTCCAGGAACCCCTGCGCAGACAGATGACCCACGATGGCGTCAAGGACCTCGCGGGGCGCGAGGGGGGCCATGAGGTCGAGCAGGTCCTCCCGCGCCACGCCCTGCCGGCGCCCGAACAGGATCGAGAAAACCTGCTGCACGGCCACGGCCGGGTCCGGGTCCCAGGGCTCCGGACGCAGGGTCCCATGGCGCAGGTCCTCGAGAACCCGCTCGAAGGCGGCCCGGTCCCCTTCGTCCCTGGGTACGCACAGGGCTAGCATCCCGGCCTTGCGCCGGCAGCCGCGCCCCACGCGCTGATAGAACGCCTCGACCCCGTCCGGGGCCCCGAACAGGACCACCGCGTCCACGTCGCCGATGTCCACCCCGACCTCGAGCGTCATGGTGCACACGAGCACCCCCGCCCCCCACCATCGGAAGGCGCGCTCGACCTCCTCGCGCTCGCGGCGGGACAGACTCCCGTGGTGGACGGCCACCCGCTCCGGCGGCCAGGGAGCCTTCTCGCGCACGCGGGCCGCCGTGACCTCGACCTCGCGCCGCGAGTTGCAGAAGACGAGGACCTTGGTCAGGTCGCGCGCCCGCGCCTCGCGCAGGGCCGCCGGGACGTCTTCCGCGAACAGGACCTCCATCGGCCGCGCCCGCCCGGCATGCACGACCGCGACCTCGCCGCCGAAGAGACGCCGGCCGAGCCCCTCGGGGTCCGCGATGGTGGCCGACAGCGCGACCATCTGCGGCCGCCGTCCCTTCGCGACGTGCCACTTCAAGAGGCGACGCACGAGGACTCCCATCTGGTCCCCTCGCACGGTGTGGTCCAGGAGGTGGGCCTCGTCCACGACCACCGCCAGGGCCCCGCCGAATCCCTGGGGCCAGCGACACAGCAGCGAATCGAAAGACTCCGGCGTCGTGACCAGGACATCGGCGCGGTCCCCGGGCCTCAGGGCGACGGGGCGGTCCCCGGTGCGGATCACCAGGCACAGCCCCAGGGCCTCGCACCCGTCGCGCACCCGGACCTCAGTGTCGTTCGCGAGGGCCCGCGTGGGCACCACGTACAGGACCCCGACCCCTTCCTGCGGCGGAGCGGACACGAGCCGCTCGCACAGGGGGGCCAGGGCTGCCTCTGTCTTGCCCGAGGCCGCTGGCCCTACCACGACCGCATCGCGGCCCTCGTGCACCACGGGAAGGGCCTCGGCCTGAAGGTCGGTCAGTCGTGAAAACCGCCCCAGAAAGGCGTGGAACGCTCTTCCCAGGGCCCGTATCGCCTCCTCGCGCGTCCAGGCGGGCACGTCAGAATCCCACGCCCTCGCTCAACACCTCGTCGAGCGGGACCTGCGGGTAGAAGCGCAGTCCGTCGAGGGCCTCGACCGTGGCCTTGACGAACTCACGCGTGGACTGCACCCGCGCGTCGTGACACACCAGACGATAGACCTCGTCGCGCTCCCGCATCGTCAAGCGCACGCCGAACACGGCCTGGAAGCGGTCGCAGATGAGGCCGAACAGGCGCCGCAGGTCCGCGGGGGACAAGGGGTCCACTTGGACGCAGTCCATCGTGTCCCGATAGCGCTTGAGTTCCTGCCGCAGGGTTCCTGGGGTCAGGGCGAAGGCGACCTTCATCAGCGACGGCACCCCCGCCGTGTAGCGCACCGGGCGGTGCCCGGAGTACACGAGGTTCGATTCGCGACCGTACGACCAGGCTTCGCCGCGCACGACGTCCTCCTCGACCAGGACCGGCTCGTCGTTCGCGGTCATGACGAGGCCGCGGAAGAAGTTGAGCCCGCGATGCAGGTGATACGAATACAGCACGCTACGCGCGACCTCGGCCTCGTCCAGGAGCACGACGAGCCCGCGCAGGTCGAAGACCTCGGAGGCGGCGCGACTCAACGCGGACAGGAGGTTGCAGTAGAGGTTCGCGCACGTGCTGTGGTCGTGCAGGCTCGGGAGGTCCCCCCGCCCCCCGCCGTTCCGGCCCTCGATCCAGGCCCAGTCGGACTCGTCCACCTCGTCCCGTCGCAGCCGCTTCAGGAACGGGCCGAAGGCCCAGTGGTCCCCGAGGACCTCGCGCCACGCCGGGTTCCCGACCAGGGCGCGCAGGAAGCCCCGGAAGTCGAGGGTCCGGCCGTCCACCGGGGCCGTGAATCCGCGCGCCAGGCGGCGCCAGGCGCGCTTGGGGAAGGCCGCGGCGGCCTCGGACGGGTCGAAGCCGGCCATGGCCACCGCGAACCCCAGCGAGGCCGCCTGCTGCGCGAGGTAGGCGAGCAGGTGCGTCTTGCCCGCGCCGTACGCCCCCTCGATCAGGATCGCCCCCTCGGCGTCGTCCTGGAGGAACCGGCGCATCCGTTGGACCTCGGGCTCCCGGCCCACCGTCCAGGCCTCGACCCGGCTCGTGGGCACGATGCCCAGGCGCAAGGCCTCGATGTCCTTGGCGTCCGCCACGGTCCGGCCCGGCACGGCCGCGGCGTAGCGGGGTTCGGGGAGCGCGGTCCGCGCGGGACGCGAAGGCCGGTCATCCTCGTCGGGCAGCCCGGGCCGCCGCCGGCTCGTCAGGAAGGACAGGATCTCCTCGAACGCCATGGCCGCGCTGGAGACGCCGCGGGCCCGTCCCGGGTCCCGGTCTTCCTCGGGCGGGGTGACGAGCCTCAGGCCCCCTTCCACCACGGTCAGTTCCCGGGCGGGGACCCACAGGCGGAAGCGCGAGAACGACACGAGGGCCTCGTAGCCGTGGTGGCGGATCGCCTTGACCGTGCCCCGCCCGTAATGCGGGTGCGTGACGGCCGACCCCTTGCGCAGATCAGTCATCCGGCCCCTCCAAGGTCGCCTCGCCCGCCGGCCCCTCGAGCATCCGCGCCGCGAACTCCCCGTCCACCTCGACATCCCGCCCCAGGCGCAGCGCGTGCAGGGCCCGGACCAGGGCCTGCACGAACAACCGCTTGTATCCGATGTCGCCGAAGGCGCGTTCCTTGACCGCGTCCGCGAGGACCGAGACCACCTGACCCTTCCTCTCCAGCGGGAACTCGACGTCGTAGGCCGTCTCATAGACCGACGCGAGGCGCGTGCCGATCTCGATCATCAGGGCGCGCGGGTCGCGGCCCAGCCGGTCCAGACGGATCTTGACCCCCGTCGGGTTCGTGTAGTCGAAGACCGTCTGGATGCGCTGGCGCAGGGCCTCGTAGGCCGGGGAGCGGCCCTCGGTCAGGAAGTGCTCGTTGGGGATCGCGTAGAAGACCATCACGTTCGCGAACGAGGCCGACCCGCACTGGTCCACCATCTCCCGCAGGTTCGAGAGCATCATCTCCTTCTGCTTCGACAGCATGGCCCCCACCTGCTCGACCTCGTCGAAGAGGATGACGAGCCCGTTGTAGTTCAGGGCGCGGATGAAGGCCACGAGCGAGCGCAGCATCGAGAAGGCCTGGCCCCGCTCGACCGCGTGGAGGATGCCCAGTTCGCGATGGATGGCGCGGTCGTATCCGTCCACCTGGAGGTAGCGCACCGCCTCTTCGAAGGTCTCGCGCCGGTCGTCGGTCAGGGCGTCGAGCGCGGCCCGCACCGCCCTCCCGAAGTTGGGGTTCTCGAGGTCGCGGGTCGCGTCCGCGGCGATGGCGTGGAGGCGTTCGGCCCGGGCCTCGTCGGGGACCTGGTCCGCCTGGAGGCCCTCGATGACGTCCTGGTGCACGGCCTTCAGGAAGGGGACCATGCCTTTCTCGCTCCCCGCGAGGAGTTCGTCCGGGGTCAGGGGCCGCATCAGGTTCGCGACCACCGCCCGATAGACCTTCTCCAGTTTGTAGAACGGCGAGTCGTTGGGCGACAGCGGGCAGTACGACACCAGGAACCCGTGCTTCCACGCGAGTTCCCGCACGCTGTACAGGAAGTGGGTCTTGCCCCCGCCGTACGTCCCGACCACCATCTTGAAGGACGAACCGCCCTCGCGCACCAGGGACTTGAGGTAGTCCTCCTCCAGGACCTTCAAGTACGGATCGAGCCCGGCTGAGAAGAACTGAAATCCCCACTCGGGAGGCTGTCCCGCGGACCCCACGACCTCGATCACCTTGCGCGCCTGGCGGCGCGTGAGCCCCTCGATCATGACGGTCCTCCCTCGGGCACGACCCGGACGAAGGCAGCGGTGGCGACGTTGACGCCCTCGCGCCCCCTCGGGACCCACAGATGGTCCGCGGGCTTGCGGGTCTGCGACAGCGTGGCCACGTCCAGGCGCAGTTCGCGCGACCCGATGCGCAGGGTGCGCAGGCGCGACAGGGCCGCGGCGAACTCGACGCGCCCGAACGGGCGGAAGTGCTCGCGCCGCGGGTCCGTCAGGAAGCGCTCGTCCTGGCGCAGGAAGGCGACCTCGGCCATCAGCGCGGTGATGGGGACGCGCTCGCCGTCGGGCAGGGAGAACCGGGCAAGGCAGACGCGGTAGGCGCGCTCCAAGTCGGCCAGGAACGAGGCGCCGTCGTCCTCGACGCGGAACAGGTCCTGGTGCGCCTCCACGACTTTGCGCACCAGGGCGTCCGCGTCCAGGGGCATCACCGCGAGGCGCTCCTTCTTCGGGCCGAACCAGAGCGTGACCCTGGCCTTTCCGCCGAACTCGAACTCCAGCGTGAAGGCCCCGGCCCGCAACTGCGGGAGGTTTCCCTCGACCGGGATCCCCGCCTCCTGAAGTCCGGAGGCGACCCGGCCCGCGAGGAGGGCGCGCTCGTGCTCCAGGGCCGCCCGGGCCTCGGCCCGCGCCGCGTCGAGGACCTGGCGGACCTCCCGGACCACGGCGTCCGCGTCCCCGGCGGCCTCGAGTGCTCGAACGGCCGCTTCGGCCGCCTCGGCGACCGCGGCGGGGTCCCTCGGCACGTGGGCCATGGCCCGTTCCGCCTTCTCGACCGCCTTGAGGGCCGTGGCCACGGCCCGCGCCTTCTTCCGGAACCGCTCGATCTCCTGGTCCATTCACGGTCTCCGCGATCGCCGGCCCGATTATAGCGAATCGGGTCGGCACGAACCGTGCCTCCGCCGCGATTTCGCGACCGGAGCGACCCGTCTCCGGGTCGGCACCGGGCATTCCTCCCGTCCCGCCTGGGCTCGGGTGTCGGCGGCGAGGCACCCGATAGGACCCCCCCCGCCCCGCTCCGAGTCCCGCGGGCCCGTCGTCTCGCTCGTCGCTCGTGGGGATGGCACGTGCACCCCTTTCCCAGGTTGACGCTCCTCGCTCGACTCCGGACCTCGCGGGAACTTCGGGCGGGGGGCCAGGGTGCCTCGCCGCCGCACCGCTCGCCCTCGCCGGTGGGACGGGAGTTCCACCTTGCGCAACGCCCGGTTGCCCTTGCGGCCCGCGCCCGGCTAGACTCCCGGACATGGGCACACGAGACGCCGTCGCGGTGTTCCTGGTCGTGGGCGCGGCGAGCGTCCTGACCACCGGGGGTTCCCTCCGGTCGGCCGACTATGTGGTCGCCTTCTCGGTCGCGGCCAACCTCGTGGACCGGGGGTCCGTCGAGGCCACCCCGATCCGCGGTTTCGAGGCGTGGGCCGTCTCGACCGGGGCTGATGGCCGGTCCTACTGCCGGTACGGACTCGGTCACAGCCTTCTCGGGGTCCTGGCGCACGTCCTCGGCCACGCACTGGCCTCGACGGGCCTCGACCCCGCGCCCGCCCTGGACCTCCCCCTGGTCCGCTTCGATGCCGCGGAGGACCCGCTCGAGGCCTGGAGCGGCTTCTTCGCGGTCCAGACCAACGCCGCCGTGCTCGGGGCCCTCGCGGTCGTGTTGCTGCACCTGTCGCTCCTTCTCGGGTTGCCCCGACGCGAAGCCCTCCTGGCCTCCCTGCTCTGCGGTCTCGGTTCCCCGCTGTTCTTCCAGGCCTCGGACTTCACAGCGGAACCTGCCTCGGCCCTGGCCCTCGCCCTGTGCGCGGTCGGGCTCGTCCACGTTGAGCGTCGTGGCGCGACCGCCTCGCGCTCCCTGGCCGTGGGCCTGGCGGTCGGGACGACGGCCCTGCTGAAGGTCGCCCACGGGGTCCTGCTCATCCCGGCCTCGGTCGCCTTCTTCCTGGCAGCGAGGGCCGGTCGCGACGCCCGAGGGATCACGTTCCTCGGGTACGCGCTGGGCGGGGTCCTACCGCTCGCCCTGGTGGGCCTGTACAACCAGACGCGCTTCGGCAACCCCCTGGAGACGGGCTACGGCGCCTATGCTCTCGAGTTCACCAACCCGTTCTTCGAGGGGCTCGCGGGGCAGATGGTCAGCCCTGGGCGGGGGCTCCTGCTCCACTTTCCCGCCACGGCCCTGGCCTTCGCGGGCCTGTTCCCCCTGTGGCGGCGCTCCCGCCCGGTCGCCACTCTCACCGTGGGGGTTCTTGCGTCCCTGTGGCTTCTGTACGCCCCGTGGTTCGCCTGGGACGGGGGGTGGACCTATGGCCCCAGGCTCCTGGCCCCGGCCACGGCCCTCCTGGCGCCCCCCGCGGTCCTGGCCCTTCGGGCCGACCGAGGCGCGTGGTTCCGCTTGGCGGCCGTCGCGGTCCTCGCGGGCTCTTTCGTCGCGTCATCCGTGGGGTTCGCGGTGGACTACGTGGACTACCACTTCTACCTGTGGCGCCTGCATGGGGACGCGACGACCTTCGTGTCGAGATGGTCCTTGTGGGATGCTCCGCTGGTCGCCTATTGGGGCTTTCCCTTGCGTCGCGGGCTCGCGGTCCTCGGGGCCCTGCGCGCGGGAGGCCCCTGGCCGATGCTCGCGTGGTTCGGGGCCGCGGCCGCCGCCGGAACCGTCGGGGTCGCCCTCCTGGTCCAGCCGCGTGGAATCCGGGGCCCTCGCACGGCAGACGGGATTGCATGACCACGCCGAGTCGCGTTCCGGCCTAACCCTTTTCTTCGAGAAGGTGTCCCGTGCACCCTGTTCCGACAAGGGATGGACCACCCGCAGGCCCTTGAAGCGGTGGAAGTCGGCGTCGCCGGTGAGGATCTCGTTGACGCCATGCCCAGGAAGCAACGCCGCGATGTGCGCGTCGAAGACCTGGTTGCCGGTCGTCCGGGGCTCGGCGAGGACGGTCCGCATCCAGCCGGCGTGCGAAGGGCCATCGCCCAGCAGAATCACAGACGGGGAGGCGAGTAGGGTCGCGATGTCGGAGAGCGCCACATCGAGGGGGGGCCGCGGATCGAACAAACGCGGATGCGTGACGCGCAGGAACTCGTACACGCACGGCCACGGCAAGGCCCACGGCTCCCCGTCCGTCGCGATCCGGCGCAGGATGGCAAGGGCCTTCCGGTGATGCGGCGTTTCCTCGCGGAGCGTCTGGACCAGGACATTCGTGTCCACGGCCTTCACGATCGCCCCTCCATCAGGTCGTACAGTCGGTCGCGGTCGCGGATGTCCACGCCGGGGCGCAGACGGTCCCGGGAGGTCTTCCAACGGAAGCGGTATGGTCCCCGCTGGCCCTCGCCTTCGCGTTTCAGGCCGGCGCGCACGAGGTCCGCGATGGTCCTGCTCAGCCCGCCCCCTCGCGTGGCCGCGATCAGCCGGAGCCTCTTCATCAGTTCCTCGGTCCAGAGCAATCCGCGCTGTAGGCGCGGATTGCGACGCGCCCGCAGCAGGGGCCCCGG
>JBBIPO010000025.1:0-28571 GCA_037442805.1 Deltaproteobacteria bacterium
GGTTGGCTTAGAAGCAGCCATCCTTTAAAGAAAGCGTAACAGCTCACTGGTCGAACGTGGTCTTGCGCCGAAAATTCGACGGGGCTCAAGCGCGTCGCCGAAGCCGCGGATTCCTACATCCTTCGGGGTGCGGGGATGGTAGGGGAGCATTGGAGTTGCCTGCGAAGGTCGACCGCAAGGACGGCTGGAGGTCCTCCAAGAGATTCTGCTGGCACGAGTAGCGATAAACAGGGTGAGAAACCCTGTCGCCGAGAACCCAAGGGTTCCCTGGCAAGGGTCATCCGCCAGGGGTTAGTCGGGCCCTAAGCCGAGGCCGAAAGGCGTAGGCGATGGAAAACAGGTTAATATTCCTGTACCACTCCGATGAGGGTGAAGCCAGGGGGGACGGAGAAGGGTAGGCACCGCCGGGTGATGGACGTCCCGGTCCAAACCCGTAGGGGGACCTCCCAGGAGGCGGAAATGCCACAAACGGGAGGTCGCGTACCCCGAGAGGTGATGGGTGGATCAATCCTTCGGGTGCGGTCCAACGGGCCGATCCCATGCTTCCAAGAAAAGCCCCGGGTGGACGATTCGGAGTGCCCGTACCGGAAACCGACACAGGTGGGTGGGGTGAGAAACCCAAGGCGCTTGAGAGAACCCTCCTCAAGGAACTTTGCAATTTGCTGCCGTAACTTCGGGAGAAGGCAGGCCCGCGTGCCGTGTAGACCCTCGCGGTCGAAGCGGAGACGGGTTGCAGAGAGCAGGGGGTGGCGACTGTTTAGCAAAAACACAGCACTCTGCCAAGTCGTAAGACGACGTATAGGGTGTGACGCCTGCCCGGTGCCGGAAGGTTAAGGGGAGAGGTTAGCGGGGCGACTCGCGAAGCCTTGAACCGAAGCCCCGGTAAACGGCGGCCGTAACTATAGGCTGGACCGCTGTAGTTACGAAAAAAAATCTGGCTGTATGCTGGGAAACCCGGCGGAAGCGAGGGTACTTGCCACTAGATCCTCCAAGGGTCGAAGAAGGTGGCGGTGAAAACCCCTTGTGGACGGGCAATCAGCAGGAAAGGCTCGAACATGCTCAAGGTCAAGAGGATTCCTTCCGCGGTGGGCTGGTATCTGGCCGGCTTCGCTGACGGAGAGGGGAGCTTTAACGTGTCGTTCAGGCCGCGCGAAGACTACGCGCTGCCGTGGAAAGTGTCGCTCTGCTTCAACATCTCGCAACGTGATCCCGTCATCCTGTCGTTGTTCAAGAAACACCTCGGGTGCGGGACGATGCGCCAGCGCCGAGACGGCGTCTGGTACTACGAGGTGAACAACCTCACGGCGATCCTCGAGAGCGTGATCCCGTTTTTTCAACACTTCGGTTTCCTTTCAGCGAAGAAGAAGCGGGACTTCTCGAAGTTCGTCCGGTTGGCGGAGATGATGAGGCAAGGGAAGCATCTGTACCGCGAGGGCATCGAGGAGATACTCGTGGTGAGACGCGACATGAACGACGGGGGGAAGCGTCGTTACTCGGATGAGCAAATCCTCGAGCGGTTCGAGAATCCTCAGAGACTGTACGCCAGACCGCCCGAACAAGGCGGATGATACAGTCCGGTCTGCGTGGCAACACGCAGAGTGCGGCAGAAATGTCCGCACCCGTCGGCTCGATCTGCCGGCGAGTAACAGGTCACGAACGGTCCTAAGGTAGCGAAATTCCTTGTCGGGTAAGTTCCGACCTGCACGAATGGCGTAACGATCGCCCCACTGTCTCGAGGAGGGACTCAGCGAAACTGGAGTCTCGGTGCAGATACCGGGTACCCGCGGAAAGACGGAAAGACCCCGGAACCTTTACTGCAACTTGGCAGTGAATTTCGGATGGGCATGTGTAGGATAGGTGGGAGGCTTCGAAGCGGGGGCGCCAGCCTCCGTGGAGCCAACCTTGAAATACCACCCTTGTTCATTTGAAGTTCTAACCCGCGCGAGTGAGCCTCGCGGGGGACACTGCCTGGTGGGTAGTTTGACTGGGGCGGTCGCCTCCCAAACGATAACGGAGGCGCGCAAAGGTCCCCTCAGGCTGATTGGAAACCAGCCGTCGAGTGCAAAGGCAGAAGGGGGCTTGACTGCGAGACCGACAGGTCGAGCAGGTGCGAAAGCAGGCCTTAGTGATCCGGTGGTCCCGCATGGAAGGGCCATCGCTCATCGGCTAAAAGGTACTCCGGGGATAACAGGCTGATCGCGCCCAAGAGTTCATATCGACGGCGCGGTTTGGCACCTCGATGTCGGCCCATCGCATCCTGGGGCTGAAGTCGGTCCCAAGGGTCCGGCTGTTCGCCGGTTAAAGCGGTACGCGAGCTGGGTTCAGAACGTCGTGAGACAGTTCGGTCCCTATCTTCCGTGGGCGTAGGATTCTTGAGGGGACCTGCCCCTAGTACGAGAGGACCGGGGTGGACGAACCTCTGGTGTACCTGTTGTCGCGCCAGCGGCACGGCAGGGTAGCCATGTTCGGAACGGATAACCGCTGAAAGCATCTAAGTGGGAAGCCGACCCCAAGATTAGGAATCCCGACCGCAAGGTCCTGAAGGCCCGTCGGAGACGACGACGTGGATAGGCCGCAGGTGGAAGCGCGGTAACGCGTGCAGCCGAGCGGTACTAATCGGCCGTGCGTCTTGACTTCCGCCGATTTACAGCGGTGTCGTCGGGGCCAGGGTTGTTGCAACAACGGATTCCCTTGAAACCGCGTTCAAGGGGCTGGTGACCATACCGGAGGGGCCATACCCGATCCCATCCCGAACTCGGAAGTCAAGCCCTCCAGGGCCGATGGTACTGCGTGGGTGACCGCGTGGGAGAGTAGGTCGTCGCCGGCCCCTTTTTTTTCGTCCTCGCTCGGGGTTTCTTGTCGGGGCCCGCGGCATGGCCGGCTTGCTCGACCCGTCTGCACCGCTCCGGTGCTCGCGATAGCGCTGCTATCGCTGCGCTCCTCGCGGCACATCCGGGCCAACCCGCTCGGCCATCCGCTCGGCCCCTCCGGCGTCACCCCTCGCTCGTCCGATGGCGCTCGGGGTTTCTTGTCGTCGGCGGCGCCTCGCTTGCTTGCCTGGCCCATCTTGGCCGCTGCGCTGCTCATGTTGGCGCTGCTAGGACTGCGCTGCTCGCGGCTAATCTGGGCCAGTCCGCTGCGCGATTCATCCGCCGCCGACTGCGTCACCCCTCGCTCGTTTGATCCGAGGAACCACACATCCGGGCGAGTCCGGTGGGCGTTTGGATCAAGAAGCGCAAGAGGCGTATCATGCGCTTGTGACTCCTTGAGGAGGTGACTCATGAGACGAATGGGAATCGCGGTGGTCGCGATGATGCTCGCCGTGGGATGTGGCGGGGGAAAGGGTGGCTCGAGTGACCCGGGGACCCCGGACACGGGGGTGACGGACAGCGGGACCCAGGATGGGACCGTGACCGACCCGGGCGCCGAGGGGGAGCCAGGACTGATGGACCCGGGCGCGGAGTCCGTCAAGCCGGACCCGGTGACGCTGGAGGTCTCGTCCCAGGACGTCCCCGGTGGATACAAGAGTGCTCCGGACGTGATGCTGCCTGACCTTTTCAGCACGGACCATGACTCCGGGAGCGACGGGCAGCCTCCGACCCAGTTCGTCGTACGGGTCCGGGTGGAGGGGGGCGGAACCGGCCAGCCGGTGCCGCTGGTCGGGGCCGAGGTCGCGATCCTCGACAACACGACAGGACAACCCACGGGGCAGAGCGGCCAGACGGACACAAACGGAGAGGTCGCGTTCGACCTGGAGGAGGGTCTCGTGTTCGCGATGAGCGTCAAGAAGGAGACCTACGTTGACCGCTACTTCTTCGATATCCGGGAGGAATGGGGTTCCCTGGACATCGGGATGCTTCCCTTGGCGATGATTGACGCGGTTTCGCAGATGATCGGCATGCCGTGGGACCATTCCAGGGGGATCGTGGCGGGACGCATCGTGTTCCAGTCCGAACAGGGCGAAGAGGATGTCGGGTGCGCCGTCATCGAGTCCGACAAGGGCGGGGAGGTCCGGTACTGGGACCCGGACGAGGACATGCCCGCGACCCTCGACAAGGCCCCGATGACCAGCAAGGAAAACGCCAACTTTCTGGTCGCCAACGTCCCGCCGGGCGCGGTGGGGTTGACGGCCAAAGTCGGGGGCGCGACCGTGGCCACGAAGCAGACCCTCTCCTTCGCGGGCGGGATGACGAGCGTGGACATGGCGGTCACCACCGAAACCAACCCGACCCCCGCGGACTGCGCCTACTGAACCCCGAAGCCGGAAGCCCGAAGCCTTGTCCACCGCCGGCAGGCGGTGGATTCCGGCCGAACAGGGTCATTGCCTCGCCTCGCCAAACATGGTAGATACCTGGCGGGTTTTCGAACGGAACTCCTCATCGAGGTCGGAACATGTCCGGACACAGCAAATGGGCCTCCATCAAGCACAAGAAGGGGAAGGCCGACGCGAGGCGTGGGCAGATCTTCACGAAACTCATCAAGGAGATCACCATCGCCGCGCGCCTGGGTGGGGGCAACCCCGACGGCAATCCCCGGTTGAGGGCCGCGATCCTGGCCGCCAAGAGCCAGAACATGCCCTCGGACAACATTGAGAGGGCGATCAAGAAGGGGACCGGGGAACTCGAGGGGGTGGCCTACGAGGAGGCGACGTACGAGGGCTACGGACCCGGCGGGGTCGCGATCTTGGTGGACGTCACCACGGACAACAAGAACCGGTGCGTGTCGGAGATCCGACGCATCTTCTCGAAGGGCGGCGGGAACATGGCCTCGGCCGGCTCGGTATCGTGGCTGTTCGAGATGAAGGGCGTCATCGAGGTGGACGCGGCGGGCACGACCGAGGACGCCGTGTTCGAGGCCGCGCTCGACGCGGGAGCGGACGACGTGTCGGCCGAGGACGGCTACTTCGAGATCACGACGCCGCCGAGCGACCTCGAAGCAGTGGTCGAGAAACTGAAAGCCGCGGGCTTCAGCATCCGTTCGTACAAGAACGCGAAGGTCCCGAAATCCTACGTCCGCCTCACCGGCAAGGAGGCGGAGCAGATGCTCCGGCTCATGGAGGCCCTCGAGGACAACGACGACGTGCAGAACGTCTGGGCGAACTTCGACATCGAAGAGTCCGAGATGGAAACCCTGATGAGTCAGGAGTGACGCTTCCATCTGCCGGAAACGGCCCCCGTCCGACCAGGCGCTCCATGCGGGAGAAAAGGACCAGGCGCGTGCTCGGGATTGACCCGGGGAGCCGCGTGACCGGGTACGGGCTGCTTGAGGGCGGCGGGGGCGGGGAGGTGCGGTTCGTGGCGGCCGGGACCCTCCGGCTCGATGAATCGCGCTCGATGTCGGAACGACTCGCCGAGTTGCACGAGGGCCTGGTGGGGATCATCCGGGAAGCCGGCCCCACGGAGGTCGCGGTCGAAAGGGTCTTCGTGTCGCGCAATGCCGATTCGGCGCTGAAACTGGGACACGCACGGGGCGTGATCCTGCTGGCGGTCCACCAGGCGGGGCTGCCCCTGTACGAATACACGCCGGCCATGGTGAAGAAGTCGGTGACAGGACGGGGGCGCGCCGACAAGCACCAGATGACCGCCCTGGTCCGCCTGCTCCTGGGTCTTTCCGAGGACCCCGCGGAGGACGCGGCGGACGCGCTGGCCGTGGGGATGTGTCACCTGCTGCTGGCCGGGGAACGGGCGCTCCTGGAAGGCGCAATCGAGGGCACGGGATGATCGCCCACCTGCGCGGAACCGTGATCCACGTGGGCCACGACGGCGTCGTGGTGGACGTGGGAGGGGTCGGCTACGAGGTCCTCCTGGACCGGCTGGCCTTGGCCGCGATCGAGGGCTGCGGCGCCGAGGTGGGTCTGTTCATCCGCACGGTGGTCCGGGACGACACCATCGCGCTGTACGGATTTCCGCGAGCCCTGGGCCGGGCGGTCTTCGACCTCCTCGTGACCGTGACGGGGATCGGGCCACGGCTCGCGTCGCAGATCCTCGGGGGGATGCCCCTCCCGGACCTGGTCCGGGCGGTCCGGGACAGGGACGTGAGGGCGCTCTCGACGTTGCCCGGGGTGGGGCGGAAACTCGCGGAGCGCCTGGCCCTGGAACTATCCGAGAAGTTTCTTGCGTTGGCCGTCGAGACCGATGAGCGCGGGGCCCCGCAGGCCGGGGGGATGCTCGACGATGTCAGGTCCGCGCTGCTGAATCTGGGGTTCGGCGCGCGGGAGGTCGAGGCCGCCGTGCGCTCGCTGGAACCCTCGGAGGGCGAGGGCATCGAGGACCTGATCCGACGGGCGATTGCAACCCTCAAGACGAGGACGTGACCGTGGGGACGAACCCGGACCACAGGAACCGCATCACCGCGCCGACGAAGACCGCGGAGGAGGCCTCTGAGGCCGTCCTGCGCCCCCGGACCTTCGAGGAGTTCGTCGGCCAGGAATCGCTGAAGGCCAAACTGAAGGTCTTCGTGACCGCGGCGTGCCAGCGGGGCGAGGCGTTGGATCATGTCTTGTTCTGCGGTCCTCCGGGACTCGGGAAGACCACGCTGGCCCACATCATCGCGAACGAACTGGGCGTGGGGCTGAAGTCCTCGTCGGGGCCCGCCATCGAGAAGAAGGGGGACCTCGCGGGCCTGCTGACGAACCTCCAGGACCGGGACGTGCTTTTCATTGACGAGATTCACCGGCTGACCCCAGCGGTGGAAGAGAACCTGTACCCCGCGATGGAGGACTTCACCTTCGACGTGATGATCGGGGAAGGGGCGCACGCGCGCTCCATCAAACTTCAACTGAAACGATTCACGCTGGTGGGAGCCACGACGCGGACGGGCCTGCTGACTTCGCCGCTGCGCGACCGCTTCGGGATCGTGGAACGTCTGGACCACTACCCGGTCGAGGACCTGGCGCGCATCGTGGAGCGGTCCGCGGCGATCCTGAAGGTCCGCGCGACCCCGGAGGCCGTGGCCGAGATCGGGCGGCGGGCTCGCGGGACCCCCCGGGTCGCGAACCGGCTGTTGCGCCGCGTGCGGGACTTCGCCCAGGTCGAGGGAGACGGCGTGATCACGGACGAGGTCGCGCGCGTGGCCCTGGACCGGCTGGATGTGGATCGGTGCGGGCTCGACGCGGCGGACCGCCGCTACCTGCGCTGCATTGCCGAGAAGTTCGGCGGGGGACCGGTGGGGGTCGAGACCCTGTCTGCGGCCCTGTCCGAGGAGCGGGACACGCTGGAGGAGGTCTACGAGCCCTACTTGTTGCAGGAGGGATTCATCCAGCGCACGCCGCGGGGGCGGGTGCTGACCCCCCGGACGTGGAGGCATCTCGGACTGCCGCCTCCCGCGGGCCCGAAAGGTCCCCTGCTGTGACCCTCATTCGACGGCGGTCGTCCAGTAGGACGTCTGGACGGCATCTGCCCCGCCCTCGATCCAGTCATCCATGTGGTCGCTGAAGTGCTCAATGGCCCGGGAGGCAGGCGACCGCCGGATGCGCTCGTAGTGATTCCAGGAATCGAACGTCATCACCTCGGTGAACTCGTTCTTCCGGTCCGCGTTCTCGAGGACCTGGTAGGACAGGCATCCGATCTCGAGGTCGGCCTCGACGACGCGCCGGATGGTGTCGAGATACTCCTCGCGATACCGGCCCCGGATCCGATAGGTTTGCAAGACCACGAACATGACGAGTCCTCCTTGTCAGGCGAGCGACCGCCCGCCGTCCACCGGGATGACCGCGCCCGTGACGTGCGGGGATTCCACGAGGAACCGGACGGCCCGCGCGACGTCCTCCGGAGTCCCGATGCGGCCTCGCGGGATGCGGGCCACGACTCGGCGCCGGAGGTCCTCGTCCTCGTCCGGTCGGAACAGCACGGTCCCGGGGGACACCGCGTTGACCCGCACGACGGGCGCAAAGGCCTTGGCCATGGCGCGGGTCATCATCACGAGGGCCGCCTTGGAAATGCAGTACGGGACATGGTCACGGAACGGGCGGTCCGCGGCCACGTCCGCGATGTTGACGATGCACCCGCCGCCGCGCTCGCGCATCCGGCGAGCCGCGAGGATGGAACACAGATAAGGGGCCTTCAGGTTGGTGTCTAGGTGCAGGTCGAGGTCGTCCAGGTCGAGGTCCCACGCGGGGGTGCGCCGGAACACCGCCGCGTTGTTGACCAGGACGTCGAGTCGTCCGAATTCAGCGTGCGTCCGCTGGAAGAGCGCCGCGACCTCGTCCGGCCGGGAGAGGTCCGCGGGGATCGGGATCGCGCGGACGCCGGCCGCCGCGCACGCTGTCGCGGCTTCCGCGGCCTCGCGCGCCGACGTGCGGTAGTGGATCACGACGTCGTGACCACCATGGGCAAGGTCCAGTGCGATGGCGCGGCCCACCCGGCGGGATGCCCCGGTCACGAGGGCCACCGGACGGGGACCTGGCCCGGAAGGCTCGGGGTCGCGGTCCGCTTGCGTTGCGTCCATCATCGGCGGAAGTCTATGAGGCCCCGTCGGACCCGTCAATCGGGGGTCGCGGGGCAGAAGGAGTCCACGAACAGTTGGGCCTCGCCCCCGATCAGACTGAGCGTCCCCCAGATCAGGTACCAGGCGTCCGGCTTCATCGGGGTGCACGCGAGGGAGTAATCGCACTCGGACCCCTGGCAACCGAACGTCACGCCCTGTCCGAGCAGGAGGATCGGGAACTTCTTGTTTCCGGCTAGGAGCGGGGCGAAACACGCGTTGCAACAGGCGTCGTTCGCCGGACAGGGCATTATCGTGCAGGCCGCGGGGCCCACCCACACCCGCGCCTTGACCTTGATGTAGAGGCTCGTGGACCCCACGAAGAAGTCGAGGAAGTCCTCCGCCTCCACGACCCCCTTCTCCGAGCACTCCGCCACGAAGCGACACCTGGGGATGCCAGTCTCGTCGTCCGGAAGACAAGCCATACCGGGCCCGCACGAGAAACCGGGGGACCCGCAGCGACCGACGATGGGCGCGTCCGCGTCGGGCGGGGTTCCAGGGTCGGCGGGGACCATGGCGTCGAAAACGACCGGGACATCGGAAGGAGCCCCCGGGTCCTGCGCAAGCGGCAGGTCGGCCGGCGCGCTGCCGTCGCCCAGGTCCGTCGCCGGGGCGTCCGGTGGGGACGGCTCGCCGGAGTCATCGGCCGGTCCACCTGGGGAAAAGTCAGGCGCACCAGGTTCCAGGACGATGGCATCCGGGAGCAGGCGGACATCGCTGCCGACGCCAACGTCCCTCGTCGAGACGATGTCCGGCGCCCGGCCGCCCGCGCCCCCGCCGCCACAGGCCACGAGGGGCGCGGCGATCAGCAAGATTCGTGGGTACCGCATTTCCACGGCCTCGGGACCGTTCCCGACCCATGATACGGAAAACCGGCGCAAAAGACCGAATTCGTGTTTTCCAGTCCGTCGAGAGGGGTCGCCGGCCCGGGCTCGGCGCCTCGGGTCACGGGACCAGGACCACTTTGCCCACCACGCGGCGGTCCTCGAGGATGCGATGCGCCTCGGCGGCCTGTGCGAGCGGCAGGACCGCGTGCACCACCGGGCGGAAGGCGCCGGACTCGACCATGCGCAGGACCTCGAGCAACTCGTGGCGCGAGCCCATCGTGGAACCGAGGACCGACAGCGACAGGAAAAAGAGGCGCCGCAGGTCCAGGGTGGCCGTGCCAGAGGCCGTGGCCCCGCACGTCACGAGCCTCCCGAACGGTCGCAGCAACCGGATTCCGGCCTCGAAGAAGGGGCCTCCGACGGAATCCACCACGACGTCGAAAACGACCTTCCCGATGGCGGCCTTGATGGCGTGGACCGGGTCCTCGCCCGGCGGGTAGACCACGACATCGGATGCCCCGAGCGTGAGGACCGCGTCCCGCTTGGCCGCCGACCCCACGACCCCGACCACCCGGGCCCCCACGGCGCGGGCGATCTGGACCGCGGCGGTACCGACCCCGCCGGCGGCGGCCGTCACGAGGACGGATTCGCCCGGACGAACCCCGGCGCGGGTCACCACCATGTGGTACGCGGTCAGAGGGGCGAGCAGGACGCTCGCGGCCTCGGGGAACGACAGCGAGCGGGGCTTGCGGAACAGGGAGGCGTGGGGAACCGCTACGAGCTCGGCGCAGCCTCCGTCGCGCGACTCGCCCAGGATGCGGTAGTCGCGGCAGGCCACCTCGTTCCCGCGAAGACAGGACTCGCACCGCCCGCAGGTCGTGAACGGGGCGACGACGACCTCGTCCCCCGGCCCGAATCCCGGGGCCTCGCCGGACTCGATGACGCCGGCCACGTCCGACCCCGGGACCAGGGGCAGCGGGAAGCGGTGACCAGGAACCCCGCGTCGCACCCACGTGTCCAGGTGGTTCAGCGCGCAGGCCTTCACCCGCACGAGGACTTCCCCCGCCCGTGGGACGGGGTCCGGGATGTCCACGACACGCAGGGTTTCCGGGGGACCGTGTTCTCGAATCTGGAGACCCTTCATCGGTATCTCTCCCTTCAAGGCATGGCCAGGAGCATCACCCCCGCGGCCAGGGGGGTCACGAGGCCCGACGCGGGCCAGTCGGGGTGCAGGCGCGACGCGATGGGCGCGAGCGCGGCCACGAGGAGCGCCAGCAGCGCGAAGGGGAGGTCGCCCGCCGCGGGCTCGAACAGCGCGGCCGCGACCGAACGGACCACGGCCAACGCCAGGATCGTCCACGTGGCCACCCGCGTCGTTGTCATCCGGGGACCGGTTCTGCCCGTGCGACCGCGGGCCGTCCGGGCCAGCAGGTCCGCCGAGGCGAACACGACGATGGCGGCGTGGAGACCCACGACGATCGGGACGAAATACGGTCCCGGAGACGAGACCTCCCAGCGGGTCACCTCGATCTCGGTGGGGATGCGCGGAAGGACGTCCTGCTCGAAGGCGCGCAGGAGGTCCGCTCCGGACGCGGCCGCCGGGATCCCGCCCAGGGCGTGGGCCAGCCACGCGACGCCGGTCAGGACCGCGAATCCCGCGCCAGCGCCCGCGACGGCCCTGGTGGCGCCGGACGGGAACGTTCGTTCCGCGCGGCCGGCCAGAACGACGGCGACCAGCAGGAGCGTGGTCGCGCCGGCCAGCGAGGCCAGCCACCACGGTCCCGGGAGCACGACGTTGGCGGGGATCGAGGCCAGCCAGGGGGCCACGTGGCCCGGGCCGTGCACCACGGCGGACCAGACCACGTCCTCGCGGGAGGCGGCCGCGAGCGGTGTCCTGCCACGGCCCCATCCGACCAGGGGGTCGAGGGTCAGCAGGGCCAGAAAGGACGCGGTCATCCACGAAACGGTTCGCCATTCGGCCGGAGCCAACGACGGTCCCCGCCGGGTCAGGACCCCGGTGGCGAACGCCGCCAACGCCGCGCACGCGAGGCCGAACCAGGGAGGGGCTGCTCCCGGGCCGAAGAGGGCGTCGTCCGCGGGGCCCGCCGCGGGCCGGCGCGCGTCCACGCCGAGGACGGACGGGCGCGATTCGTCCGCCAGGCCAGGCAGGTGCACGCGAAGGCCTCGGTTGTGCGTTCGCTCCAGGGCGTAGGGTCCCCGGGACGCGACGCCAAACAGGAGGACCCGCATGCCCTCGGGGTGAGGGACCTCGTAGGCCGCACCCTCCTCGACGATCTGGGTCATGGGGCCCCCAGGGGCGTCGGCGACCCGGACGCGGAGGCGAGTGAAGTCCGGGGGGGGTGTCGTCCGTTCCCTCCCACCGGCCCACACGAGTCCCGCGACGGAGGCGAGCACCAGAACCACCGCCGGCACCAGAGTCCAGCGGGCTCGCGAACCGACCCTGGTGGCGCCCCGCAGGGCCGTCTTCCCAGCGGAGCGATTCGTCACCATCACGGCCCCCACGTGCAGGACCAGGGCCACCAGGAGCCCCCAGAGCGCTAGGGAATGACCGGCGTGGTGCAGACGGAAGAGGACGAGAAACGGTCCCAGGGACAGGCGGTACGAGGATCGGACCTCCTCGTCGCTCAGGCCTTGTGGGGTATCGAGCACCAGGGCAGACACGAGGGCCAGCCCGACCAGGCAGGCCAGGAAGAACGCCCTCGATGCTAGCCATCGCGTCCAGTCCACGCGCCGTTCTCCTGGGGAAGCCCCGACGAGCCTGGCCCCCCGGTCATCGGCCCGAGGCGTACCACGCTGCGGTCATCGTCGCAAGAGGGACCCAGGCACCAAACTTTTCCGAAAACGGTTTCCATGGGGACACGAGCAAGCGCTCGCGTGCGGCATCCGGGTTCCGGGATCCGGGTTCCGGCAGGGACTCCGTGGCGGACACGGTCACCGACACGGTCTCAGACTCGGACCCGGACACGGCCACGGACTCTGTCACCGTCACGGTCACCGTCCCGCGCGGGCCCGCCTGCGAATCCGCACCGCCGACCCGGCAGACACGGTCACAAGCCCTCGGCTCGCAGTTCCTCGGCCAGGCGTCGGACGCGCTCCGATGGCCGCTCCGGGAGGATAGGGAACAGTCGAGCGAGCAGGTGGCCGCGGCGTCCATCCGGTCCCGGAGCGCCCTCGCCCTTCAGCCTCAGGTGAGTGCCTGCCTGCGTCCCCGGCCGGACCTTCACCTTCCTCGGCCCCGCGAGGGTCGGGACCTCCACGATCCCGCCCAGGATCAGGGTGCTCAATGGAACGCGCACGTCGCAGCGGATGTCTGCCCCGTCCCGCGAGAACCGGGGATCCGGCTCCACGGTCACTCGCAGGTACAGGTCCCCGCGTGGACCGCCCCCGAGAGGCGCGTGGCCCTTCCCCGGAATCCGCAACTTCTGCCCAGTCGCGACACCCGGCGGGACCTTCACGTGGACCCTCTCGAATCCCCCACCCGGGACGGGGACCGACAGGACCCTCTCCCCGCCCATCACGGACTCGTAGAAACTGACGGACAGGTCCATGGTCGCATCCGCCCCGTGCGCCGACCGAGGTCCCGCGGTCTCGCCTCCGAATGGGGTCCCCCACCGCACGTGCACCCGCGACCGCCCCCGCCCGCCGCCGCCGAACAGCGACTCGAACAGGTCCCCGCCCAGGTCCAGACCGAAATCCCGCAGGACCGACTGGAAATCGAATCCCTGAAAGATGTCTTCTCGCGTGAACCTCTGACGAAAACCTTCCGCGCCGAACTGGTCGTACTGGCGCCGTTTCTCCGGATCGGACAGGACGGCGTACGCCTCGTTGATCGCCTTGAAGCGCTCCTCCGCGCCTTTGTCGCCCGGGTTCCGGTCCGGATGATACTGCATGGCCAGCCGGCGGTAGGCCTTCTTGATGTCCTCGGCGCTGGCGCCCCGCGCGACCCCGAGGATCTGGTAGTAGTCTTTCGTTGCCATGTCTCGTCACCTCGGGTGATCCACGACCGAACCCATCGCTCGCCGCGCGCAATTATGAGCATTCTCCGATGGATGGGAAGGGATGCCTCCGCAATCCTCGGGTCGTCTTCTTGGCAAGGGGTTTGTCGTTGCCGGGACCCAAAGCCTGAGAAAGGCGGCGTTGACACACCACAGTCCGAAGGCGCACGAGGCGCGCGGTTCGCGGACCGTGATCGTGACGGAGACCGTGGCCGTGGCGGCGTCCGTGACCGTGTCGGTGACCGTGTCCGTGTCCGCCCGGGTTCCGACCGGATCCCGGAACCCGGATGCCGGACCCCGACCCCGGACATGCGCCTTCTTGTTCCTCGGGCTCGCGCTGTCGGATAATGGCGCCATGGCGGACGACCTCGCCAGCGTGTTGAGACCGCTTCCGTGGGGATGCACCGGGATTCCCGAGGTGCGGGTCGGTCACGCGGACGATCGCGTGGCCTTGACCGGCTGCACTGTGGTCTTGCTGCCGCGGGCGAGCCCGTACGCGGCGCACGCCTCGGGGGGAGGGGTCTCGACGCGGCAGGTGTCCGCGCTCGTGCCGCACCATGCGGTGCCGTGGGCCGATGCCGTCGTGGTCTGCGGCGGGAGCGCCTACGGACTGGACGCCGCGGGCGGGGTGCTGGCCTGGCTCGAGGAGCGGGGCCGGGGGATGCCGGTCGGGACGATGAGGGTCCCGAGCGTTCCAGCCGCAGCGGTGTTCGACCTCTTCGTCGGGGATGGGCGGGTGAGGCCCGATGCGCGGATGGGCCGTGCCGCGTGCGAGGCCGCGCAAGAGGAAGGCGTCGCCGAGGGGCGGGTGGGGGCCGGCGCGGGGGCCACGGTGGGGAAGGCGCTTGGGCTCGCGCGGGCCTGCTGGGGTGGGGTGGGGCTCGCGGGGGTCGAGGTCCCTGGCGGCGCCGTTGTTATGGCCCTGGCGGTCGTCAACGCCTTCGGCAACGTCCACGACCCGGACTCGGGGCGATGCGTGGCGGGGGCCCGCAACGACGACGGGACCTTCGCCGACGCGGAGGCCCTGGTCGTCCGGGGGGCGCTCGGTGCGCGCGTGCGCGACCTGGCGTCGTCCGCCGCGCCGGCGCACACGACGGTCGGGGTGGTGGTCACGGGCGCGGCACTGACGGTGGAGGAATGCGCGCGAGCCGCGGTGCTGGCCTCCCGGGCGATTCCGTGGTGCGTCCGGCCGTCCGAGACGGCGGTGGATGGGGATATCGTGTTCTTCGTGTCCTGCGGGGATGGAGGTGGGGGGGATGGCCAAGCGTTGGGGGTCGCGGGGCGGGTGGCCCTGTCTCGCGCGATCGTGCGCGCGGTCACCGGGGGAGGCACGGGGACCCCCGCGGCGGTCGGAGGTGAACGTTGAAGGGAACGTGGGTCGGGATGATGGCCCTGGTCCTGGCGGTTCAGGGCCTGGCTTGCAAGGAACGGGAACCCTATCCCTTCCAGTCCCGCGGCGTCGGGCAGGATGTTCCCCCGGTTCCCCAGGCGCCCACGGAGGTGCTTCCCCTCGCGGTGGTGGTGACCCCGGAGGAATCCTTCCTCGCGACCGCCCGTTCCGATGGGTCGGACCTGGATATCCGGCGGGTCCCGGGGCTCGTGTACGTGCGGAAGGACGGGTCGCTGGCGCGGTTCGAGGTGGACGCGCGGTCCCAGGGGAAGCCCGTAGGTCACACGCCAGAATCCGTGTTCATGACGCTGTCGTGGCGGGCCGGAGACGAGACGAGGGTCCTGTTCCCCCCGGGCGACCAGAAACGGCCGGACCTGAAGCGTCTCGCCGCCGCGGACCCGGACCTGGCCTCGCTCTACTACCATCGCGAGTCGGTCCGGCCCTTTGGCGCGTCCGGGGCGTCGTTTTCGTGGATCGTCCGGATCGAGGGGTACCTGGGAGGCGCCCATCCGTACAGCGACGCCTGGTTTCTGACCGTGGACGCCGAGTCGGGTCAGCCGACGGACCCGCGCGCGCGCTTCGGTAGTCGCGACGTCGAGAGCGAGGCCCGTCAGGGCGTGAAACCTGAGGAATGCGTGCGCCGGTTCGCCGGACTGGCCGAGGCGGAAGGGACCGGGGGCGAGCCGCTCTTCGTGGCCCTACTCGCCCACGAGTTCGAGGTGTGCCGGGGGAAGGTCCACACGGTCCGGGTCGCGCCACCCGACGAACGGGGTCCATCGCCGCGCGCGGCGGCCGTGCGCGTGGAGGGCGGCGTGCTCCGGTCCGAGTCGGGCGACCTCCGGATGCCGGGCGTGGCCGATTACCGGGCCTCGCCGGACGGGCGGGTCGTGATCATGCTCATGTCCCTGGGGCCCAAGGATCACGCTCCCTCCCCGCTGCTGGAGGCGGCGGAGCGGTCGAAGTCGCGTGAAGTCCGCTTGTGGGTACGGGGGGGCGCATCCGCCGTGGTCCTGGGACGAGCCACCCGCCTTCTGACGGTGCAGTTCCTGATGGATCACCCGGCGCGGGCGCGGGTTCTCGACGCCTTCTCAAAACCGTGAGGGTCCGGATCGGCGCCCTCCGTGCCTCGCTTGTGGTAGATTGTTTCTGGCTCTGATTCCTTGAACCTGAGTCGAGGAACGCCCTTGGATGATCCCCTCTCGAAGCCGGCCGGGGAGAACCGGGCCACGAGGCCCGACCCGACCATGGAGGTCCCGCCGGACCAGCGCGCCACCGCCGCGGACCCGCTGGACGTCCAGGCGCGGGTCGAGGCCGCGGTCCGGGCCACGGAATCGGATGAGTCTTCCCCTCGGGAGGACCTCCTCCTGGGGACCGTGGTGGGACAGCGCTTCAAGATCGTGTCCCGCATCGGGGCGGGCGGCATGGGGGTCGTGTACAAGGCGCGGCAACTCGGCATGGACCGCTGGGTCGCGGTCAAGATGCTCCTCAAGGAACTGGCCCACGATGACAAGGTGGTCAAGCGCTTCAAGGTCGAGGCCCTGGCCGCTTCGCGGCTGACCCACCCGAACACGATCCGCATCTACGACTTCGGCCAGACGGACGACGCGAGCCTCTACATCGCGATGGAGTTCCTTGAGGGGCAGAGCCTCGAGCGGGCCCTGCGTCGAGAGGGACCCCTGCCGGTGCGGCGCGTCCTGCACATCTTGAAGCAGATCGCCGCGTCGCTGTCGGAGGCGCACTCGAAGGGAATCGTTCATCGCGACCTCAAGCCCGACAACATCTTTTTGACCACCGTGGACGGGGACCCGGACTTCGTGAAGGTCCTGGATTTCGGGGTGGCGAAGTTGCGCGAGGCGGACCGTCGGCAGGGCACGCTGACGCAGGCCGGGGTCATCTTCGGGACGCCCCGCTACATGGCTCCGGAGCAGTGCCGCTCGCTGGCGGTGGACCATCGCGCGGACCTCTATGCCCTCGGCGTCATCGCCTACGAGGCCCTCACGTCCGTGCCGCCCTTCGATGCCGACAGCCCGCTCGCCATCCTGATCCAGCACGCGCAGGAGCCGCCGAAGCCCCTCGCCGTGGTTCGGCCGGACGTGGAGGTCCCCGAGGAGGTGGAGCGCCTCGTGATGCGATGCCTGGAGAAGGTGCCCGAGCGTCGGTTCCAGGACGCAGCGGAGCTCCAGGCCGAGGTGGCGCGTATCGAGGCCGCCCTCGCCGGACGGTACGAGCGGGTGGTGTTCGTCGAGGGGCCACGACAGGTCCCGGTGCCGGACACGGCCAAGACAGCCCTGAACACGGTCCCGGTGGAGGACCTCGGGGCGGGCGGCCGGAAGCGGCGGGCGGCCTGGGCATGGTGGGTCGCGGCCGGCGCGGCGGGGATCGGCGTTGGACTCGGAATCTGGAACGCCGGGTGGTTCCAGCCGGGCCGGGTCGAAACGGCCCCGGACGTGCCGGTCGCGACCGGGGCGCCGGCGATGCCCGACCCAGGTCTGGCGACGCCCGCGCCGATCGTGCCGCGCAAGGTGGTCGTGCGGTTCGTGTCGGAACCGGCCGGGGCCCGCGTGATGGATGGGGACCGCGTGCTGGGAGAGACGCCGTTTTCGAGAGAGTTCGATGCAAGCCCGGCGATCCGGGAGTTCCGCTTCGTGCGGGAGGGGTTCCTTCCGGCGGGCGCGTCCCTGTCACTGGACCGCGGGGGAGAGGTGGCGGTGACGTTGAAGCCCGTCGCGACTGCCCCGCCGAAGTTCCGCCCGCCCAAGGCCGCGGCACCCTCGAAACCCCCGGACGCGACCCCGATGCCGCCAAAGGAGGAGGCGCCCTCGCGGCTCGGGGACCTGAAGAGGACGCCGTTCTGACGACATGGAAACGGTCCGCGCCTTCCTCGCCATCCCTGTTTCTCGGGAGACCGCAGGCGCGCTGAAGGCCCTGGTGGCACGGCTGAAGCCCCGCCTGCCCGAGGCCAGATTCGTCGGGGCCCATCAATGGCACCTGACCCTGCACTTCTTTGCGGCCCTGACGCCGGACGAGGTAGACAGGGTCCGGGAGGTGGGGCGGGGCGCCGTGGCGACCGTTTCCACGTTCCTGTTGTCGTTTCGAGGGCTCGGGGCCTTCCCGGACACAAAGCGCGCACGGGTCCTGTGGCTCGGGGTCGGGGAGGGGGCGCGGGAGTGCGCGGCCCTGCACGAGCGGCTTCGGGCGGCGCTGCGTGGCCAGGGGCTGTGGGTCGAGGAACGTCCGTTCCAACCGCACCTGACGCTGGCCCGGTTCCGACAACCCCGGCCCGGGGGGATCGTGGAGGAGTTGCGACAGGGGTCTGGCCACGAGGTGGCTCCCTTCCTGGTGGAACGGGTGACCCTGTTCCGAAGCGTCCTGACCTCCCAGGGCGCGGAGCACACCGTGCTGGACGAGTTTCGCCTTGGCGGAGCGACGGGCGAAGGCGGGGGGCCAGAAGAAGTCCATGGCGGACCTTGAGGAGGCGGCCGCGCGGGTCCTGGCCTGGTCGCCAGTCCTGAGGCGCTGGTCACAAGGCCTGGAGCCGCGCTGGCGCGAGAAGGTCCGGGCCGTCGCCGCCCGGCATCCTTCCACGCCGGAAACCCCTGATGGGAGTGGGGCGTCGCTGTCATCCGCGCTTCGGGCCAGGCGAAGGGAAGCCGTTGTCGTCGCGGCTGTGGCCGAGCAGGCGGCGGGTGACGTGACGGTATCGTTCCCGTGGCTGACAGGCTGCGCGGAGGCGTGGGTAAGAGCCGCCTTCGAGCACGCGTTCCTTGTCGCGTGTCGGCGCCATGGCACGGACCCGAACGAGGCCCGCTCCGCCTGTCCCTGGACCGTGATCGGGCTCGGGAAACTCGGGGCGCGCGAGATGAACCCCTCCTCGGACGTGGACCTGCTGGTCGCGTATGCCGTGGACGGGACGCTTCCCGGGGGCGGGGGGCGGACCTTCCACGACCTGCACGACACGATGGCTCGGGAGGCCGCGGCGCTCCTGTCCGAGAACACGCCCGAAGGATTCTGCCTGCGCGTGGACTACGACCTCCGGCCCGAGGGCCGGGCCGGGGCCCTGACGAATTCGCTGGACGCCCTCGTGGCGTACTACGAGCAATACGGGAGCCCCCTGGACCGCCTGGCATGGACCCGGGCGCGACCCGTGGCTGGGGACGAGGAGTTTGGAAGGACGGTGCTCGAGGCGCTCGCCGCGTTCGTGTACCCGCGCAGCGGGGTGTCCGGGGCCTTGCCAGCCCTGGCCGGGGTCCTCGGACGGCTGCGGGGGTCCGCGAAATCGGGCCCGGGGGCATTCCATGTAAAGGTGGGGCGGGGGGGGATCCGGGACGTGGAGCTCGTGGTGGCGGCGCACCAGTTGGTCCACGGCGGGAGGAGGCCTGCGCTCCAGACCCCGTGTACCCTGGAGGTGCTTGCGCGTCTCGGGGAGGCCGGGGCGATGTCGGGGGCGGAGGCACAGGCTCTGGCGCGGGCCTATCGGTTCCTGCGACGGCTGGAACACCTGGTCCAGTACCGCGAGGACCGCCGCACGCACGAGGTGCCGCTCGAGGGACCGACGGCGGAGGCGCTGGCGGGCCTGGTCGAGCCGGGTCTGGACGCACGGGGGCTACGCGAGCGCCTCGATGCCCATCGCACGGCGGTGACGCTGCCGGCGGACCGGCTGTTTGGACTTCGCCAGGATGGTGAGTCCCTGGAAGGGGTCGAGGCCCTGCTCGACGAGGGGCGCGAGGCCGCGGAGCGGGAGTCCGCGGCGCGGTCGCTGGGATTCGGGGACGTGGACGCGGTCCTCGCCCTCGTCGAACGGATGAAGACGGCCCCGGCGAGTCCCATGCATCCACGGAGCGAGGACCGGTTTCCTGGTCTGGACCGCAAGGTCGTGACCTTGGCCGCGCGTTCTTGCTGGCCGGACGGGGCCTTGACGTTCCTGGCACGGCTCGCGCGGTCTCCCAGGCACCGACCTCTGTTCGAGATGTCGCGGGAGGACGCGGCCATCCTGGAGCGACTCGCGGAAATCGGGGCTTGCAGCGTGGTCGTGGCCGACCTGCTGGCGCGCGACCCGCGGGCCGCTCTGGAACAGGCCCTGACCGGGTTCGAGGGGGCATGGCCGGAGGCGGGCGATGTCTTGCGGGAAGCCCTGGAGGTCGCCGCGCGGGCCGACCCGGAGCATGCGGGGGAAGCCCTGGCCCAGTTTCGCCGGCGGCACCTCGTGTCCGTGGCGTTGCGGGACCTCGCGCGGCCGGAGGTGGAGGCCGAGGTGGGGGAGGCCCTGGCGGCGCTGGCCGATGCCTGCATCGAGGGGGCGCTGCGGGTCGCGTTCGGGGGCGAGGTGGACGGACTGGCGGTCCTGGGGCTCGGGAGGCTCGGGGCTCGCGAGATGGGGTATCGGTCGGACCTGGACCTCGTCTTTGTCCACGACGGGCGGGGAGAGGGGGTGTTGCGGGGGTTGCACCGGGCCTTGAACCTGCTGACGACGCGCACGACCGCGGGGGCGATGGTCACGCTCGACTTGAGATTGAGGCCCAGCGGGTCGCAGGGACCATTGCTCGTCGAGGCATCAGAGGCGGTCCGTTACTACGCTGGGGAGGCGGGCGGGGCCGAGTGTCTGGGCGCGCTGAACTTTCGAGTCGTGGGGGGGGACCGGGAACTAGGAGGCGACTTCGTGGAGCGGGTCCGCGCAACGGCGGCGACCCGACTGTGCGAGCCCGCCGTGGTCGAGGAACTGTTCCGGATCAGACAGTTGCAACATTCCGGGGTTGCGGCGAGGTCCGGGACGGCCTACGATCCCAAGTTGGAGGCCGGAGGGATGCTCGACATCGAGACCACGGCGCGTCTGTGTGCCCTGGCGCGGGGCGCGCCGGTCCCGACGGGGACCCTGGCGTCCCTGCGGGCCTTGCGTGAGGACGGGGGTCGGTTCGCGCCGGACTTCAGGGTCCTGGAACGCCTCTACCGGTTCCTGTGGCGGCTGTCCAACCGGGCGCACCTGGTGCTGGACCGGCCGATCCAGGAGGTGCGCGCGGACGGACCTGGGGCCGAGAGGCTCGCGCGGGTCATGGGGGTCGAGGCGTCGGGCAGCGGGGGCAGGGCGGCGGCTGGACTGTGGGAGGCGGTGCGGGCCGCGCTGGCCGAGGGAACGAGGGTGTGCGGGCGGTTGTTGTCGGCACTGGAGTGCGGCTCGCGGCTAAGGAGTGACGCATGATTCAGAAAGAGAAATGGATCTGGATGGATGGGCACCTGGTGGAATGGGACCACGCGACCGTCCACGTGCTGTCGCACACGTTGCATTACGGGTACGGGGCCTTCGAGGGCATCCGGGCCTACCGGCATCATGACGGGAGGTCCGCGGTGTTCCGACTGCGGGAGCACGTGGACCGGCTCTTCGATTCGGCCGCGCTGCTGGAGCTGCCGGTGCCGTTCACGCGGGAGGAGGTCGCGCGGGCCGGGGTCGAGACGCTGCGGGCCAACGGTCTGGCGGAGGGTTACATCCGTCCATTGCTGTACCTGGGGCCGGCCGAGGTCGGGGTGTACCCGGGGGACTCGCCGGACGTGCACCTGGCCGTGATCACGTGGAAGTGGGGGGCGTACCTCGGGGCGGAGGCGGTGCAGAAGGGGATCCGGGTCAAGGTTTCGACGTACACGAAACATCACGTCAACTCGGTCTTGCTGAAGGGCAAGGTTGTGGGCCACTACGTGAACTCGGTCCTGGCCAAGATGGAGGCGAAGCGCGAGGGATACGCGGAGGGCATCCTGCTCGACCACGCGGGCTACGTGGCGGAAGGGAGCGGCGAGAACCTGTTCCTGGTGCGGAACGGCGTCATCCACACCCCGGGGGAGGATGCGTCCATCCTGGGCGGGGTCACGCGGGATTCGGTCATCACGTTGGCGAAGGACCTGGGAATCGGGGTCGTGGAGCGCCGCATCACGCGCAACGACCTGTACACCGCGGATGAGGTCTTCTTCACCGGGACGGCGGCCGAGATCACGCCCATCCGGGAAATAGACCGGCGTCGGGTCGGGACGGGCGAGCCAGGAGCCGTGACCCGGGCGCTCCAGAAGGCGTTCTTCGAGGTCGTGACGGGCCGCAACCGCGCCTACGACCGGTGGATGACCTACTATGCGGTCGGGGAGCAGGCCAAGGCCGTGGCGGTGCCGGCGAGCGAGGCGTGACGGTGGCCGCAATGCGGTCTGTGGAGATATTATTTTATTACAAATGGTATGGCGTAGGCGCAGTACTGGCAACCCTCCCCCCCCGGCCCCCCGAGGGGCCTCCAACCGTTTCCGGCCAACCGGCAGACCACTCCCGCCGCGCCACAGCCTTCAAGCCGACGCGCCCTCCCCCAGTCCCAACGGTGGCGTCCGGACCGGGCCTAGGACCCGACCCCGGACACTCCGGCCTACCGACCTGTCTATCGGAAAAAATCAAGAAGCGTTCCGCGCCATGGGTGACGGCCCCCCAACGATTGCGCGAAACCCAGTGTCTTTCTTCTGGTCATGCCCTTCGCGGAGGCGTGACCGTTGACTGAACCTCCGACAGGACGGACCTCGGGCACCCTCTTCATCGTCGCCACCCCCATCGGCCAGCTCGAGGACCTGAGCCCCCGCGCGCTGCGAATCCTGTCCGAGGTCCCTGTTCTCGCCTGCGAAGACACGCGCCGGACCGGGATGCTCCTGAAGCGTCTCGGGGTCCAGAAGGGCGACCGGCGCTTCGTGGCGTACCACGACCACAACGAAATGCGAGCGGCCCAGATGTTGCTCGATTTTCTGCGTCGGGGACTCGACGTGGCCCTGGTTACGAACGCGGGCACACCCCTCGTGAGCGACCCGGGCTACCGGCTGGTCTCGGCCGCCCGCCAGGAGGGCCTCCGGGTCATGCCAATTCCGGGTCCCTGCGCGGCCGTCGCGGCCCTGAGCGCCTCGGGACTCCCGGCGGACCGGTTCACGTTCTTTGGCTTCTTGCCGGTGAAACCGGGGCGGCGCGCGCGGGTGTGGGACGAGGTGGAACCGTCGCGCGGAACCTGCGTATTTCATGTTCCGGCTCGCTCGTTGCTGCGCGTGCTCCAGGAAGTCGCGGTGCGCCACCCCGCGGCCCGGGTGGTCGTGGCCCGCGAACTGACCAAGGTCTTCGAGGAATTCCTCGCGGGGACGCCCGCGGAGTGCCTCGCGGCCCTTCAGGGGCGGGCGGTGCGCGGGGAGGTCACGCTGCTGGTGCGCGTCGAGTCCTGACCCGGCCTCATCACCCGGCGACCGCCCGCTCCAGCCGCCGCCGGATCGACAGGACGAACGCCGCGGAGGTCAGGCAGCACACGACGAACACGAGCCACACCGACCACAGCGGAAACCGCACCCACATCGAGGAACCGACGAACAACAACTGGTTCCCCAAGGCCGTGGCCCCGAGCCATCCCCCTTGCATCAATCCCTGAAAACGCGGTGGCGCGACCCTGGACACGAACGAGATCCCCATGGGGCTCAGGAAGAGTTCCGCCACGGTGAGCACGAAGTAGGACGAGATGAGCCAGCACGGGCCCGCGCGCACGGGCGAGGGCTGCCCCGCGAGTTCCGCAGGCGATGGTAGTGGCAGCGACGCCCACACCATGATCAGGAACCCGATCGCGGCCAGGACCATCCCGACCCCGATTTTGAGGGGCGTCGAGGGCTCGCTGTCGCGGGCGCGCAGCCACGCGAACAGGGCCACGACCACCGGGGTCAGGAAGACCACGAAGAAGGGATTGAACTGCTGGAAGACCTCGGGCTCGATGGGGTGAACCGGGGGATAGGACCCCAGCAGCCACCACGACGCCACGGGCCCGGTCGTGGCCAGGGCCACTCCTATCAGCCGCCTCGCCCCGGACGACGCGCGGCCCAGCGCGAACACCAGGCCGACGATGGTCGTGGCGAAGGCCAGCAACCCACGGATGTCGAAGAAGTAGTAGATCCAGCGGTCCACCTCCTTCACGGTGTAGTCACGCGCGAAGTACGTCAGCGTCAGGCCATTCTGGTGGAAGGACATCCAGAAGAAGATGACGACCAGGAACACGAGCCCGAGCGCGACCAGACGGCGGCGCTCCTCCTCCCGCGGCATGGCCGCTGCCTCGGTGCGCCCCTCCCCGCGCCTGCGTTCCGGCAGCATCCCCCGGAACGCCAGATACACGGCCAGCGACGCGAGCATCGCCACGGCCGCGACCCCGAACGCGAGGTTGTAGCCGGTCGAGAAGACGTCAAGGTAGCGCGTCGCGAACACGGTCAGGTCCACGACGGGTCCTCCGGAGACCTTCTCCGCGAGGGCCTGGAACGTGGCCGGGTCCGCCAGTCTCCCGCCGAGATGCTGATGGCACAGGGATGGCAAGGCCTGGTCGTACCCGAACCCCTGGCTCTGCAGGTACCAGTTGCGCACCGCCTTGGCCGCGTTGGGCGCGAACATGGCCCCGATGTTGATCCCCATGTAGAACACGCTGAACGCTGAGTCCCGCAGTTTCTCGTACGCGGGGTCATCATACATCTGGCCGACGAGGGCCTGGAGGTTCCCCTTGAACAGGCCGTTGCCGAAGGCGATCGCAAACAGGCCCCCCAGGACGACCGGCAACGGCAACCCGGGCACGGCCATCAGGACGTACCCGGCGAACATCACCACGAGCCCGGCCTGGATGGTTCCCCGGTACCGCTGCGTGAGGTCCGCGATGGCCCCGCCCGCGAGCGCCAGCCCGTAAATCAGGAAATAGAATACGCTATAGATGATCCCCGCGTCGTCCTCGCCGAGCCCGTAGCGGGCCTGGAGGAATAGGACCAGGATCGCCATCATCGTGTAGAAGCCAAATCGCTCGCCCATGTTGGCGAAGAAGGCGACGAGCAGCCCTCGCGGGTGGCCCTGGAGCATCGGGTTTCCTCCGGGGAAGAGGTTCTTCCCGTCCCCGCCGGCCCTCGCGGAAACGGGATGGTGAAGGATATCACACCGGGGGACGCGAGGGCCTGCCTGCGGCCCGGGGTCCCGCGTCGGGGCTCCGGGATCCGGGGTCCGGCAGTGACTCCGGGGCGGTCACGGACTCTGTGGCGGTCACGGACTCCGCGACGGACACGGCCACGGTCCAGCAACGACGCGCGGCGCGCCTTCGGACTGCGGTGTGCCAACGCCGCCTTGTTCTGGAGCGGCCCGGCGCCCGCACCACCGCTTCACTGCGTCCGCCGCCCGCGCCGCTTGCGGGCGAGCGCGATTACAACCCACGCGACGATCGAAAGCCCGCCCAGGTACGGAAGGACGAGTCCCCCGCCCACCACGACGACCCGCCAGACCGCCCCGGCCGGGTCCGTCCACGCGGACATGAACGCCCGCGCGACCTCCTCGCCCAGGCCCGGGGGCCGCAGCGCGGCCTCGGGCCACAGCGTCAGGTGCACGGTCGCGTATTGCACCCGCTCGTCCAACACCGTGCGTCGCGCGAGCATCGCCATCCTCTCCGAACGGACGGCCGCGACCTCGCGCTGGAGGTCGAGGGCCAGGGGCTCGTCCGGGGCCAGGAAGGACAGCTGCTCGCGCAGGTCGCGCTCCGCCGCTTCCAGCGCGGCAAGCCCGCTGTTGACCCGGGCGTACTCCGGAGTCGGGTCGCGCGACCAGGTCCTCTCCTCGACCACGACCCCGAGCCGCCGGACCTCGTCCAGGAACGCCTCCAGCGCCCCGACCGACACCCGCAAGGCCAGCGTGACCGTCCCTCCCGACTCCGCGGGCGCGACCTCCCGGTCGGACACGTACCCCCCGCGAGCTTGCAGGGCCGAGCGGATCGCGGCCTCGGCCCGTCCCATGTCCTGGACCGCCACGGTCATCGCCGCCGAGCGACCCACGTCTTCGGGCGTCCCCTGCGCAAGCAAGAGATCCGGCCCGATGGCCAGGGCGGTCCCGACCACCTGGACAAGCATCCGCATCCACGTCATCGTCCGTCCTTCCACGGGTCAGCGGAACCTCACCCGCGCGGACAGACCCTGGGTCCACCCGCTCGCCTCGGCGGGCAGGGCCTGATTGCTCGTGGCGGTCCCGTCGTGGTTCACCAGCCGGACCACGATCCCCAGCGTCGCCCCAGCCGCCGGGATCCCGTCCGGGTACAGCAGCGACAGCGGGATCCACGTCTCGACTCCCCCCTCGTCCGTGTCCGTCAAGACCTCGCCCCCCACCAGGATCCAGGCCAAGTCCGCCGGATTCGCGAGCGCCCGCCACCCGGCCAGGTCGCATTCGGGCGGGGTGGTCCCGGCCCCCACGAACCCCGTCGCTTGGGCCATTCCCTTGGTCCCGAAGGCCATCTCGGCCCCAAAGCCCGGCTCCACGACCACCACCAAAGACGACAGCGCATCGTCCAGCGCCCCCGTGGAATCCGTCAGGACACTCATGTCCACCAAGCCGGTCCCATGCGACGGGTCGAGGTCCACATACCCCACGATGGCGTTGTCGGCCTCGCAACGCCCCCGGATGGCCACGTACAGGAACTGCTCGTCATAGGCCGCATACAAACGCGACAGTTCATTCAGCCCGGGTCCCCAGTCGGTGGGGACCATGTTCTCGGCCAGCAGAAAGGCATCCGCCCAGTCCGTCCCGACCCGCCCGTCCAGGACGGGCGTCCCCTTCCGGACATACTCGAACGCCTGCATCGCCACGTCTTCCTGTCCATCCGGGTTGCGGACCGCCACGTCCACGCTCCCGGCCTCGTGCGGCGGCGTCGAGAGACGGATTTCCGTGGCCGACACGCTGTCGGGGGTGACCTCGACCTCGCCGAACCGGACCGCAGTTCCCTGAACGAAATTCTGTCCTGAAATGGTCACCGCGGTCCCGCCGAGCACGCTCCCAAACGTCGGTGCGACCGCCGTGATCACCGGAGGCAGGACCGGCGTCTCGGTCCCACACGCCCCGTCCTCGCACGATACCCCGCCCCAGCAGTCCTCCGCGACCACGCACCACGGGGCCCCTCCGCCGACGATCACGGTCGTGTTGAACACCTTCCCCCGCGAGTCGCGCTCCAGCACGATGGGTTCGTCGTGGAAGTTCCCTTTCGACTCGTGGTCGCTGAACGCCCGCACCCCCTCGCTGGCGCAGTGGTTCTCGACCTTGTATTCCAGGCCGTCGTCCGGTTCCACCCCCTCCATCGCGAACACGAAGACGAACTGGGCGTGCGAGCCCTTCGCCAGGAGCCCGTCGTGGGGTCCCAGGTTCAACGACTGAACATAGGTGAAGACACCATCCCCTGCGGCATCGTCCCCGCGCTGACCGTCATCGAGCAACTCCACCGGGGTCCACGAGTTCACCGACGACTTCAGATAGACGCGATACCCGAGCCCCGTGGCCGGGTCGTAAGGCGCGATGGTCGAGAAGTCGGCATGCAGGGCCGCGAGGTCGAGCGTCACCTTCAGGTCCACCTCTCCGAACGCGGGCAGCGTCAGGCCCGGCACCTCGATGGTGTCCGTGGAGCCCTTCGGCACGGTCACCACCCCGTTCGGCCCGACCCAGACCCAGCGGTCGAACTCGTTGAGTGCCCCGTACTCGAACGTCGTGTCTTCCTCCGCGCGGAACCAGACCTCGCACTCGAACACATGGTCCCCGGCCACGGCCCCGGTCGGCTCGTGCCCCCCGGCGTTCCACGGCCCGTCGTCATACAGCGGCGGGTACGGCCCGTCCGTGGGCAACCAGGACGTTGCGTACCGGATCGTGTTGGTCGCCGCGTCCCACGCGAAGGACCCGGTCCACTTCAACTGCCCCCCCTGGTAAGTCCGGTTCGCCGTGTCGTCCACCCGGAAGCGCAGGGCCGCGGTCCCCTCGGGCCGCGTCCATCCGTCGGATGGCGGCGTCCAGTCCGCCGTCCCGACCTCGGCCTCCGGGATGCCAGGGTCCGCGACGTCCCCCGCGAGGTCCGTCCCCTCCAGCCCTTCCCCAAACTCCTGCGTGTCCGGCCCCGGCCCCTGACTCGGCGCGGAACAGGCCGCAAGGAACAACCCCGTCGCCCACCAGGCACCCCGTCCCCTCATGGTCTCGCCCTCCCTGCAAGAGCCTACCTGCCATTCAGGATACCACGGGCGAACGGGATCAGGTCCCGGACAGGCAGCGGCTCGCGATGTCCAAGATGAAGCGGGCGTCTGCCCGGGCGCGCTCCGCGTCCTCGCGCCCCTACGGTTCGGTGGGGACGAAATCCACGTCCCCGTCGGAACAGGTTCCCCGGAGGGCGGGTCCGATCGTGGTCTCGCAGGGCCGAGAACTCCTCCACCCGCCGCATCCGCCCGTCCGAGAGGGACTCAGCGGCAAACACGGACCGGGTCACGGTCACGGTCCAGCGCGCGCTGCGTCTCTTCGGGTGCGGCGTGTCAACGTCGCCTTGTCATCCGCGCGCGGTGCGGCCAGAGTGTCCCCCGAGTCAGTCATGCGATTCGATGCGGATGTTCGCCTCCCGGGCGACCTCCCACAGTTTCGGCGAGATGTACGCGGTCACCAGCATCAGGTCGGGCTCCTCGCCCGTCTCCTTCCTGTACGCCTTCGCCGCGTTCAACAGTTTCTGAATGTCCTCCCGCGTGGTTGACGACGTGATCTGAATGATCAGCGGCTTTCCCTCGTGCACCACCAGGTCCACCTGGCGTCCCCCGAGGTCACGTTCTTCGACGGTGACCCCGTAGCGCTCGTGCAGGAGGGCCTTCACGGCCTTTCGGAATGCCTGCTCCGAGTAGATGCCCCAGCGGGCGCCCAGCGCGCCGAACTGCGACATCATCTCGTCGAAGCGCCTGCCGAGGTTCTCCCCGTGGAAGGCGAGCCGCTGCACGGCTTCCTCCGTCCGCTTCTGGGCCAGGGCGAGCTCCTCCGCCCGCGCGGCGAGGGCATCCACCCGCGCGGCCAGGGCATCGAGC
>JBBIPO010000025.1:28671-30209 GCA_037442805.1 Deltaproteobacteria bacterium
TCCTCGGTCCGCTTCTGGGCGAGGGCGAGGTCGTTCACCCGCGCGGCCAGCGTGTCGAGCAGTTGCTCGGTGCGGGCCTGGGCCTCTGCCAGTTCCGCCTGCGCGCGGGCCAGACGCTCGACCACCTGGGTGAGGGCCGTGAACTCCTCCTTGGTGGCCACGCGCTCGCGCAGTTTCTCCTCGACCACGTCCTCGATGTCCTTGCGCATCCTCCCGCTCAGGGGCATGACCAGATCTCCAGAAAAACGAGCGTCTTCAATGGGAAGAATAGCAAAGTCCTTGCCGGGCCACCAGAACCTGTGCGCGAGTGGGCGCTCGCGTCCCCACGGGGACCGGGGTCCGGCATCCGGGGTCGAAGGTCCGGCAGGGGCTCCGCGGTGGACACGGACCCGGTCACGTCACCGAGACACGGTCACGGCAGACGGCCACGGCCACCGACACGGACCCCCCTGCGGTACGAGTCTGACCTGTCCGGCGCGATGGTCACCATCCTGTCACCGCGGGCGCGGATGGGCTATCATTCGGCCGATGAATCTCACGATGCGACAGACCCTCCCCACGCTCGTCAGCGCGACGAGCATGTTCCTGGCGCTCGCGTCCTGCGTCCTGTCCGCGTCGGGGCGGGTCGAGGCCGCCGCGTGGGTCATCATCTATTGCGGGTTCCTGGACAAGGCGGATGGCATCGTGGCCCGCGCGCTCGGCGTCAGTTCCCCCTTCGGCATGGAGATGGACTCCTTCTCGGACTTCACCGCGTTCGGGGTCGCGCCGGCGATCCTGGTTTGGTTCGCGGCCTCGGGGCTGTCCGGAGGCCCGGACGCCTGGGTGGCCGCGTCGGCCTTTACGTTCCCCTTCCTGGCCGCGGTCCGCCTGGCTCGGTTCAACCTGGTCACCCATTCCGACCCGGAGTGCTTCACCGGGGTCCCCACGACCTTCGCGGCCTTGCTCCTGGCGTCCTTGTTCCTGACTTTGCACGACGTGGCGCCGGGACACATGGGCTCGCTGTTCCTGGTCGCGGTCATGCCCGGCTTGGCGGTCCTGATGGTCACCCGGCTTCGCATCCCCAAACTCAAGGCTCGCCCCAGCCGTGGGTTCAATCTGTTCCAGGTCGGGACGGCGCTCGTGGTCCTGGCCCTATCCGTGCTCCAGGTCTTCCCCGAGGTGCCGCTCGCCGTGGGCGTGGGTTACCTGGCCATCGGGGCCTTCGTGGGCCGGCGGATGCGCGAGCCGGGCCGTCTTGCCGCAACTCCGGCGCCACCGGCGTGAGCGGAGGCGGTTCCGGGCCCGCGTCGCATTCCGCCCATTCGCGAGCAATCCGCGATGTCGTTTGACGCAGCAGCCATGCGGGTCTCAGGGGGTCAGGAGAATTGCTTTACCCCAGGAATTTCGCCTGTCCGACGGGGTTTCAAAGAGCCCGGACCCCATCGAAGGGGGGCATCGCACGCCCCCCCCGTCTATCGGACGGTCCACTGGACCGTCCTCTCGTGCTCGCTCGCTTCGCTCGCTGTGCGCGAAGACGGGGCCCCGTCTGGCACTCGGAC
>JBBIPO010000026.1:0-29612 GCA_037442805.1 Deltaproteobacteria bacterium
GGCGCGCCATCGCGGCCGCGGACCGGTTGGGCGCCCGCTGCGAGTTCGGGTCGCCACGGGGCGAGGCGGTTCGCGCGAGGGCTCGCCGGGCCTACGAGGCCGCCTTCGAGGCGTGCGCCGAGTTCCTGCGCGAGGTCCCGGATGGCTTCGTCCTCCCGTGGTTCCGGTCCTTCTGGGCACGCAACGAGGAGGCCTTGCGGGTCCTGTCCGTGGTCCGGGCCTGGGAGGAAGACCAGGACGACGTACGGCGCTGGATGCGCGCGGTGTCGGGCCGGGGGGATTTCCGGGATTCGCAGGACCTGCTCGACGAGGTCCTCCGGGTCCTGTGGGCGCGACCGGAAGACCGCGAGACCTTGCGCGTGGACCCGCTCGTGCGACTGCTGATTCCGGTTCCCGAGGGGTGCCTGCGCTTCACCGTGATCGGGTGCATGGGGGTCGTCACGGACGGCGAGCGTGGGCGGGAACTCGAGGACGCCTTCCGCCGCCTGGAAGGGCGCCGCGGCGTGCACGTGATCCGGGCGCACACCGGACTGTTCCGTCCGCTGGAGCACAACGCCGCCGCCGTGATCCGGGCCATCGAGAAGGCGCGGACCCCCTACGGGCTCCTGGGGTACAGCCAGGGGTGCGCGAACGCCCTCATGGCCGAGCACCTGCTGCGCTCCGGCACCCCCGGCGAGCAACGCCTGCTGGACGGCCTGGTCTGCCGCAACCTCCTGTTTTCCGCCGCGAACGGGTCGGTCCACGGGACCAGCGGCGAGCGGAAGTTCCTGCGGGCCATGGTGGAGGGGGAGCGCTTCCTGAAGCACTACCAGGCGACCCACTCGCGCGAGGCCGCCCGGCTGCTGTTCCGGGTCTTCAAGACGGTCCTGGATTCCCCCGGGTTTCTGATGACGGTGGCCGGGGCCCACTCGTTGACCCTGGAGCGCGCCGCGGTCCTGCACCGGGATGGCCAGTTCCGGCTGGATGTCCCGACCTCTTCCACGCGGGGCATCGCGTCGCTGGACCGCCTCCCCGAGGCGCTTCGCTACCTGTACCACTGTCACTCCCGGCTTCTTCCGGGCGCGGAGCACGACAGCCAGGTCCCGGTGGACGAGGCCGTGGGCCACGCGACCCGCGTCCGCAACGCATTCACAGAGGCCCTGGCCCGCTGCGACATGGGCTCGATGCCTCTCGCCCTGCACCACTGGGCCCCGGTCACGGCCGAGGTCGAGCGCGTGACCACGCCATCGGATCGCGAGCGGGCCGTGTATCAGGCCCCCAAGGACCTCCTGGTCTTCCCCTGGGTCGAGGTCAATGTCCGCTTCGGGCGGATTGCCTACAATAACGCTGGGTCCGGGACGGACGCGGGACCATGACCCGACGGTTGTGCATCGGGATCGCCGGCGGCACGGGGTCCGGCAAGACCACCGTGGCCGAGATGATCGCGAGGGAACTCGGGGAGGCCCGCGTCCAGGTCGTCCTCCAGGACCACTACTACCGGAGTCTCGACCACCTCCCCTTCGAGGAGCGGGCCCGCCAGAACTTCGACCATCCCGATGCCATTGACGCGGCCCTGATGGCCCGGCATGTCCGTACCCTCAAGGCCGGCGAGCCGGTCGAGATGCCGGTATACGACTTCCGCACGCACACGAGGACCGGCGAGACGCGGCGCGTGGAACCCCGCGAGGTCCTGATCGTCGAGGGCATCCTGGTGCTCGAACTCGACGAGGTCCGGGACCTGATGGACGTGAAACTGTACGTGGACACGGACGACGACCTGCGGTTCATCCGGCGCCTGCGCCGGGACATCGCGGAGCGCGGTCGCAGCGTGGAATCCGTCATCGAACAGTACCTCTCGACGGTGCGGCCCATGCACCTGGAATTCGTCGAGAAGAGTCGCCGCCACGCGGACATCATCCTCCCGTGGCGCGACTACAATCGCCCGGCCGTCGAGATGGTGACAAGGATGCTGCGGGGATTGCTCGAACTGTGACCGGGCCGTGGAGCTTGGAAACTCGCGTCTCTTTCTGCGAGGATTGCGTACAAGAGGAGGAGGCCCGCGAGCGAATCGGTCGTGTCGGGGCGATCGTGGTGGGAATGGCCGCGCTGGTCCGGGGCGCGGTCGGGTGCGGCGGGGAGACTACGCCGGTGACGCGCCCGATGGACCTGCCACCGGCTCGCGAGAGGATCGAGGCGGGAGATGACCTGGCGGCGCCCGGCGACGACCGGCCCACGGTCGCGGACCCGCGAGTGGACCCCGCAATAGACGCGACCCCCCGGGACGGTGCGGAGGTTACGGACCCCTCCGGCGAGGCGGTGGAGCCAGTGGCGTGCCACGACGACCAGGATTGCGTGGACGCGCTGGGGGACCCGCCCGCGTGTCATTACCGGGCGTGCCACCCCGGGCGGCATGAATGCGAGGTCCGGGTCGCGAGCGACGGCTTTCCGTGCGAGGACGGGGACCCCTGCACGACCGGGGACCGGTGCCTGGAGGGCGAGTGCGCCCCGGGCGACCGCTCGGTCTGCGACGACGGGGACCCCTGCACGGATGACCTCTGCAACCCGGACGGCTCCTGTCGGCATCCGTTCAACCAGGCCCCTTGCGACGATGGGGACCCCTGCACGGTGGACGATTCCTGCCGGGGCGGGACGTGCGGGCCGGGCGAGCCGGCGGACTGCGACGACGACAATCCCTGCACGAACGAGGCGTGCGAGCCCGGGACCGGGTGTCTGTACCATCCCGCGGAGGGCCCGTGCGAGGACGGGAACGTGTGCACGACCGCGGACCGGTGTGCCAGGGGCGTCTGCATCGGCGGTCCGCCCCTCGATTGCGACGACCAAGACCCTTGCACGACCGATTCGTGCGCGCCGGGCCAGGGATGCTTGCATGACTGGAACAAGGCGCCGTGCGACGACGGCGACCCCTGCACCACGCAGGACCGATGCCACAAGGGCGACTGCCTGGGCGGTCCGCCCCTTTCTTGCGATGACGAGGACCCGTGTACCCTCGACTTCTGCGTCCCCGGGGTCGGGTGCCGGCACGCGGAAGTCCCCGAGGTCTGCAACGGTCAGGACGACGACTGCGACGGCGAGACGGACGAGGAGGACGCGGCGGGTTGCGTGACGCGCTACCGCGACGAGGACGACGATGGCTGGGGCGTGTCGTCCGATGGGCGATGCCTGTGCGGACCCGAGCCCCCCTTCACTGCGCTCCTGGCCGGGGACTGCGACGACGGGGATGCCGAGGTCTTTCCGGGTGCCCCCGAGGCGTGCAACGGTCGCGACGACGACTGCGACGGCGAGACGGACGAGGACCCGGTGAGCGCGATGTGCCCGGTCCCCGCGGGCACGGCCCTCCACGGCAAGGTGGGGTGCGAGGGGCGGTGCCGGATGGTCTCGTGCGACGAGCCGTCGGGACCGCCGGGCGCGGATGTCCCCGGCTGGTACGACGTGGATGGAGACTGGCGCACCGGGTGCGAGTGCCAGGCCGATGGGCACCAGGGTGGAGAGACCTGCGAGGACGCGACCCCGCTCGGGATCCTCGCGGACACGGGCCAGCGCCTGACGGTCGGCGGGAACCTTGTCCCCCCGTCGGACGAGGACTGGTTCATGGTCGAGGCCGTGGACGCGACCTGGGACTCGGAAAAGGATGCTTGTGACCATTTCAATCTAAAGGTCCTGTTCACAAAGAACCCTGGCGGCGCCTTCCGGGTCGAGGTCCGTCGCGGTGGATGCGGCACGCTGGCCTGCGCGGGGGGAGAGGTCTTCGAGTGGGCCACGAACTTCAGCACGAACGAGGCGGGGGAGTGCAAGTGCTCGCTGCTGAAGACGAACGGGTGCGCGGCCCCCTCGGACCTCCAGGGGTGTGTCCAGGTCACCAACGACCCGTTCCGGTGCGGGGCGTGCCCGGGCATCGCCACGCAGGGTGCGCACGCCTGCTCCGACAACGGCGCAAAGTTCCTCATCCGCGTGCGCCGCGCGGAAGGGGCGGCCCCGTCGTGCGAGCTCTACGAGATCGAGATCTCAAACGGGCTGTACATGTTCGGAGGATGAGTCCGGGGTCAGTCACCGCAGGCGCGGGCCGAAGCGTTCGAGGAGCGCCCCCAGGGTCTTCAGGAGGCGCAGGCGCCCCGGGGAATCGAGCGAGAGGGTCGGGGGATAGACCAGTCGCCAGCCCCCGCCCCGGACCGCCGCGGGCCGCGAGGGGTCGTCGGGGAACACCGAGAATACGAGCCGGTCCGATCCCGCAGCGAGGACGAGCCGGACCCCGTCGCCCTCGGACGTGTCCGGCTCGACCCTTTCCAGTTGATACCCGGCCAGGGTCCGTGGTCCCCCGGACGCGACCGGCGCGAGGAGGCGACGAAAGCGGCTCGGGACCCCTTCCCGTCCCGTGCCCCCGGTGCGGGCCAGGAGGGCCCGTTCCAGCGCGGGGCCGATCTCGTCGTCCCTGAAAACGCCCCCCCGAAGCAGGTCCGCGAGGACCTCCAGGACCAAGGCAGGGTCCCGAGCCTCGGGTGGAAGCGCGGCCATCGTCTCGCGCAGGGAGCGTCGCAGCGGGTCGTCCGCCGGGATGCGCGAGTCGTCCCCGATCCGGAGCATGACCCGATAGGCGACCGCGACCTCCGGGTGCCGGAAGCGCCAGGGGACTTCCTCCTCGTCGGGGTAGCACTGGCACGAGAAATCGAGGGGGGACGGCTGGTCGAACGATGGCGCGGTCAGCCCGTCCCGGGCGACCAGGAGGGCGATCGGGGTCCCGGGCCTCACCTGGAGGCGCGAGCGCAGGAACACCGGGTCCACCCCGAGGCGCCTGGCCTCGCGCGCGTTCAGGGCGAGGTCGTCGAGGGTGGTCCACGGGGTGAACAGGATGAAACTGAGGCCGCCATGGCGCGTGAAGGCGAACGCGTGCGGCCACCGCTCCTCCAGCCCCCGCATCCGGTCGAGGGCGCGCGTCACCTGCTCCGTGTCCAGCCCCTTGTTGAACCGGGCGTTCTCGTCCGGCGAGAAGTTCTCGACCCCCATGTTCCAGATGTGGATCGAATGTCCGTGACGCTCAAGGCGCGGCAGGAGCGATTCGATCCCCTCGACGCGGCCCAGGAACTCGTCCGGCCGGCACGAGAAGTGGAACTCCGAGGGCGGCAGACCGAACGTCAAGACCTCGGCGAAGAAGTCATCCATGCGCTGGAAGACGCCGTACGCGAAGAGGCGGTAACGGTCGGTTCGGCGGCTCGCGGGCGCGGTCTCGCGAAACCGCCGGATCTGGAGCAGCGCGAGGGCGACGGGCGAGGAGACCTGGCGTTCCCAGTTGGTCCCGACCGCGTCTCCGAGGCAGAACGAGCATCCCCCGAGCCGGTTGGCGCGGGCGAGGTCCACCCCGGCGAACCAGGGATTGGTCCGCAGGGGCCGCCGGTACGCGCACGGAGCCCCCCCGATCACGGTGAGCATCGAGAACGCGAAGCCCGGATCGGGTTCCACCGGGCCGCTCGCGTAGTCCGGGACCGCGTGGTCCACGACCAGCGCATCAGGCGCCGGGTCCCCGGCGGACAGCCCCGCCCAGTCCCGCAAGTGCCCGACCTCCACGGCCCCGTAGTGGGGCACGTCCCGCTCGATGGACACGATCCGCCGGAGGCCGGGGATGCCCTTCAGGGCCGACGCAAGCGAGGGGCCGCAGGTCTCGTTGGTCACGATCACCGTGGGCGAGAAGTCCCGAATCGCCGCGACCACGGCGGCGCGCCGCTTCGGCGAGGGCTCGATGACGAACTCGCTGTGGGGCCGCGCCTCTGGTCCCGCGGCCTCGTACAGCCAGCGGGTCTCGATGCCGAGGCCGCGCGCGAACCCCTGGAGAAAGGGAAACTCCTCCGACCGGAACTGCCGGTAGGGGTCCGGATGGAGGAACTCCAGGAGCAGCAGCCGCGGCGCGGGGATGGTTGCTCCGGAGTCCACGCGGGAATTCTATTCGATCCGCGACGCAGGATCGTGGGGTTGCGCGGGGACCTCAGGCGACCGGGACCTCGGGGCGATCGCGGTTGCCGGGGCGCTGGAGGTGGGACCACCGGAACTCGTGGGCGCGCGTCGCGAACTCGGGGTCCATGACCTCCTTCAGCCGCGCTGCGTACTCGTCGAGGCCCTTCGCGAGGTCGCCCTCGAGCAGGCGCTCGCCGCCCGGCTGGGACGGCCGGGACCCGTGCGTCCGCACGGCCTCGCGCAGGACCTCGGGGCGGTCAATGATCGGACACGGACGCAGGGGATTGTCGAAGGTGGCGAGTTTCCCGCGTACGTGCCGGAAGTAGGCGCTGTCCAGGCACTCGATGAGGGGCTTGTCCAGGATGTTGTCCACCGAGAACTGATGGAACACGCATGGCTCCACGCCTCCGGACGCGTTGACGTGGAAATACACGCGCGCCCCGGACAAGCAGCCACCGACCAGCTCCCCGTCGCACCAGAAATCCGCGGCCACGATGGGTTTGGTCCGGCGGATCTCGCGGATGCGGCGCAACCGATGCAGCCGCTGCTCGGGCGTCGGCATCAGGGACAGGTCCGGGTCGCGTCCGACCGGCATGTAACTGAAGTACCATCCGACGAAGCAACCCTTCTGGATATAATGGTCAATGAACTCATCGCTGACCAGGATGTCGTTGTTGTGCCGCATGGGCGTGGCCGAGAACCCGAACATCACCCCGGCCTCGCGCAACTCGTCCATCACGCGGTCCACCTTCTCGTACACGCCCTTGCCGCGGCGGGCGTCCGTCTCCTCGGCGAAGCCCTCGACGCTGATGCAGGGGATGACGTTGCCGAGTTCCGCGAGCCTCGGGGCCAGGTGCTTGTTGTAGATGACGGTCCCGTTCGTGTAGGTCAGGTACTGGATGCCCGAGTGCTTCTCGAACATGTCCAGGAGGTCGTGCCGGAGGTACGGCTCGCCCCCGGAGACCACCACGAAGTAGATGCCGAGTTCCTCGCACTCGGTCAGCAGGCGGTCGAACCGCTCGGTCGAGATCGCGTCCTCGCGGTCGTAGTTCGCGCTGTAGCACCCCTCGCACGCGAGGTTGCAGCGCATGGTCGGGCTGATCACCATGATGCAGGGCCAGTCCCCGAGCCGCTTCGTGACCGCCGCGTGCTTGTCCCCGCTGAAGAGCATCAGATTCCCGAACACGTTGTTCACGAAACGCCGGCGGACATTCGGGTGAAACCGGGACCACTGCGTCTTGAGTTCGCGGGCCAGTTTCAACAGGAATTTGCGGCCTTCCGGCATCGCGATCCCCTGCTGGAGCAGCCGCTCCATCACCCCGAACAGGACCGGGTCGGGGACGCGCATCACCGCCTCGGTCAGGGTGTTCAGAGCGCTGGACCGCCAGGAACGCCAGTTACCAAGCCCGACCATGGCCACCTCCTTCTCGGGGTCAAGCGCCCCGAATCAAGTGAACACAACGTTCACTCATTACGGCATTTTCCCTTCCCTTGTCAAGTCGGTGTCTGTTATCTATCTGGATGGGCCTTGCGAAAGCGGGAGAGGCACGATGCCGCGGAGGACGGACCTGCCGGATGAAACAGGGGTCGCGCGGCCGAAGGGGCAGGCCGGAAGGGAGGACGGTCGGGTTGCCGCGGCTCGCAAGAGGAGCGAGCTCAACCGCACGCGCCTGCTGACGACCGCGGCGCGCCTGCTGCGCGCCCAGGGGTACGAGGGCCTAACCGTCGAGACCCTCTCGCAGGCGGCCCGGGTCAGCCGGACGACCTTCTACAAGCACTTCAAGGGGAAGGCGGACTTGCTGCGGGCCATGCTGGACGAGGTCGCGAGGCGCGTCGAGGCGGCGATCGTGCCGGTGCGCCGGTTGCCGGACAGGGAAGGGGTCGCGGCCGAGGTCATCGCGAACATGCTGAGGGTGGTGGACGTCTTCGAGGCGTCTCTGCCGCTGTTCCAAGTCCTCTTCGGGGGGGGCCGGTGGACCGCCGGGCTCGAGGACGAGGCGGTCGAGGCCCTGGAAGACCGGATGCTCGCCGTCATCCGCGAGGCCCTCACGCAAGGGGTGCGGTTTGGGCTAGTCCGGGCGTTCGACATCGAGGTCGCAGCCCTCGCGATCTGGGGGAGTTTCCACAAGGCGATCTTGCAACCCCTGGCCCGGGGCCGGATTGCCGCGGAAGAAGCCAGGTGCCGTGTTCCCCTGCTGGTGGACTATCACGTAGGCGGGCTCCTCGGGGCGTGAGGCGGCGCTGGAATCCGCCACCGTCACGGGGGCCGTGACCGGGATCGTGGTCGCGACGGCGCCCGTGTCCGCCACCGAGTCCGTGCGCAACCCTGGACCGGCGATCCGCCTTGCGCTTTCCCGTTTCTGGGCCTCCGCATTGTCCACCGCGCCGCAAGACAATAGACTACCCACGTGGGCGGTTCGGAGGGTTCGCCCGTGGCTGGGGCCGGAACGCGCGAGGCCTCCCTACTTTTCTCCGGGGGCGTGGACTCGACCACCGCGGCCCTCCTCCTCGCGGAGCGCTACGACCGGGTGCATCTCTTGACCTACTGCAACGGCTACGGACACTCCCGGATCGGCCGCACGCGGCGCCGGGCCGAGGAACTGAGGCGGCACTGCGGGGACCGCTTCGTCCACGTCGTCGCTTCGGTCCGGCCCCTGTTCGAACGGATGCTCCCGGACCCGCTCGCCGAGTACCGTCGCCACGGCTCCGGCTTTGTCTGGTGCCTGGGGTGCAAGATGGCCATGCACGCCCAGGCGATCCTCTACGACCTCAGAGCACGGGATCACCGAGGCCGCGGACGGGTCGTCGCAGTCCACGGGCGAGATGGTGGAGCAGATGCTCGTGAGCATGTGTCTGATCCGCGAGATGTACGAGGAGTACGGCATTGCCTCTACCGGACCCCGGTCTATACGTTCCCGCGCGAGCGCGAGATCGAGGAGTTGCGGCGGCGGGGCTTCCGGATGGGTCTGCGGATCGGGAGCCGGTTCCTCGGGGTCCAGCCGAAATGCCGTCCAGGCGAACTGTACTACCTGCCATTCCTGCTGCTGAACCAGCCGCCGAAGCACGACGAGGAGGAGGTGGCCGCGTTCCTGCGCGAGAAGCGGGAGGTGGTGCGGGCCGTGATCACCGAATGGCGCGAGACACGCGCCTGCGAATCGAATGCGTTCGAGGCGGGACGCCATGGGGTGCTGTAACAAACGGATCGAGGAGGTCCCCATCCCGAGGTCCCGCTACTGGGCCGGAACCATCCTGATGGGGGTCGTCCTGATTGGGTTCTTCCTGGTCCTGTCCCTGGCGGCCCTGGTCCGCCCTCACTACCATCGCATCCGCCCCTTGTACGGCGAGTACGCGCGCGACGTGTGGAGGTCCATCCTGCGGCGCGAGCGCATCGCGGTCGGGGCACGACCCCGTCAGGACTGCCTGGTGGACCTGAGAAAGAGATGACGCGACTCGATGTGGACCGCGTCCGCGCGGACTTCCCGGCCCTGGCCCGGGACATTCGGGGCCGGCCCCCGATCTTCCTGGACAATGCCTGCACGACCCTGCGGCCTCGGCCGGTGGTCGAGGCCATGACCCACCATCAGGAGTCCGGGGCCGCTTGCCACGGCCGGGCGTACCACCGCTTCGGTCGCGAGGCGACCGAGGCCATGGAGTCCGCCCGGGAGGCGATCCGGCGTTTCCTCGGGGCTGACCGGGCGGACGAGGTCGTGTTCGTCCGCAACACGACGGAGGCCATTAACCTCGTGGCCCGCTCCTGGCCGCTGCCGGTCGGGGCCCGCGTGGTGACCACAGGGATGGAGCACAACTCGAACCTCCTGCCCTGGCAACGGCTGGCGCGGTCCGGCGCGATCCGGCACGAGGTCCTGCGCGTGGACCCCGCGACCGGTCTGGACCTCGTTGCGCTCCGCGACCGGCTCGAGGACGGTGCGGCGCTCGTGTCCCTGTTCCACGTGTCGAACCTCTGCGGAATCGAGAACCCGATCCCCGAGGTCTGCCGCGAGGCCCACGCCCGCGGGGCCCTGGTCCTGGTGGACGGGGCCCAGGCCGTGGCGACGCGCCCGGTGAACGTCCGGGCCCTCGGGGCCGACCTGTACGCCTTCTCGTTGCACAAGATGTACGGCCCGAGCGGGATCGGGGTCCTGTGGGCGCGGCGCGAGGTGCTCGAGCGGATGCGGCCGTTCCTACTGGGCGGGGATACGGTGCGGGACGCAACGTACACAGAGTGCGTGCTCCAGGACGCCCCGGCCCGGTTCGAGGCCGGTGTGGCGAACGTGGATGGTGCGGTGGGGGCGCGGGCCGCGGTGGAGTACCTCGAAGGCGTGGGCCTGGAGGCGGTGCGCGAGCACGTCACGCGCCTGAACCGTCTCGCCACGGAGGCGCTTGTCGGTCTGCCGCGCATCCGGCTGATCGGCCCGCTCGAGGCGTCCCGACGCGGGGCGGTCCTGAACGTCGTGGTCGAGGGGCTGGATGCGCGCGCCCTCGCCCGGGCGCTCGACGAGACGGACAACATCATGGTCCGCGCGGGTCGGCACTGCGTCCATGCGTGGTACCATGCCGAGGGCGTTCCCGAGTCGCTCCGCATCTCGTTCGCCCTCTACAATACCGAGTCCGAGGTCGAGGCCCTCGTGCGGGCCTTGCGTCGGGTCGTGGACATGGTGACATGAGATGACTCGCCTGGCCTGGCGGCACGAGACAAGACCCGTGCGGGACGCGGGGGCGGCATGGCTCGGGTCGGTCCAGGTCGTCCGACCCGACGGTCGCGTGTGGTCGTGGGTCAACGACGAGCATCCGGGCTACCCCTACCCGGAGGCAGCGGCCCTGTGGCTGTCCTGGGCCGCCTGGCGAACGGAGGCCGGCCTCGAAAGTCCCGGCAAGTCCCTGGTGGCCGCCGTCCGGCACGGCCTGGTTGCGGACCTCGTCCGAGACGGCGCCGTGGGCCGCGACGGCACGTTCTATCTGTTCGACACGTGCGTGGCCGTGGACGCCCTGGCGAGGACGGACGCGATGTCCGGATTCGAGGTGGAATCGTGGAAGACCGCGGCGGTCAGGGGCATCGAGCGTTTCCTCGCGGCCGGGGCAGCGGTGCTCGGGGATACGAGGGGGCTCCGTGGCCGCTGGTCCACGCGCTTCGGGCCGCATCTCATCAAGGCCGCAGCCCTCCTCCTGCGCGCGGACCGGTGCATCGTCGGCGGTGCCTTCCTGGGCCTCGCGGAAACGGCCCTCTCCCTGTTGGCGAGGGCCGGAGACATAGGCGGCCCCACCTATGGCCATGCGCTCGCCTACGCCGCGGAAGGCGCATGGCTGCTCCGGGTCTTGGGCCGCCGAGAGGTCCCAGGCGCATGCCCGGATGCCGCAGCCGAATTCTTCGCGAGGGTTCAGCGGAGAGATGGCTCCATCCCGGCCTGGATAGACGGCTCCGGCCCCGCGCGGGCGGACACGACGGCCCAGGCCGTGCGCCTGTGGGCGGCCACCGACCCGGCGCGATACCGGACCTCCATCGCGGCGGGACTGTCCTTTTTGGAGGGTTTGCGCGCCCCGGAAGGGGGCATTCCCTACGAGCCGGGGTCCCGGGACCTCAACACGTGGGCGACGGTGTTCACGGACCAGGCGGTGGCGTGGGCGCGCGGTTCCATCGCCCCCCTGGGCTGGGTCTGATTCCACCATGACGGACGGGGTCCTCGGCCTGTGGGACGGCCATGACGCCGGCGTCGGCCTGGTCGCGGACGGGGTGCTGGTCTTCGCCCTGTCGGAAGAGAGGCCCACACGGCGCAAGAGGGCTTCCGGATGGCCCGGCGTGGCCCTCGCGCGCTGTCTTCAGTGGGCGTCGGACCACGGGATGCGGGTCGGAGACGTGGCCGTGGCCGGACGGTACGGGCGGTGGCCCTTGCGCTGGCTCGAACCCCTCTACCGGGCGAGGGACCCGCATGGGGACCCCCTGTCGTTTGGAAACCGCGCCATGGCCGCGTACGAGAACCGCGTCCCGGCCATGACCTGGGTACGGGAGGTCGAGGCCGCGACCGCGCTGTGGCCGGTCCGTACCCGCCTGGCTCGAATCTTCCGGCGGGAGGTGCGGGTCCACCGGGTGGACCACCACGAGGCCCATGCCTTCTGTGCCCTGTTCGGACCGCGCGACGGACGCGGCCTGGTCGTGACCTGGGACGCCTACGGGGAGGGCCGGGCGGTCACGCTCCGCCCCGCCGGGGCCCCGGACCGCGTCGAGGCGTGGCTCGGTCCCGACGCCGGTGTGGCCTCGCTGTATGGGGCCGTGACCGTGGCGCTGGGGTTCCGGGAGGGGGACGAGGGCAAGGTCATGGGGCTGGCGGCGCTCGGAGACCCGGGGCGCGCGATGGACCGCTTCCTGTCCGCCTTCGTCGTCACACCTGAGGGAGCGCCACGTCTTCGTCGCCCGCTGAACAAGGGGCTGGTCCAGAGCCTGGTGCGGGGGCTCTCGCGGGAAGCCGTGGCCGCAGGGCTCCAGGCGGCCACCGAGCGTCTGGTCGTTGAGTGGCTCGCGCGCAAGGTCGGGGAGGCCCGCGCGGACCGGCTCCTGCTGGCGGGCGGCCTGTTCGCCAACATCCGCCTCAACCAGGCCCTGGCCGGACTTCTTGGTGTCGAGAGGGTCTTCGTCTTCCCCGCGATGGGGGACGGGGGACTGCCCGCCGGCGCGGCCCACCGGGTCTGGTGGGAACGGCACGGGCGGCTCGGGGAGCCTGTTCGCGACGTGGCCCTCGGCCTGGAGTTCCCGGCGAAGGAGTGCGAGGCCGCGGCTCGGGCCGCGGGGCTCGCCGTGTCCCGGTGTGACGACGCCCCGGCCGAGGCGGCGCGTGAGGTGGTGGCGGGCCGCGTGGTGGCGTGGTACGACGGCCGGGACGAGTTCGGACCGCGGGCCCTCGGGAGGCGTTCCATCGTGTTCCGGGCGGACCGGGTGGACCTCGCGGCGCGGGTCAATCGCGCCCTGGGCCGCGACGATTTCATGCCGTTCGCGCCGGCCCTCGCGGCGGACGACGCGCGAGAGGCGTGGTCCGGATCCTGGCGCGACGAGGACCTGCGCTTCATGACCGTGGCCGTGCCCGCCTCCGAGCCGTTTCGCGCGCGATGTCCCGCCGCGGTTCACGCGGACGGGACGTGCCGACCCCAGGTAGTCACCGCGGACCTCGCCCCCCGGTTCCACCGCCTGCTCCGCGAGGTCGTCCGCCTGGGGGGCCCGCCCGCGGTCGTCAACACGAGTCTCAATCTGCACGGGGAGCCCATTGTCCACAGCCCGGCGGATGCGGTCGCGACCTTCCGGCGCGCAGGCCTGGACGTGCTCTTCCTGGGAGACCTCGCGGTTCGGGAACCCACCCGCTGACGCGGTGCTGGAGGCGGGATTCGAACCCGCACGTCCCGTCGGGGACCCAGGATTTTAAGTCCCGTGCGTCTGCCGGTTTCGCCACTCCAGCGTTCCGGCGAGAAGTGTAGCGCCGATCGGGGGTGGTGCGTGTAAACTGGGTCCGGCCTGGGGAGAGGCCATCGGATGGGCCTGAAGAGCATGACCGGCTTCGCGTCGCTGGCGTTCGAGGCGGGGGGCGCGCGATACACCTGCACGGTGCGCTCGGTCAACCGCAAGGGGCTCGACCTGTCGGTCCGCCTGTCCGCGGACCTCCAGGGGTTGGAACCGGAGGTCCGCCGTCTGGCGCAGGAGGTGTGCGGTCGCGGGGACGTGTCCCTGGTCGTGGAACGCGAGATGCCCGCGGCTCGCGTGGTGGTGGACGAGGAGGCCGCCCGAGAGATCCTCGAGGCCCTGCGCCGAGTGGCCCTGGCGATCGGGGCCCCGCCGGACATCCCGGTCTCGGCGGTGGCGGCGTTCCCGGACGTCGTTTGCTCCTGCCCTCCGGCCCCCCCGGACGACGCGACCACGGAAGCGATCCTCCAGGGCGTGAGGCAGGCGCTCCTGGCCCTCGACGCGGTCCGCGCGCGGGAAGGCGAGGTCCTGGAGCGCGACATCCGGGCGCACCTCGCGCAGATCGGCGAGGCCTGGGCGCGCGTCCGGACCGACCTGCCCGCGGTGCGCGAGGTCCTGCGCGAACGTGCAAGGGCGCGGGTCCTGGAGGTGCTGTCCGCGGTCCGCCCCGACGAGGACCCATCCGCGATCGGGGCTGCGCTCGCGTCGCTCGCGGACCGGCTGGACGTGTCCGAGGAGGTGGCCCGCATGGAGGCCCACCTCGATGCGTTCATGGCCGTCCTGGAGGGGCCGCCCCCTCATGGCCGGCGCCTCGACTTCCTGTGCCAGGAGATGATGCGCGAGGCGAGCACGCTCGGGGCCAAGGCCCAGAGCGCCGAGATCAGCCACCTCGTGGTGGCGGTCAAGACCGCGATCGAGCGCATCCGCGAACAACTTGCGAACGTCGTGTGACCAGTGTCCGATCCCGTCCCCGGCCTCTAGGAAACGAGGTGCGCAACGTGCGGAGGAACTTCAGGAAGGTCCCATCGGTACACGCTTGGAAGTAACCATTCACCCCCCTGATGAACCACGATGGACTCGACTCCCGGCCATTCGAGCCAGTGGTCCTCGCAGAGGTTCCACACGATGCCCCGGTCCGGTCCGAAGTCTTCGGCCACCTTGACGTACCGCGCGCCCAGGCCCGCCTTGCCCCGAGCGGACAGGCAGACGTAGGTGTCCGCCGCCGTGGACGGGAGTTGCGTGTCGCATTTGCACTCGAAAAAGCGGGAGCGGATCGCGTTCTTGTCCTGCGCGGGCGACGTGGTTGAGCCGGGTATCGCGTCCCCCACGATGGCCACGAAGGAGACCTGGGAGGGGTCGGACTTGAGCGACTTGGAGAGCTCCACGAACCCCTCGGCCGGGTACCGGGGCCCCGGCGTCCCTGAATCGCACGTCCCGTCGGGCTTGCAACCCCGCCTGTCCACGAAGCACGAACACCGGCTCACGTCGGTCAACGATCCCTGATCCACCGACGAGCAATCGTCCTCGTCCGAGAGGATGACGGTCAACAGAGAGGCGTCCTCCCGCAAGAAGGCGCGCGCCTGCTCCGCGTTCTCGCCGCGTGGGTCCAGGGCCATCCAGGCCGCAAGCAGCCCCTGCTCCTGGCTCCCGCACAGCGTCTGGATCGCCCCGACCGATGCCTGACACACGAAGAGCGTCTCGAAGACCAGGTTGCGCACGGTCTCGTCGTCCAGGCCCTTCCAGGCCGGGTCCCCGGCCCAGCGACCCGCCTTGTATGCCTGGAAGTAACGGTCGGCCACGACCTGGTCCACCACGGGGATCGGGACCGAGCGGCACTCGGCCTCGCGCATGGCCTGGTCCTCGCTGTTCAACGGAGTCGCGTCCTCGATAGTCGGCGGGACGTACGACAGGCATCGCTCCATCGCGGTGCACTGCACGCCCGAACCGCACTTCGGCAGCCCGGTCTGCGGGTCGCGCTCGGCCAGGCAGCGGCAACGTTCCTGCTCGTTGGCGATCCCGTTGCACTCGCATCCCATCGGGGGCGCGACCCCGCCCTCGCAGATCGTGGCGCAGTGTTCCGCCATCTTTGGATCGGACAGGAGGATCTCGCATCGGTTCTTGCAGTCGGCGAACCGGCTCGCTGAGGGGCAATGGGACGTGGGCGCCGGGAACAGACAGCCGCCCTGGCTCTTGTCACCACCCGGGTCGTGACAGCGGTACTCCGAGGCGCCGAACTCCGCGATGCAGCGGTGCGTGCACTGCGAGGCCCCCTCGCAGGTCAGGCCCGGGACGGTCCTCGAGGTCGAGGAGCGGGGCGGAACGGTCGTGTTGAGGCCCGCGAGGAAGACTTCCGGGACCACGGTGGACGACCCGATCGGATGCCTGCCGTACCGCGGGCCGCGCAAGACGCTGAACGACATGGACGCCGGGGTCGCAAGGGGCGCGAGGAGCGGCAGACGACGGCGCTGGACACCCACGTGCTGGTCCGGCTCTTGACGCGAGACGACCCCGGACAGACCAGGGCCGCGGCACGCCTGCTGCCTTCGGAGGACGTGTTTGTTCCGAAGACGGTGCTCCAGGAACTGGTCTGGGTGCTCGAGTACACATACGGGTTCGAGCGGGCGGACATCCTTGGGGCGCTGACGAAACTCCTTGGTCTCTCGACCGTGCGCGTCGAGGACGCGGTGACGCGTGCCGTGGACTGGTACGCCCGGGGCATGGACTTCGCGGATGCCTTGCATCTGGCGTCGGCAAGGGGCGCACACGAGTTCGCCACGTGCGACCGCCGGCTGGCCGGCCGGGCCGGGGCCATCGCCGCGACCCCGCCCGTGCGGCGGCTCGGGAGAGGCCTATGCCGCGTGAGGCCGGTCCGTGGCCCCCAGGCCCCGGGGGGTCGCGGACCGCCGGCCCCGGACCGTTTTGGAGCAAGACAGGTCGGGGAATTCCTGGTATGAAACGGACGGCACGGCGGACCCGGGACGGAGGGTCAGACGGACCATGGACGACACGGACCTGCACGCGCTGAACCTGGAGTTCGCGGAGGACCTGGCCGAGCGATACGCGCGCGACCCGTTGTCGGTGCCGGAGGGCTTCCGCAGGCTGTTCGAGCAGGACGGGGCGACCCCGAGGCGGAAGCCCTCGTTCCGGCCGCGGGGGCTGTTCGAGCCCGTGCCCCGGACGGACGGCGCGGCGCAGGACGCGTTCACCACGGCCAACCTCCAGGACCGCGTGGACCAGTTGATCCGGGCGTACCGCGTGCGGGGGCACCTGGTCGCGGCCCTCGACCCGCTGGGCCGCCCCCGCCCGCCCCAGGTCGAACTGGAGCCCGCGTTCTACGGGTTCACCGAAGCCGACATGGATCGCGTCTTCTCAACGCGGACCATCTACCCCCACGAGGCCCTGACCCTGCGCGCCATCCTGGAGCACCTGCGCAACACCTACTGCCGGTCCATCGGCGTGCAGTTCATGCACATTGACGACCTGGGGCTCAAGACGTGGCTCCAGGAGCGCATGGAGGGCACCGAGAACCGCTGCGCCCTGACGCGCGCCGAGCAGGTGCGCATCTTGACGCGCCTGACCGACGCCGTTCTGTTCGAGGAGTTCATCCAGAAGAAATATCTCGGTGCAAAAAGTTTTAGTCTTGAAGGGGCGGAGACGCTGATCCCCCTGCTGGACCTGGCCATCGAGCGCGCGGGCGAGCAGCACGTGGACGAGGTCGTGATCGGGATGGCCCACCGCGGGCGGCTGAACGTGCTCGCGAACATCCTGGGCAAGAGCCCGCGCCGCATCTTCCAGGAGTTCGAGGACCCGGACCCCGAGGCGTTTCTGGGGCACGGGGACGTGAAGTACCACCTGGGCCACTCGACGACCTGGAAGACCCTGACCGGCTACGACGTGCACCTGTCGCTGTGCTTCAACCCGAGCCACCTGGAGTTCGTGAACCCGGTCGCGCTCGGGCGGATGCGGGCCAAGATGGACCGGGCGGGCGATCACGAGCACCGGCGCGGGCTCGTGATCCTGATCCACGGGGACGCCGCCTTCGCGGGCGAGGGCATCGTCCAGGAAACCCTGAACCTGAGCCAGTTGCGGGGGTACTCGGTCGGCGGGACCCTGCACATCGTGGTCAACAACCAGATCGGGTTCACGACGTCGCCTGAGGACGGGCGGTCGAGCCCCTACGCGACGGACGTGGCCCGGATGCTCCAGGTCCCCATCTTCCACGTCAACGGCGAGGACCCGGAGGCGGTCGCGCAGGTGGTGCGCCTGGCCATGGACTTCCGCGCGCGCTATCAGCGAGACGCGGTCATTGACCTGTACTGCTACCGGCGCCACGGCCACAACGAGACGGACGAGCCCGCGTTCACGCAGCCCCTGATGGCCCGGGCGATCCGGGCACGGCGGTCCGTGCGGGACGGATACCTCGAGCGGCTGCTCGCGCTCGGCGAGGTGAGCGCCGAGGAGGCGGACGAGATCGCGGTCCGCCGCCGCGCGATGTTCGAGGCGGAGTTGGCCGTGGCGCGCCGCGAGGCGGTCGAGCGGCCCGGACCCCCGCGCGGCCTGTGGGCCGGGTATCTCGGGGGACCGGAGGAAGGCGTCCCCGACGTGGACACCGGGGTGGACCGGGACACGCTCGCGTCCCTGTTGCTGGCCCTGACGCGCCTGCCGGGCGACTTCCGCCCGCACCCGAAGATCCGGCGCTGGCTCGACCAGCGCGCGGCGATGGCCCGCGGGGAGCGGCCCCTGGACTGGGGGGCGGCCGAGGCCCTGGCCTTCGCCACGCTCGCGGTGGCGGGGCACCGCGTACGCCTGTCGGGCCAGGACTCGGAGCGCGGGACCTTCAGCCACCGCCACGCGGTCCTGCACGACGTCGAGGACGACCACACCTACGTCCCGTTGCAGCACCTCTCGCCCGGCCAGGCCCCCGTCGAGGTCTTCAACAGCCCCCTATCCGAGGCCGGCGCATTGGGATTCGAATACGGATATTCCTTGGACTGTCCGGATGGGCTCGTGGCCTGGGAGGCCCAGTTCGGGGACTTCGTGAACGCGGCCCAGGTCCTCGTGGACCAGTTCATCGCGAGCGCCGAGGCCAAGTGGCGGCGCCTGTCGGGGGTCGTGCTCCTGCTCCCGCACGGGCTCGAGGGCCAGGGGCCGGAGCACTCCAGCGCGCGCCTGGAGCGCTTCCTGACGCTGTTCGCGGAGGACAACTTCCAGATCGCGGTCCCCACGACGCCCGCCCAGTACTTTCATCTGTTGAGGCGGCAGGTCTTGCGGCCGTGGCGCAAGCCCCTCGTGGTCCTGACGCCCAAGAGCCTCCTGCGCCACCCGGAGGCGGTGTCGTCCCTGGACGAACTCGCGGCGGGGCGATTCCGCAGGGTCCTGCCGGACGACCGGGAGGCGGAGCGGCGCGCCGCGCTCGTGCTCCTGTGCGCGGGCAAGGTCTTCTACGACCTGGCCACGCACCGGCGCGAGCGGGGGCGCGACGACGTGGCGATCGTCCGGATCGAGCAGTTCGAGCCCCTGCGCGACGAGGTCCTGGCCGAGGCCCTCGCCTGCTACCCAGACGGCACGCCGGTCCGCTTCGTCCAGGAGGAGCCCGAGAACATGGGCGCGGCGTGCTGGCTGCGCCGCCGCTTCGGGCGCGACTCGCTGCTCGGGCGCTGGCCCCTGACGGTCGTGGCCCGCCCCGCGTCCGCGAGCCCGGCGACCGGCTCCCACGCGAGCCACCGCGCGGAGCAGGCGGCGCTGGTCGAGAAGGCGTTCTCGCAGTAGGAGACGGCGATGGCGATCGAGATCAAGGTCCCCCCGGCCGGGGAGTCGGTGACCGAGGGCATGGTGGCGAAGTGGCTGAAGTCGGAAGGCGAATGGGTCGCCCTCGACGAGCCGGTCGTGGTGCTCGAGACGGACAAGGCCACGGTCGAGGTCCCGGCACCCGCGGCGGGGGTGCTCGCGCGCATCGGGCGCGCCGAGGGCGAGGTCGTGAAGGTGGGCGAGGTCCTGGGCGTGATTGACGAGACGGCGAAGGCCCCCGAAGGGAAACCGGCGGGGAGGTCGCGCAAGGCCTTGGGCGAGGCCGGAAAGACCCCGGCGGAACCCCGCGTCATGCCCGCGGCGCGGCGAGTCCTGGCCGAGGCGGGTCTGGCGCCCGAGGACGTCCCTGCCTCCGGTCCGGGGGGGAGGGTCCTGAAGGAGGACGCGGCACGAGCGGCCCGGGAGCGCGCGGGGTCGGGACTGGCGGCACCGCCACGGCGCGAGTCCCCGGGGTCTGGACCGCCGCCGGGCGTGGCGGAGGCGAAGCCATCCCCCGCGGCCACGGACGCGACCCCGCGGTCAGGTGGCCCCGGGCGCGAGGAAGAGGTCGTGCCCATGAGCATGTTACGCCGCCGCATCGCCGAGAAACTGGTCCAGGCCCGGCGGGACATGGCCCTGCTCACGACCTTCAACGAGGTGGACCTGGGCCGGGTCCAGGCCCTGCGCCGCGAGCGGGGCGAGGCCTTCCAGGCCCGGCACGGGGTGAAACTCGGCATGATGTCCTTCTTCGTGAAGGCCGTGGTGGACGCGCTCAAGCGCTTCCCCGTGGTCAACGCGTCGGTCCGTGGGACGGACATCGTCTATCACAACTACTACGACATCGGGATCGCCATCGGGTCCGGGCGGGGCCTGGTGGTCCCCATCCTGCGTGACGCGGACCGCCTGTCCTTCGCGGCCGTGGAGCGGGCCATCGCGGACTTCGCGCGCCGCGCCCAGGAGAACCGTCTTGACGTCGAGGAGTTGCAGGGCGGGACCTTCACGATCAGCAACGGCGGGGTGTACGGGTCCCTCCTGTCCACGCCCATCGTGAATCCCCCGCAGAGCGCGGTCCTCGGGCTGCACGCGATCCAGGACCGGCCGGTCGTGCGCGACGGCCAGGTGGTCGTGCGGCCCATGATGTACGTGGCCCTGTCCTACGACCACCGGATCATTGACGGGCGCGAGGCGGTGTCGTTCCTGAAGCACGTCAAGGAGGTCGTCGAGGACCCGGCCCTCCTGATGCTGGAGGTGTGACAATCCTGTCATGAAAGTTGTCGAGCATGACCTTGTGGTGATCGGGGGCGGACCCGGCGGATACGTGGCCGCGATCCGCGCGGCCCAGGCCGGGATGAACGTGGCCTGTGTCGAGCGAGAACCCGTCCTGGGAGGGACCTGCCTGCGCGTCGGGTGTATCCCGAGCAAGGCGTTGCTCGAGTCCTCGGCGCGCTACGAGGAGGCCCGGGAGGGGCTCCGGACCCACGGGGTCGTGGTCGGGGACGTGTCCCTGGACCTGGCCGCGATGATGCGCCGCAAGGACAAGGTTGTGCACGGGCTCGCTTCCGGGATTGATTTTCTTTTCAAGAAGCACAAGGTCGCCCGATACCGGGGGCGCGGGCGCCTGGACGGCCCGGGCCGCGTCGTGGTCGAAGGCGACGACGCCGCCGCCCTGACGGCCCGCCACGTCCTGATCGCGACCGGCAGTCGTCCCGCCACGCTCCCCGGCGTGCCGCTGGGGGGGGGCATCGGGACCAGCACCGAGGCCCTGTCGTACCCCGAGGTCCCCGGGCACCTCGTGGTGATCGGGGCGGGGGCCATCGGTCTGGAACTGGGCTCCGTGTGGCGGCGACTCGGGTCCCGCGTCACGGTCCTCGAGGTCCTGGACCGCATCCTCCCGGGCACGGACGCGGGGATCGCCGGCAAGGCCCTCAAGGTCCTCCAGCGCCAGGGCCTGACCTTCCATCTGGGCGCGCGCGTGACCGGGGCGCGCGAGGACGGCGAGGGATGCGTGGTCGAGGTCGAGGGCCTGGACCCCATCCGGTGCGACCGCGTGCTCGTGGCCGTGGGCCGGGTCCCGGTCACGGATGGCCTGGGGCTCGAGACCGTGGGGGTCACGCCGGACCGCAAGGGGTTCATTCCGGTGGACGAGCACTTCCAGGCCGCGCCCGGCGTGTACGCGGTCGGGGACGTCGTGGGCCCGCCCATGCTCGCGCACAAGGCCCACGAGGAAGGCATCGCCTGCGTCGAGTTCCTCGCGACCGGGTATGGTCACGTGAACCACGACGCCATCCCGTCGGTCTGCTACACGGAACCGGAGGTCGCCTCCGTGGGCCGGACCGAAGAATCCCTGCGCGAGGCCGGCGTGGAGTACCGCGCCGGCGTCTTCCCCTTCCGCGCGAACGGCCGCGCCCAGACGCTCGGCCTGACCGACGGCGAGGTCAAGGTCCTGAGCGACGCGCGCACCGACCGCATCCTCGGCGTCCACATCCTGGGACCGCGGGCCGGGGACCTGATCGCGGAGGCCGCCGCCGCGATGGAGTTCGGCGCCTCCTCCGAGGACCTCGCCCGCGTCTGCCACGCCCACCCCACCCTGCCCGAGGCCCTGCGCGAGGCCGCCCTCGCGGCCCTCGGCCGGGCGATCCACCTGTGAGCGGACCACCCGTCCTCGACTTGACTCCGATGCGCCCCTCTTGGTAGTAGAAGACACTCCTGACGGAGGCGAGAAATACGGGCTTTTTTCGGAGGGCACAAGATGATGAAACGCTTCCAGGTAGGTCTTGGGGTTCTGGCCATCCTCGGGTGGGTCGCGCCGGCTCAGGCACAGTTTGGCGGCCTCAAGAAGGCGGTCAAGGGTGCAATCGAGCAGAAAATGCGCGAAGCAGGCGGATCAGAAGGAGCGGGTGGCCGCCCGCCGACGGTTGAATCCATTGGAGGGGGGGGAGAGCCCGCCCGGGCCGGCGCCGCAGAACCGGCCTATGTCAGCGACCAGGGGGTCACGAGCGAGGTCCACCGCCAGAACGTCGGCCGCATCGTCTTCTCGAAACAACTCATCGAGAAGGGGAAGGAACAGCCCGGTCAGTTTGCATCCGAGTTCACGCTCAGGGACCCGATCCACTCCCGTTTCTATCTGGCCCGTTCCATCGAGAACGAATGTATCAAGGCAGGCCAGACCTGTTTTAGCGCCCACCTCAAGATTCGCTTCATCGTCAACGGGGAAGAGGTCGGCGCCTATGACACCCTGCCGGACCGGGAGTGGTTTTCGACCTGGACGACGTTTCGACAGGAATCGTTGACCGACGCCTACGAACTCGGATCGAACGAGATCAACGGCTTCTTCCTGGATGCGGTTGTCCCGAAACTCAAGGAAGGGAAAAACGACATTCAGGTGAAGGTGACGTTTGTGGCCGATGCGAGTGGAAACACGAAGTACGAACACAACGAGCCCATCTGCGAGGGCGAGTTCTCCCTGGTGGTGGGTCGCGGGGAGGTGGACCGCTTCCTGGCCGAGAAGGCCCCCCACCTCCCGGAGCCTCGCATGAAGAATCCCAAACTGGAAGCCGAGATGCTTCAGGCCATCCGCGACGCCGGCTGGAAGGAGGAGCCCCTGAAGGCGGTGATCATCGAGGATGACTGGACCTACGAGCGCAATCGCCTGACCGGGATCATCGTCAGCCGTCACATCTCGGCGGCGGTCCTCGTCAAGAGGCCCGACGGGCAATGCCGTCTCTTCTACGTGGGCTTTGGACAGGAAAACCAGGGCGGGAACAAGTACGGGAAGACGCGCCTGGGGGGCGTGCAATCGAGAGGGCCGTACGACGTGCCCTGCTCGATTCGGTGAACGAAGGGCCGCCACTCCTGTGACGGCCTGATACCGATCCGGTCAGGACACGCGGCGTAACACACCCCCCCAGGCGCCAATGGAAACAGACGGTCCCCGGAGTCCCAGGCCGCCGTCGCGCGGTGGAGGGACGTGCATGCGCGCAGCGCCGACGCGGTGATCCTCTGAAATGGAACATGGCAGGTGGGTCGGGACCACCGCATTCTGCCCAGAGAGGTTGCAGCACCTGGATCGAAGGCTTCGCTAGGGGACCTTGCTGTATGGCAAATGAGGGCTCGGGCTCCCTGAGCTCGACCAGGGCAGCGACGCCGCAGCGTGATGACGGGGTGGCTCCCTGCCTGCCGCGCCCCCTACGACGACCAGTGTACCCGTTTGGAGGGCCGGTGGAAGGGGGGAGGAAGGGGGAGCCCGGGGTGGTATCGGCGAAATCGGTATCGGAAAAAAACCGGCTCTGTCTCCCTTTCCTGCTTGCGCCGGATCTGGACCCACGCATCCGGCAGGAGGTCCCGGACGCGGGAATGGGGCCAGCCGTTGGCGATGCGGGTCGGGACGTCGGTCCGGTACGGGGTGGGCTTGGCCCCGACCCAGGCGCAGGGACCCAGGAGGGAAAGAGCGATCCACGTCGGCGGGAGTGAGATGTTTTTCCTTGGCATTCAGGGTCGAGGAAGGAATCTACGGCAGGGAGATGCCGTCAAGAATAGATGTGTTGATATATGATACATATCAATAACTTATAGCACAATAATGCCGTCGCCGTCCCCGGCTCCCATCTCGGACGCCTCCTGGCCCCGCCCAGGTCAATCCCTTCGAGCAACACCCCGCCTCCACATGCCCTGACCCCCTCGAGTGCGCGACGAAGCAAGCCCTCGGACCGCCCCGGCGCCCGCACCGTCCTGCCGTTGCCGATCACGACCTCGATGACCGACCCCGTCTCGGTCCCAGCGTGGACCACCCGGACCAGGGGCAAACGCCAGCGTTTCCGCTGTGCCTTCCTGCCCGGACCCAGCGCCGGTGCGGGCGACCCCTCCCTGTTTCCTGACGCCGCTGGTTCCACGACCACAGCCGCTTCACGGGCAGACCGTGGTTGCGTGCGTGCTCCGCCATGCTCTCGCCGCTTCTCTCCCAGGCGGTCAACTCCCGCTCCGCCCGCACCCGCGACCACGCCGGGGGCTTCTTCTGGCCTCGTCTCGCGCCTTTCTTGGCGTCCATGCTCATCACCTCCGGACGGCATTTCGCTGGGAGCTCAGTCAGGTGGCGAGAGACTTCGGTCGAGCGGTTACCTGCCCATTGCACCGAGTGGTAGGCCAACGGGCCAACCTTCCACCGGGGGCGAGCGCGGCGCGCTCCAGATGCGCGCACGCCGCAGGGCTGCGGCGGCCTGAGTACCCGCGCTGGGCCGGCCAACAGCACTCGCGCCTGATCCTGTGGTCGCTTGCCGCACGGCAGTGACCTCCTCAGCACTCCTCCTTGGATGGCGCGTGTATTTCTCGCGCTTGCGGCATCCAGATCTCCGAGGGCTCGTCCAGCTCCTTTGGGTATTTGAACCTTGCGAGGTCTTCTTTCACGAACGACAGCCCGTAAGCTACGGACAAACGCGACATCCACCGCGCTTGGTCGGGGAGGATCTCGAGGTCCCGGGGGGTCGGCAATCCGACCACCTCTGGCTTGAAAGGTCTCAAGAAGAGGTCGCACGAGAACTGCTCCACCACGGCCGATCCGTAAGGATTCGGACAGTGGCCCCCTCCGCTGAAGATGACCCTGGTGTCCTGCAACTGGTCCTTGCAGCAGAGCTTCCTCTTCGCCTTTGCGAGGGTCGTGCGGGTGCCCTGAGCCAACTCGGCAGCGACTGCATTGCGCGCGAAAGCGAGAACGTGCTCGTGTTGCGGCTCGTTGTTTGATCGCTCCTTCCTCTCCCTCCACTGCTCGAGCGACGAGACATCCATCCGTCCCTCACGACTGGCCGCTCGAAACTCGATCTGCGACGAGCCCAGGGCGAGGACGCTCGCGTCCAGGTAGCTGAGAAGTTCGCCGTCGTCGCGGCGCAAGAAAATGAAGACGCTCTGGTCAACCCAGCCAGCGCCCGTGTCGGAGAGAAGGTAGATACCGGGGCTGGAGACGCGGGAGCGCACGAATCCTTGGACGTTGGCGCTCACCTCCGGGTAGATGAAGCAGGAGTTCGCGGCTTCCTCGCCAGATGGCCGCCTCTTCTCTGCGACGAGTCCGAGCAGCTCGGCCAGACGGATCTCGGAACAGCCAGCCAGCGGGTCGCTGAGCATCCAGGCAGTTCGCAGGATGTCACTGAATAGCTCGTACACCCGGGGCTGCTCGGCGTCCGCGATTGGGATGGCCATGTTGACCGCCATGTGGTCCCGGGGATGCGAGCCGAAGCCTTTGAGCCGCCTTTTCACCTCCCGGCGCACCTCGCCCAGGGCCCCCGCCAGGAAAAAGACGTTGGTCGCCTCGACGACCTCGCGAAGGCGTCCCGGGTCGCCAGTCCCAAAAAGGCGGCAAAACGGCTCGAACACTTGGTCGTTCCAAGCCTCCAAGGCGGCCTTCTCAAGAGCGATCTTCATGTGAAACAGGCCGTCTTCCGGGTAAAAACCCGCCTCCCTCCCAGCGCGTCTCACCCTGCCATCCCCGAAGGTCAGGACGGTCGGGATGAGGAACGGCAGTTCGAGGTGAGCCGAGCGCTCAGGGATGTGGACCCAAGCGCGATCCGTGACTACGTCCCGGCAGACGCACTTCGAAAACGACGTCCCGAAGTCGAATCCGATTTGCACGAAATACGGTTCTTCTGTTCGGGTCGTCTTCATTGCAGAGAATGCCGGCCCGGGACCCTCTCGCGGGGCTTGAATGGGTCCGCTCGGCGCGCTCGCCTGGCTCGGACTGGTCGGTGAGATGGGCGGGCCGGCCAGGCTCGGCATGCTGGGGCGGCTCGACGCAACGGCAGAAGTACGTGCCTCTGGGCGGCCCCCCTTGCCGAACAACCCTGCCATGATCCTGCGAATCCACCGCGAGGAGCAGCTCATTGGCGAGACTCCTGCCCGGGTGGGAGCACCCGGAATACGCCCGCAGCCACCTCGGCCTGCTCGAAATCCACCTCGGCTTCGCATTTCAACTGCTCCAAGCGCTGCTCCTTGTTCTTTTTCGCCTGCTCGAGGCGAGCCGTCGTCAGGTTGATGGCCCGCTGGCCCCGTCCCGCCTCCCGGAGGGTCCGGAGACGCTGCTCATCCTGCTCGATGCGCCGGTCGTAGAAGCCTCGGACCCTCTGTTCCTTGATCTGGAGGGCGGTCTTGTTCTCCGCCAGGAAGTCCGCGACGGCGGTGTCGAACCTCTGGGCCAGGTCTGCCATCAACTGCTCGTGAGCTCGAGCCAGCTCCTCGCGGTTGCAATCGACCCGCGTCCAGTCGGTGCCGTTTCGCAATACGTATTGGAGCGCCGTTTCGGCTTCGTCGGGGGCAAGACTGCCACCGCCAGAAAGGCCCCGGATTCCGTAAGCGAGTCGTTGCAGGTTCGACAGGCCGGCCATCCGCCAGCGTTCGATCCGGAAGCAGTAGTCGCCAGCCGGCAGGGTGGGGTGTTGGACCCGCAGTGCGAAGACATTGAAAAAGGTGTGCGAACGGTCGCGGTTCACGAAAGTGACCCACCGGACGAGCGGAGAAAGGTGGTTGATGAACTGGACCGTGCTGCGCTGATCGGAGGGCAGTCGCTGGAGCACCTCTCTCCGAAACGTCACCCTGAAATCTCTTTGGCGGAGGGCCCTGGCGCGCAGCGACCGGTCGTCACCCATGAACTCCTGCAACGAGGCATGGGCCTCCTGGGTCAGCCGGATGTGCAGGCAGCCCGGCGCCGGCGTGTTCTGATACAGTTCGCAGCCCCGGAACTCGCGCTCGAAGAAGTCGGCTAGGTAGTCCTCGAGTTCGTCGGGTTGCAGGTACCGGCCCTTCTCCCGGTCCTCTTCGATCTTGCGTTGGACATAGTCGGACAAAGCGATGAGGGCATCGCCGGATTCCTCCAGCGCCTGGATCTGCAGCAGCCGCTCCTCGATGACTCGCTCGGACTGCTCGATAATCCGCGCTTCCTGCTCGGGGGTCAGGTCCTTGCTAAGCAGCTCGATGGTGAGCCGCTGGACCTCGCGCCCGATGACCGGCTCCAGGTCGCCCAGGCTGTTCGCGAACCGTTCCAGTTTCTCGTGGAGTCGCTCATAGAGCCGCTCCTCGATGGTGCCACTGACCTTGAAGTTCACGATCGAGATGTGCTTCGCCTGCTGGCCAACACGATCGACACGCCCGATCCGCTGCTCGACGCGCATCGGGTTCCAGGGCAGGTCGTAGTTGACGACCACGCGGCAGAATTGGAGGTCGATACCCTCGCTGCCGACTTCCGACGACAGGAGGACGCGGGGTCCATGCGGGTCCTTGAAGCGTTCGAGCTCGCTCCAGCGCTGCTCGTTCGGAACGTCACCGTGGATCTCCGTCAGCGAGATGCCGTCCGACGTAAGCCGGCGCCTCAAGTAGGCCAAGGTCGGACGGTAGTATGCGAAGACGACCACCTTCTCATCGGGCGGCAGATCGACGAGAAGATGACGGAATTCCCGGTACTTACTGTCGTTGGCCTCGAAGTCGAACTCGATCAGCTTGGAGAACTCGGACGCTGGGAGATCCTCCACGAGTCCGTCATCGAGGAAGTCGTCCACGATCTCCGTGCCGATCGCCTCGCCGAACAGGTCCTCGGCGTCCCCGAAACGGCCGGCGCGGATCTCCTTCGCCAGAACCGGCAGACAGCTCGCTGCACGGAGCTGGAGTCCCAGCACTTGGAAGACGTGGAAAGGACGGTTGTCCAGGGCGCACTTCCGCCGGACCAGTTGGAGGATGGCCCGGTAGAGCCGCATCTCCTCTGCCGTGTACGTGACCGGACACACCAGTGGGTCGCGAAGGGGGCGGTTCTCCTTCACCTGCACCCGACGTGTCCGGTTCAGGTACCCACCCAGGAGGTTCAGTTTCTCTGCCAGGTCCTGGCAGACCGCGAGGTCCGTCTTCGATGAGGGGTCAAGGTGTTCGAGCCGGTCCAGGAACCGCTTGAAAAGCGGCGATTCCGATATGAACCTGCTCTGGCTCATTTCCCGAACTGCCGTCCGCAGCAGCGGCATGTCCACGGGTGTCCGGGCCAGTGCGTTGCAGGCCTGGACTGTGGGTCGGTTGGCTTCCAGGAGTTCTTCGAAGAGGGCCTGGGATTCGAAGAAGTCCTCGTCCACCAGCCTCAGCAGGCTGTGAAGGTCCGTGTTGCTGTTGTTCACCGGCGTCGCCGAAACGCAGAGTACCGCCCCGGCATTGGCCGCCAACGCCTCGCCAAGGTGGAACGTCGTGGTCGCGGGGTTCCGCATGTAGTGGGCTTCGTCGAAAATGACCAGATCGAACGGGGGATACGGCAGGGCCCAGTGGCGGAGCGCCCGAAGACACTCGGTCTTCGGCGAGCCCCTCTCCTCGGAGGCGGGGGGTTCATTGAGGAGTCCTAGTTCCGACCTCGGAGGGCGCAGCCCCGTGTAGGTCGAGATGAGCGCAAACGCATGCCCGGGCCCGATGTGTTGTAGGTCCGTGATTTCCCTTGCCAGGTCCAGAGCACCGACAATGCGTGCATCCAGCAGGAACTTGGATCGGAGCTCGTCTCTCCATTTCTCGCAAAGGGTCTTCGGGCACACCACCAGGAGCCGCCGTGCCTGACGTCGCGCCTGCAACTCGATCCAGATGAGGGCAGACTCGATCGTCTTCCCAAGCCCGACCTCGTCGGCGATGATGAGGCGCTCGGTCGGAGAGTCAATGAACTTGAGGACGGGCTTGAACTGGTATGGATAGAAGTCAATTTGGGCCGCCTCCATCGAGTAGATGACCTCATGGAGCGTTCCCTTGAGCTTCTCGTATGTAACCAACCTCTGCAGGTCACGGGCGTGTCCGAAGAGCCCCTTCGCGAGCCGCTCCGCAAGGGATCCCACGGAGTCATGCGCCATCGGCGCCAGGGCATCGAGCGGCCGGAAGCTCGCTTCGCCGCTTGGGTACTTCACCTGCACGAACACGAAGGGCCCGGAACGGCGGTGGTGGCCCGTGTACTGACCCGGTCGTCCGGGGTTGTACCGGTCCGTGACCCAGTCGCCGGGTTCGAATGGAACCGTCGGATCCTGGGGTCCTGTGCTCACGTCGCCTCCACCCGTCCTCGCCCGGGGTTCCTTGTCGCTCCTGATCGCAGTGGTTCCCGGCTGCAAGAGAGCGTGGACGTCCTCGCCTACGTCGCTCAGGTCCCCGTTGTCAATCTCACGCTTGGTCATCACTCCCTCCACAGGTTGCAGGATTGCGGCACACGTTTGTCCGACGCCGCAAGCCAGCGGATGTCGGAGTTAACCGAGGCTGCACGAGGAGCGTCCTCGACCCGGAAGCGGGTGTTGAAGAACGAGACGGGCAGCCGATAGGAACTTCCACTTGGAACCTCCACCTCGGTTTCCCACTCAGGGGGCGAGTGTGGCCGGCCGTGAGACGGAAGTCAAGGGGAGCAATCCGCGCTGCAGGGGTGTCGAGGGGTCTTCCCGCGCGCCGGGGCGGTCGCGGTGGGGCGTTCCGG
>JBBIPO010000027.1:0-12279 GCA_037442805.1 Deltaproteobacteria bacterium
TACGGCCGCGCGAGCGCCCGCTCGCGCGTGGGTGCGCGGGCGGCGCCCGCACAGGACCGTGGCCGGGTCCGTGGCCGTGACCGGGTCCGTGTCCGGGTCCACCGCGGAGTCCGAGCCGAACCCCGGACCCCGGATACCGGACCCCCGACCCCTCTTCCCGGCGGGCCATCACTTCAACGTCCTCCGTCACACGTCTGGCCCTCCCTCGCCCGCACGACCCCCACGCATCGCTCGATGGTCTGAAGCAGGTCCGCCTGGTCCACGAGGTCCGACACGAAGTCAATGCGGTCGGTCCGGATCACGAGTGTCGGCGAGCGGTCGTAACGGGCAAACCAGCGGTCGTAGAGTCGGTTCAGCCTCCGGAGGTAGTCGTCGGGGACCGCCTGCTCCTCCGGCCTTCCGCGCAGGGCGATGCGCCGCCGGATGGCCCCGAGTGAGCACCGCAGGTAGATGAGCAGGTCCGGGGGCCGGAGGAGGTCCACGAGCGTCTCGTACAGCGAGAGGTAGGTCCGGTACTCCCGCTCCGCGAGGACCCCCGTCCGTGCGAGGTTGGCCGCGAAGACCTCGGCATCCTCGTAAATGGTCCGGTCCAGGATGACGGGCCCCGGCGAGCGCGCCATCGCCTGGTGCAAATGGAACTTACGAATCAAGAAGAAGACCTGCGAATGAAAGGCCCACCGTGGCATGTCGGCGTAGAAGTCGGCCAGGTACGGGTTCTCGTCGTTGGGTTCGAACAGGGGGACGATCGAGAAATGCCTCGCCAGGAACGCGATCAGGGTGGACTTGCCCGTCCCCATGTTCCCGGAAACGGCGAGGGTCCTGGCCGGTCCGATTCGATCCATCGGTCGGATTGTAGTCCAGTTCTTCGCCCGCGAATTCGTGATATGGTTCCCGCGACTCGACGACGGAGGCCATCCGATGTCCGACAAGACCCCCGAACAGGTCCTGATGGGCGACCTGGCCGGCCGCATCGCCAGGAACCCGGACCGCGCAAAGAAGATCGGCGGCGTGTTCGAGTTCGTCCTGGAGGGCGAACGCGGAGGCACCTGGCACCTCGACCTGAACGCCCCGGCGGTGCGGGCTGGCGCGGCCGAGAAGATGAACGTACGCATCCGGATGAAGGCCGACGACTTCGTGGCCGTGTCCGAGGGACGGCTCAACCCGATGGTGGCCTTCACCACCGGCCGCCTGAAGGTCGAGGGCAACGTGGCCATGGCGATCAAGTTGCAACAGGTCCTGTCCCCCCAGGGGTGGTAGGGCCGGGCGAGCGCACCACCCAGAGGAAGGCCCCGGCCGTGGCCGCCGCCGACCCCCCACCAGACCCCGGACCCCAGGTCCCGGATGCCGGTCCCCGGATCCCTGACGCCGGACCACCGAGGACGCCCCGCGACAACGGCCCGTGGAAGCCCCTCGCCGGGATGCGGGTCGTGGACCTTTCGTGGAACCTGCCTGGCCCCCTCGCCACGCTGATGCTGTCCGACCTGGGCGCGGAGGTCGTCAAGGTCGAGCCTCCCCAGGGGGACCCTCTGCGCAAGGCGCCGCCGGTCGTGGCCGGGGCCTGCGCCCTCTTCCATTGTCTGAATCGCGGCAAGCGGTTCGTGGCCCTGGACCTCCAGGACCCGCGGGACGTGGAGCGGTTTCGCGAGCTGCTCGCGCGGGCGGACGCGCTCGTGGACGGGTTCCGGCCCGATGTCCTGCCGCGCCTGGGTCTGGACCCCCAGGCCCTGCTGGCGCGATACCCGAACCTGATCGTGGTCCGGATGTCGGGATACGGCGCATCGGGACCTTATTCGGGGAGGGCCGGGCACGACCTGAACTTCGTGGGGCTGTCCGGGGTCCTGGGCGCGTACGATTCCGAGAACCCGCTGCCAGTGCAGGTCGCCGACGTGGGGGGGGCCTTGCTCGCGGTTTCCGCGGTCCTGGCCGCCCTCGTGGACCGCGTGCGGGGCCAGGGGCGAGGTCGTGTCCTGGACCTTCCGCTGCTGGACGGGGCGTTGACGTTCGCCATGGCGCCCCAGGCACGGCAGGCCGCCGGGGACCGTGTGGCCCCGGGCGAAGGGTTTCTGGAAGGGGGGCTCGCGACCTATCGGCTGTACCGCGACGCGGAGAGGCGGTGGGTCAGCGTGGCAGCCCTGGAGCCGCACTTCGTCGCGGAACTCGAAGCCCTGTTCGGCGCGGTGGATCCAGAGTCCCTGGCGGCCGGGGTCGCGTCGCTTTCGAGGCCGCGCCTTCTCGCGAATGAGCCGGTTGCCCCGTGCGTGGAACCGGTGTTGGACCTCCGGGAGGCCCGGGAGCACCCCGCGGTCCGCTCGCGCTCCCTGTTTCGGACGATGACGTGGGAGGGCGGCCAGGTCGAACTTCCGGTCACCGTGTTCGCCCGGGACGACCCGGTCCCCGTGGGGCCCTGGGCCAGGCCTGTCGGTGCGGACAACAACGTCTTATTCTGATACAGTTGTATCATTCTGGAACGTGTCACGGGCAGCAGGTCGGCGCGGCGCGTCAAACGCGTGAAGCCGCCAGGAGACGCGCGCTGGCCCAAGGGAACCGCCCTCGTGGCCTCGAGAATTTGTTTCATGGTGATACACACCAAGGCACTCCGCGGCGGTCAGGAACAGGCCCGCGCAGGTCGGCGGACGCGCCCGGACGGAAGACTTGTGGCGGCTCGTGACCGCACCCGGCACGGTTCTGGCGCTGGCACCGGTCCGTCTTTTCCCAGGGAACCCACGCCAGGATCGCGGTTGGCACGCATTGTGCAGGAAGAAGGAAGCGCGTGGTTCTGAAAGAGCCCACGAACCTTCCCAATCAACCTCTTTTTCATGCTACTTCCCCCTAGTCTCCGGCCGGTCCGGTGAGGGCCGGCCGGAGATGCACTCCGGCAGGGACGGACGGACCCGGAGGCCGTGGGGTCGCGGCTTCGTCGGGGAACGGCGTCCGTTGACAATTCGCCCGGGTCCCGACTCCGACGACGCGATACGACGACCGGAACGGGAGTGGATGTGGAAGCGCTCGCGGTGAACCTGTGGAGCGTCGGGACCCGGAGCAACCCTTTCCTGCTGCGACGACCGAGGACCGTGGCCCAATTTCGCCCTGGTGGCGGATGTCATCACCGGGCGTTCGCCCGACCGCCTGACCCCCGACCCAGAAACGCGGCCATCGTCCTGGCCTCGCGGTTTGCCCGTGATCGGCTATCATCAGGATGCACCAAATCGGCCGGGCCGATTCAGGAGGGGGCCTGAGATGCCGGGTTCTGAAATCCTCATCATTGACGATTACCAGCAGCTCGTTCAGTTCTTGAAGGAACGCCTGACCACGGAAGGGTACCAGGTGCGTTCCGCCTCGACCGGCGCCGAGGGGCTCGCCGCCATCACCCGGGGTTTTCGCGGTCCGGTCCTCCTCGACGTGCGGCTTCCGGACATGAGCGGCCTGGACCTGTTCGAACAGATCAAGGGGATCGCCCCGGACCTGCCCGTGATCTTCATCACGGCCCACGCGACGGTGGACCTGGCGGTGGAGGCGACGAAGAGGGGAGCCTTCGATTTCATTGCGAAGGGCTCGGACCTGCTCAAGCGGCTCCACGTGGCCGTCAAGAACGCCCTCGAGCGTCTGGCCCTGTCCGAGCAACTGAAGACCCTCCAGACCCAGCTGGACGAGGCCGGGCGGTTCAACGAGTTCCTGACCGTGAGCCCGCGGATGCAGGCCATCCTCAAGACCCTGGATGCCGTGGTCAATAGCGGCGTCACGGTCCTGATCGAGGGCGAGAGCGGGACCGGGAAGGAGTTGATCGCCCGGGCGATCCACGCGCGGGGGACCCGCAAGGGGGGGCCGTTCGTGGCGGTGAACTGCGCGGGCATCCCGGAGACGCTGCTCGAAAGCGAGATGTTCGGGTACGAGAAGGGGGCGTTCACGGGGGCCACGGCCCGGCGCATCGGACGGTTCGAGGCGGCGAACGGGGGCACCCTGTTCCTGGACGAGGTCGGGGAACTGCCCAGGGCGCTCCAGGCGAAGTTGTTGCGCGTCCTTCAGGACCATACGTTCGAGCGGGTCGGCGGGACCGATCCGGTCACGGTGGACGTGCGCGTGATCTCGGCCACGAACCGGGACCTCCTGGCCGAGGTCCGGCGCGGCAACTTCCGCGAGGACCTGTACTACCGGCTCTCGGTGTTCCCGGTGCGCCTGCTGCCGTTGCGCGAGCGCCCGGAGGACATCCCGGTCCTGGCCCAGCACTTCCTGAGGCGCTACTCCAGGGAGGAAGGCAAGGACCTCACAGGGTTCACCCCGGATGCCCTGGCCGCCCTGATGGCGCAACCGTTTCCGGGCAACGTCCGCGAGCTCGAGAACCTCGTCCGTCACGCGGTGATCCTGGCCCGGGGCCGACAGGTCACGATGGCGGAGGTCCGGACCACGCTGGGAAGTCACCGGGTCCAGGCGGGACCGGCGGTCGCGGGCGGGCCGGCCAGTGCGAGCCGGACGCTCGCGGAGCGGGTGGCGGCCGCCTTTCCGGACCTCGGCTCTCTGGCGCCCGTGCAGGAAATCCAGGCGGAGATCCTGCGGCACGCGGTGGAACTGGCCTCGGGGAACGTGAGCCTCGCCGCCAGGGCCCTCAAGGTCGGACGCGCTACTCTGTATCGTTGGAGGAAAGGCGGCGCGTCCACCCCGAAACCGAAAGAGGGCCCCGAAGGGTCGTGACCTCTGCACTCCCCTTTTTCGCCGGAATGTGGCAATAACCGGACGGGACCCGCGATCACCAGAAGGGGGGACGATGGGCTACAAGAAGGTCCGACTCGGAAACCGGATCGTCCAGGCCGCGCGCGATGGGGAGCGGTACCGCGACGTGCACGTCTTCTTCGGCGGCACGGGCGCGGTCGGCGGGACCGCGGTGTTGCAGATGCTGTCCCTGTACGAGGAGATGATGGCCATCCGGCCGCCCGGGGACGACGAGGTCCCGGTCCTGGTGGCCACCGCCCGCTATCGCGAGGAAATCGAGGCCTTCACCCAACGGCTGTTCCGATACGTGCAGGCCGTCCACGGCGAGAGGGCCTGGGGAGGCCAGAACCAGCGGTCGAAACTCCCGCAGCGCGTCCGGGACGGCTTCCTGACGCATAGCGGGGTCTTCATCGCGCTCCAGCGCTTCCACGTGACGGCCCTGCCGGGACTCGACCGCATCCAGGTGACCCCCCCCGAGGAACGCGCCCGACTGGTGGCCGAGTACCTCGAGTCTATCGGGACCTCGCCCAACGCGCCCGTCGAGCGGGTCGCGGACGCGCTCGCGGAGGCCATCCAGGCGACCCGTCCCTTCACGTCCTTCCTGACCGCCTACCGGGACCGCCATTTCGCAGGGCGACCGGGGTTCCGGTTTCGCTCGGTGCACCTGGGCATTCCGCTGCCGAGCCTCATGGCGTATCACCTTCTGGACCTCGAGCTCGCGGCCCGCGAGGTCCCCGGGTTCCGCCCGGACCTCATCGAGCGGCTCAAGGACCAGTTCGTCATCGCCATTCGCGACGACGTGGCCCGCATCCAGCTGGACCTCGCTGACCACGTCCTGGTCGCGCACACGACCTCGGTCGGCGGGATGTACGACGAGGAACCCGTCCCGGGCGGCGAGGGGCCTTCACGCCCCGACATGAGGCGTACGATCCGGCTCGGGTTCGCGCACAGCGCACTCGATTCCCGACTCGTTGCCAAGCAGAAGTTCGCGGAACGGCTGACGGACCTGTACGCCGGCGCCGGCATCCGGATGCTCATCACCGCCGCGGCCATCGGCGTGGACGAGGTCAAGGTCGGCTCGGACGTCCCGGTCCATCGCTACGTGGGCCAGATGCTCTTCGACGCCCCCGCCGAGGTCTTCCCCGGGTCGAAGGCAACGCAGCCCCCGGAATCCCGCGCGAGTCGCGAGGCCGGCCGCCCGGTCCCGGTCCGGCAGGTCGCGCGCTCGTTCCGCCCCCTGACCGTTTTCCTGGACGACCCCCCGCAGGACCCGGTCCGCTTCGAGCGGGGCGAGGAGATCCGCCCCTCGTTCGTCTTGCGCAGCGGGGAGAACGGGTTCTTCACGGTGGCGAACGCCGAGGCCCTGTACCGGGTGATGCGGGTCGCCTCGGCGAGCGAACTGGGCCTGGTCATGGCTGTATGCGGGCTGTTCGGGGACGACCCGATCTCACCGTGGTTCACCAATAACATCTGTTACTATACTGAAACAGATAACTCGCGCCAAGTCCTCGACTTCCTGGCACAGCCCCCCCTCCGGCAGGCGCAGTTGAACGGCCTGGACCCGATGGCCTTGCAGGACCTCGGTTCGGCCAAGCACCAGTGCGAACTCCACACGCTGGGGCTCCTGATCCTGTTGCACCGCCTGCGGACCCTGGACATTGACGCCATCCCGCCCTACGTGGACCTGGACCGTTTCGATCCGCGCGCCTTCTTCCTGTCCCGTTCCCGGGCCCTCACCTTCGAGGACGTCGTGGGGTGGGACGTGGACTCGCTCGGACGCGACCTGACCCTACTCGCGGCCGCGGATTCGCCCGAGGACCTGGAGTGGCTGACCCCATTCCGGGCACGGATGCACGAGGACCTCTACCCAGAGCGTCAGGAGGCCCGCCGTCGCGTGCTTCGGACCGTGCTGCGCGCGGTGTGGCAGATCCCGTCGCTGGGGACGCCGATTCTGTTCGAGCGCGATGGCCGCGCCGTGATGCGGACCGGTTATTACGTGGCGCCCCTGGACCTGCTCGTGACCCATGGCGATTCCGTGGCCCGGCACCTCCGCGAGGCGCATCAGGCGTCTGGAAACCGATGTTCTTACGAGACGTTCCGAGATTTTCACCTCTGCGTGGGAGGATTCCTGGACCTGCGGCCCCACGCGATCCTCTCGACGGCCTCGAACGACCGCGAGGACCTGACCGGGAAGGTGCGGCGGTTCGACAGCGTGCTGGCGCTACGACAGGCCATCCTCGAGATCGAGCCCTACCACTTCTTCACGATGTGCGGCCTGCTGGCCATCGTCTATCGGATGCAGGCGCTCTACGCCTTGCTCCGGGAGGCGAGCCTCGAGCTCGGGACGCTCCAGGACTTCCGCTGGCACATGCCGCGCGACGAGGCGGGCCACATCCTGGTCGTGCCGGGGATCGTCGAGGCCCTGCGCATGGTCGCGGAGGGGCTCGAGAAGAACACGGGGACCGAGCGGCTCGACGGGTTGTGGGGCTACGAGCGGCGGGAGGTGCCGGACCGGCGCGCGCGGGTCCTGCCCTGTCAGGGGCCGTGACCGCCCGCCTACACGGTCATCACGGGGTGGACCCCCGCCCACAGGATCGTGTCTCGTGCGAAGCGGGCGTCGTCCCGCTCGGGATAGTCCACGACGAAGTGCAGGCCCCGGCTTTCCTGCCGCGACAGCGCGCTCTCGACGATCAGCGACGCGACCGTGACGATGTTGCGTAGTTCGGCGAGGTCCGGGGTCAAGGGGGACGACAGGACGTATTCCCGCACCTCGGCCGACAGGAGGTCGAGCCGGCGCCGCGCCCCGAGGAGCCGGCGGACGGACCTCACAATCCCCACGTAGTTCCACATGAGCCGGCGGACCTCGTCCCAGTCCTGCGTGACCATGACCGTCTCGCGCGTGGTGGTCGTGGGCGCGGCCACGCGCATCCAGTGGGGGACCTCGCCCTCCTCGGGTTCGGGCAGGTCATTGAACACGGCCCTCGCGTGCTGCGCGGCCCGGTGTGCGAAGACCAGGGCCTCGAGCAGCGAGTTGGACGCCAGGCGGTTCGCGCCGTGGACCCCCGTGCAGGCGACCTCGCCCACGGCGTAGAGCCCCGGAAGCGACGTCGCCCCGTGTTCATCGGTGAGCACCCCGCCGCACGAGTAGTGCGCCGCCGGCACCACCGGGATGGGCTCGTGCCTCATGTCCACGCCGAAGCGCAGGCAGGTCTCGAGGATGTTGGGGAATCGCTCCTCCAGGAATCGCGCGTCCAGATGGGTCATGTCGAGCAGGACGCAGTCGTCGCCGGTCTGCTTCATCTCGTGGTCAATGGCCTGGGCGACCACGTCCCGTGGCGCGAGCTCCGCGTCCGGGTGGTACTTCTCCATGAACCGCGTCCCATCGAGCCGCCGCAACAGGCCGCCCTCGCCGCGCAATGCCTCCGAGATCAGGAAGGACTTCGCCTTCGCGTGGTACAGGCAGGTGGGGTGAAACTGGTAGAACTCCAGGTTGGCCACCGGCGCGCCAGCCCGGTAGGCCATGGCCACGCCGTCGCCCGTGGCCACGTCGGGGTTCGAGGTGTACAAATAGACCTTGCCCGCGCCGCCCGTGGCCAGGACGGTCGCCCTCGCGCCCACGGCGTGGACCTCGCCCGTCCGGCGGTCAATCACGTACGCACCGCGGACGCGCGCCTTCCCGGAGGCATCCTCGTCCCGCCACAGGTCCACGCCCATGTGGTCTTCCCAGATGACGATGTTCGGGTGGGACGTCGCGTGGTCAAGGAGCGCCCGCTCCACCTCGCGCCCGGTCAGGTCCTCCACATGGAGGATGCGGCGCCGGGAATGCCCTCCCTCGCGACCGAAGTCGAACTCGATCGTGGCATTGCGCGACATCCTCGTGAATTGGACGCCTTGGCCAATGAGCCACCGGATCCGCTCGGGTCCCGCCCGGACGCACAGCTCGACGCGCTCCCGGCGGCACAGGCCCGCGCCGGCCCGCAACGTGTCGTTGACGTGCAGTTCGAAACTGTCCTCGCGGTCCAGGACGGTGGCGATCCCCCCCTGGGCGTAGCGCGTGTTGGACTCCTCGGCCTGGCGCTTCGTGCAGACGAGGACCCGGCCGGACTCGGCCGCCTCGAGCGCGAACGAGAGACCGGCGATCCCGCTTCCGAGCACCAAGAAGTCGGTGGTCATGACGCCCCCCCGCGCGCTCGAAGCCGCCTCGGCGCGAACATCTGCCGCACGACGTACGATGCGATCTTCGGGTTTTCCCGCAGGCGGCGCGAGGCGTACGGGTACCAGTCCTCGCCGAAGGGGACATACACGCGAACGCGGACCCCTCGGGACACCAGCCGGTCCAGCACGTCCTCGACCGGGACCCCCAGGAGGGCCTGGAACTCGAATCGGTCGGTCGGGATGGCCAGCCGCGCCACGAGGTCGAGGCAGCGCTCGATGAGGGGCCGGTCGTGCGTCGCGAAGGCCACGTAGGTCCCCTCGGCTCGCAATAGCGCCTCCGCGGCCGCGAGGTACGACGCCCTCACCTGCTTGCGCCCGCGGTAGGCGATGGTCCTCGGTTCCCGGTAGATCCCCTTGCACAGGCGCACGTTCGCGCCCATCGCCCCGAGGGCCCGCGCGTCGTCGAGCGTCCGCCGCAGGCACGCCTGGAGCACCGCGCCGACCGGCCCACCGGCCGCCCGCATGGCGCGGTAGACCTCGAACGTCGCGTCGGTGACGCTCGAGTCCTCCATGTCGATCCGCACGAAGTTCCCGAGTTCTCGCGCCCGCTCCACGATCCGGCGCAACCGTTCCCTGGCGGCGTCGCGGTCCAGGCGCAGTCCGAGGTGCGTCAGTTTCAGACTGACGTTGCACCGCAGCGATTCCGCGCCGATCCGCTCGAGCACGTCCAGATACTCGCGAACGGTTCGGTCCGCGACGGCCGTGTCCCTTGCATCCTCGCCGAGGACGTCGAGCGTCGCCTCGTAGCCCCGGGCATTCAGGGACCGGACGAGGCCCGCGGCCGCCGACAGGTCCTCGCCCGCGACGTACCGCGAGGCCACCGCATGGACGATGGACCTCGGGACCACGGGGAGCAGTCTCGACGCAATCCACCCGATCACGCCACCCTCCGCCGGCGGCGATTCTAGCGCCCGGTTTCCGAAAAACAAGCCGCCGGCGACACAGCCCCGTCGGTTTTTCCTGGCTCCCGCCAGACACGCTGTGCTCGCCGAGCGGGGATCCGGGGTCCGGCATCCGGGGTCGGGGGTCCGGGGTCCGGCAATGACTCCGTGGCGGTCACGGATACGGTCATGGCCTCCGTCACGGTCACGGACACGGACGCGGGACCCAGCATCCGGGGTCCGGGATCGGAGGATCTTGGTGGCCCCACGCAAACTTGACCCGACGCCCCAAGCGCAATAAGACAGACCCCCAAGGGGTCGGGGTGGCGCGGAAGACGCGCTCGACCCGACTCGACAGCGGCGCGGGGGGCAAGGCGACGATGCGGGGACTCGACTCGGGTCGGGCAGTTCTGGAGCGGACCTTCGACTTCCGCAACTTCTGGACATGGCTCTTCCTCGGCGCCGTCGTCGGTGTGATCGCCGGTCTGGGGGCCATCCTCTTCCAGATGGCCCTCGAGGTCACGCGACTGTTTTGCTTCCAGTCCCTCGTGGGCATTGACCCCGGCCATCCCGGGGGGGAGCCGCCCCTCGTTTCCTTCCCGATTGCCGAGACGTTCTCGCCCGGGTGGCTCCTGGTCCTGCCCGCGCTCGGCGGACTGGGCGCGGGGTTCCTGACCCTCCGGTTCGCCCCGGAGGCCCGCGGCCACGGGACCGACGCCGCGATCAGGGCCTACCATCGCGAGGCCGGCGCCATCCGGTGGCCGGTCCCGGTCGTGAAGTTCTTCGCGACCGTCCTGAGCATGGGCACGGGTGGCTCGGGTGGTCGCGAGGGGCCGATCGCCCAGATCGGGGCGGGCGCCGGCAGCGTCCTCGCCATGCGCCTGGGCCTGTCCGTGAGGTATCGGCGTTGGCTCCTCGCGGCCGGACTCGGCGCGGGCGTGGGCGCCATCTTCCGCGCGCCACTCGCCGGGGCGATCTTCGCGGGCGAGGTGCTGTACTCCGACCCGGAGGTCGAGACCGAGGTCATCCTCCCGGCGGCCGTCGCCAGCATCGTCGCGTACGCGGTGTTCGCGGCCAAGTACGGCTACGGCCACATGTTCACGGACGTGACGGGACCGGGCTTCTCGAACCCTCTCGAGCTCGGCCCGTACGCGGTCCTGGCGGTGGTCGTGGCGGCCGGCGCGGCGCTTTACATCCACGTCTTCTACGGTGCCGACGGCTTCTTCCGGAGGCTCCGGGTCGCCGACTGGCTGAAGCCCGTCATCGGCGGATTCGCCACGGGCGCGGTCGGGCTCGCGCTCTACCTCCTGGTCTCGGACCGCCGCGTCCTCGACGTGATGTCCACCGGCTACGGCATCCTCCAGGACGTCCTCGGTGGCGGTCCCCCGGTCGGCCTCGGCGTCCTGCTCCTCGTCGCGTTCGGGAAGATCCTGACGACCTCCTTGACGATCGGGTCCGGCGGGAGCGCCGGGGTCTTCGGCCCCTCGATGGTCATTGGTGGCACCCTGGGCGCGGCCGTCGGCCAGGTTCTCCATTCCTGGGTCCCGGGCGTCGTCCAGGCCCCGGCGAACTACGCGATCGTGGGCATGGCCGGGTTCTTCGCCGCAGCCGCGAACACACCGCTCTCGACGATCATCATGGTCAGCGAGATGACCGGAAACTACGAACTCCTCGTCCCCGCGGTCTGGGTGTGCGCGCTCTCGTTCCTTGTGAGCCGGCGCTGGAGCATCTACCGGAGCCAGGTCCCATCCAAGGTGTTCTCGCCCGCCCACTTCGCCGAGTACGCCATGGTGGTCATGGGCCGCGCCCGCGTGTCCGAGGTGTACAAGAAGAATCGCCGCTTCGCGTGCGTGACGCCGGACATGACGCTTGGCGAGGCGATGAGGGCCACGGCCGAGACCCGGCAGCGAATCTTCCCGGTCGTTGGCCCGGACGGTCACTTGGCGGGTGCCTTCCACATCGGCGAGTTGATGCACGCGCTCCACAGCGACCCTTCGGCGGCGGAGCGCAGGAAGGTCCGCGACCTGATGCATCCTGCCGAGCTCCGGGTGCGGTCGAGCGACCCCGTGGCCCGTGCCCACCGGCTCATGGCGTCTCGGGGCGTGGACGAACTCATGGTGACGGAAGACCGGGATCCGACCGTGATCCTCGGAATCCTGACGGGTGCGGACGTGCTCCTGGCCTACAACCGCCGCCTGGCCCTGGTCGAGGCCGAGGAGGGCCTTGCCGTGCGGCCGGAGGGGTCGGCCCAGGGCCTGCTCGGCGCGGGGTCCGGATCGGCCGGCGATCCGGAGGACGAAGGGCATTCTGACCAGCAGACCTGACCCGCGTACGAACACTACGTCCGGCCGATTCCGGTCGTGCCCGAGGTTTCCCATGGCGGCAGACGCGGACCAGATTCGGAGCCAACGGCGCAATTCGACCCCGCCATCCGGCATCCGGGGTCCGGGGTCCGGCAGGGACTCCGTGGCGGTCACGG
>JBBIPO010000027.1:12379-29019 GCA_037442805.1 Deltaproteobacteria bacterium
CGGTCACGGTCCCGGCCACGGTCACGGTCCCGGCACCGACACGGCCCCGCCTGGCCAGATCCCGGCCACGGACCCCACACGGACACCGCGGCGAGGGTAGCGCCGGGGTCACAACCCCTTGGCGAGCAGGGCCTGGGCGTCCGCGTTGTCCGGCTCCTCGGCGAGGACCCGCAGAACGTATTGTCGGGCCTTCTTCTTGTCGCCGCGGGCCTCGTGGATGTGGGCCAGCGCCAGCAGGACCTCCACGCGCACCGGCGCCTTGAGCGAATCCAGCCGCACCATCAGCGGCTGATAGACGCGCAGGGCCTTCTCGTACTCCTCCCGCCCCAGGTACAGCCGCCCCAGGGCCAGCGCGTTCGGGACGTTCCCCGCGTCGTGCTCGTGGCACATGCGGTAATACTGGATCGCCTTGTCCACCTCCCCGCGACCCTCGAAGATCCGCCCCAGTTCGAAGGCGTACGGGGGCAGTTCCTTCAACCGGCGCTTGCCCTCCAGGTAGTTCACGAGCCACTCGAGGTGCGGCACGGCTCGCCCGGCGTCCCCCGACTTCAGGTGGAAGTTCACGATGCCGGCGACGATCCGCGGGTCGTCGCGCTTGTAGCGGTGGGCCTCCTCGGCCCACCGGAGGAACGCCGCCCCGTCGTTCAGTTCATTCAAGAATATCTCGGCAATGTCCATGCAGATCGTCGCACGCTCCGCGTCCGTCCTGGCTCGCTTGAGGTCGCGTTGCATCACCTCGACCACCGACAGGAACTCGCGGTTCTCGAGATACAGACGCCGCAACAGCGTATTCACCTCGGGGTGGTCCGGCTTGAAGCGGGCCGCGGTGCGGAGGGCCTCGCGGACCTCCTCGATCACACCCGGGGACCCACCCGCCCCCAGGCGTCCCATCAGAATCCGGGCCACCCCGAGCAGGGCCTCCACCCGTTCCTCGATGTCCCCCGTCGTCCGCGCCAGCCGCCGGAACAGGTCGAGGGCCTCCTGCGCCTCCCCCTTGGCCTCCATCAATCGCGCGGTCACGAGCAGCGCCCTCGGATTCGCCGGGTCCAGCGCGAGGATCTCTCGCGCGATGCTCCCCGCGAGTTCTGCGTCGCCGATCTCCCCTCGCGCCAGGTCGCACGCCTTCGCGAGCAACGCGACCTTCTCGCCCACCGCGGGGACCAGCGCGGCCTTTCGGCGCAGCACCCGCAGGAGCCCCTGCCAGTCCCCGGACCGGTAGTGCACGCGGATCAACTCGTCCACCACCGGCAGGAACTCCGGGTCAATCTCGTGGGCCTTCTCAAGAAACGAGGCGGCGGCCGCGAGGTCCTCCTGGTGCGTCTCGGCCACGGACGCCGCCTTCATCGCGGCCTCGACGCGCGCGCCGGGGTCCTGCCCCTCGTCCGACACCACCTCGCCCAGCATGGCCAGCAACGCGGGCCAGTCCTGGAGGTCCTCGCAAAGGGCTCGCAGGCGACGGCGGGCCTCGACGTGCCCCGGGTCCTCGGACAGCAAGGATTCCAGGACGCCGCGGGCCGCGACCCTGTCCTGGAGCGGCGCCATCAGCAAGTCCGCCACCCGCAACAGGCACGCCCCCCGCTCCGGCCCCCCCACGGAGGCCGCGGCCAGGCGTTCGAGGGCCGACACGAGACCTCGCGCGTCTTCTTCTTCCTCGTACAGGGCCACCAGGTCTTCGAGGAGGCCCGTATCGCCCGGTTCGAGGCTCGACGCCTCCTCGAGCGCGCGGATCGCGCGGTCCCTCTCGCGACGCACCCGGTGGAGGCCGGCCAGCCGCCTGAGGGTCGCCACGCGCTCCCCTGAAGTCATGTCGAGCCGGAGTTTCCGCGTCAGGACGTCCACCAGGTCGCCCGCCCTCCCCTCCTTTTCGAACAGCCGTTCCAGGATCTCGATGGCCTCCCGGCAGGTGGGGTCCATCTCCAGGACCCTCGTCAGCTCCGCCTCCACCTCGCGATCCCGTCCGCCCGCCCGGTCCGCCATGCGGGCCGCATGCAGACGCAACGTCCTCTCGAGGTCCGCCCACGACGCCCTCGACGCCGCCCGTGCCAGATACTCGTACGCCTCGTCGTATCGCCCCGTCCGGTCCGCGGCATCAAGGAACCTCTTCCGGAGGGCCTCGTGGGACGAGGCCAGCCCCAGCGCCATCCCCAGATGCCGCATCTCGTCGTCCGGCCTGCCGAGCCGTCGGGCCACCTCTGCGGCCTCCTCGTGCAGCGGCAGCGGGTCCGCCTCGTCGAGCCCCGGGCCCTCGTCGCCGGACTCGATCTGCGCGAGCCTCTTTTCGAGGGCCCACGCGAGCCCCTCGTCGTCGCCGGACTCGCGCAGGGTCGCGATCAGGATCTCGATCGCCTGGCATCTGGCGACCGGGTGGTCCACCAGGTTGCTCAAGCGTCGAACCGCCTCCCGGTCCCCCGGGCGTTGCGCCAGGACGATCCGGTACTGCTCGACCGCCCCCGCGGCCTCCTGGAGGCGCGTCGCGAGCAGGTCCCCGAGCCGCATCCGCAGGTCGAGACCAGCCGCCCCCTCGCCGGCCAGTCCGATCCGTTGCCTCAAGACGTCCGCGAGCCGCTCCGCGTGCCCCAGGTCCGAGTACAGCCTGTCGAGGACGGCCAGGGTCTCGGCGTCCCCGGGGTTGTCCTCCAGATACGCGGCGTAGTGCGCCGCCGCGGCCGCCGCGTCCTTCAGGTCCCGGTCCGCCACCTCGGCCGCCCTGCGGTTCAATCGGGAACGCACGTCCGCGTCGCGGGCCTCGCCGGCCAGCCGGTGAAGGACCTCGAAGAGCCTCGCGGTCTCGCCGGTCTTCAACGCCAGGCGCTCGAGCCGCTCCAGCGTGTCCGCGTTCGCCGGGTTCAGCGCCAGCGCCGCCGCCAGCGACTCCAGGGCCCCCCTTGCGTCGCCAAGCCGCTCGGCCTGAACCTCGGCGACGCGGAGCCACAAGGCCTCCCGCTCGCCCGCCGTCTTCACGAGGTCCACCTCGTTCTGGAGGACCTCGCACAACTTCAGGTACTCGCCCGACGACTCGTAGACCTCTTCCAGGGCAAGGGCCGCGTCCATGGCCACGTGCTCGTCCCTCAGCATGCGTTCGAGCCCCTCTCGGGCCCCGGCGCGGTAGGGGTCGAGCGACAGGGCTGCCCGGTAATGCATCGCGGCCCGTGCCGGGTCGTTCAGCGAGGACTCGCAGATCGCCCCGATCCGCGCGTGGAGGTCAGCCTGGGCCCCTGCCGAGTCGGCGTGCGACAGCTGTCCCTGGAGCAGGTCCACGAGGCCGTGGAAATCCCCGGCGGCCTCCAGGAGCTCGCCCAGGCGCGTCCCGGCGAACTGGTTGAGGGGGTCCATGTCCAGGACCCGCCTCAACAGCGCCATCGCCCCCTCGCGATCCCCGAGCCGCGATTCGTGGACCGCCGCGGCCTTCTTCAGCGCGCCGGTCTTGCGTTCGAGGTCGGTGGCGACCTCCGCCTCCCGCTCGAAGAGGTCCGCGAGGTCGGCGTATCGCTCGGTCTGGACGTAGAGCTCTTTCAGGCGGGCGATGGCCTCCGCGTTCCCCGGGTCGGATTCCAGCACCTCCTCGAGCGTCCGGATCGCGCCGGCCACGTCCCCGAGTGGCCCTTCCCGCACCGAGGCCAGCTCCAGGAGGTGCCGCCGGCGGTCCTCGGGCGACGCGCTTACCTCGGCCTTCCGGGCCAGGGCCTGCGCCAGCATCGAGGGGTCCCCGGTCTCCCTCGCGATGGCCTCTAGCGCGTCGAGCGCCGTCCGGCTCTCCGGGTCCTGATCCAGGATCTTTCGCAGGACCTCGGCCGCGCCGGCCGGGTCCTTCATCCGGGTCCGGATGATCTCGAACGCCCGGAAGTATAGCGCGAGCCGCTCGTCGGGGTCCCCGGCGAGGTCCCCGAGGTTCTCGTACAGGAGGGCCAGGTCCCCGAACCGGGACAACTTCTCGTACTGCGCGGCCAGTTCGTGGACCACGTCCCGGTCCTCCGGCCGGCGCAACAGGGCGACCCGCAGGTAATCCGCGGCCTCCTCGTCGCGCTTCAGGTCGTCCCGCAGGATGCGCGCGAGGTCGCGGGCAATCTCCCCGGCCAGGGGTTCGTCCTGGTGCTCGGCGAAGAGCGTCTCCAGCCGGGCGACCACCTCCGGCAGTCTTCCCGCCTGTCGTCCCGCCTCTTCGAAATCTTCGCGCAGGGCCCTGTCCTCGGGGCAAAGTCCCAGCAAGGCCGCCAGGTCGTCGGTCGGGTCCTCGCCGAGGGTCTTCTCGAGGGCGACGGCGGCCCGCAGCGCGACCTCGCGCGTGGGGTCCTCGAGGTCCATGCCCGCCGCGAACCTCCACAGGTCCAGGAGCCCTTCGCGGTCCACCGTCCTCGTCAGGGCATCGGCCAGCACGTGAAACAGGTCCGGGCGGCAGCCGGCCTCCGCGTACACCCGGCGCGCGGTCACGAGGTCCTCGGGACTGGGCTGAGGCGCCCCCAAGAGGTCCAGCGCGTAGGCCACGGCCTCGTCCTCGCGGCCGTCCTCGAGGGCCATGACTGCCAGGTAGCGACGCAACTCCGCCTTCCGGACCTGGTCCCCGACCGTATCGTGTCCTGCCAGATGAGACAGTTCGTGTTCATACAGTTCGCGCAATCCGGCCCGGTCGCCCGCCCGCCCGAGGAGCGCGGTCAGGCGCGGAATGGTCGCGTCGTGCAGCGGGAACAACCCCAGGACCTTCCAGAAGTACGCCCTCGCGAGGGCCGCGTCCCCGAGTTCCTCGTCGGCCAGTCGCGCGCACCGCTCGTACAACGCGGCCTGCTCCTCCGGACTCTCCGTGGCCTCGGCCATCGCATCCAGGGTCCTCAGGAGCGCGTCGTACCGTCCCAGGGCCTCGAAGGCGCGCCACAGCAGGTCCAGGGTCGGCCGGTGGCGCGGTTCCTCCGCCACCGAGACGTCGAGGACCTCCACGGCGCCCTCATGGAGCCCCGCCTCCATCAGCGTCATGGCCGCTCGCATCCGCAGTCCCAACCGGTCCGGCACGACCTCGGTCACGGCCTCCTTCGTGATCGCCACCAGGTCCGCCAATCTCCCCGCGGCCCGTAGCCCGTCCACGAGCCTCTGATAGACCTCCCCATCGTCCGGCGACTCTCGGTGGGCCTCGATGAGCGTGTCTCGGGCCTGTTCGTCGCGCCCCAGTTCCTTCAGGCAGGCGGCCAGACGCAACCGCAGCGACACCCGTTCGGTCACGTCCTCGGCATGGGCCACGCGACTGGCCAGGGCCAGCGCCAGAACCTCTCCGTCCTGGCTTCGCAGCGCTGCGTCCTCGAGAATGCGCGCGGCCTCCAGGGCCAGGTCCGCATCCTGAAGGTGCGCCGCGACGCGCTCGCGCGCCACGGGATGGGCCGGCTGCTCCGCGAGGACCTGCCGCAGGGGTTCCAGGACCCGCCGGTCGCCCTGCTCCTCGAGCACCTCGGCCAGGGCGATCAAGGACTCGACGCGCTCCACTGCGTCCCGCGCGTGCGCGACCTCCTGTTCAATCAGTCCGCGAAGCCGGTCCAGGTCCGACATCTCCCTCGCCAGCGCCTTGGCCCTCTCCAGGACCACAGCGTCGGACGGGTCCCTGCGCAGCAGTTCCTCGAAGACGTGGGAGGCCTCCGTCGCGTCCTTGAGTTCCTCCTGGATCAGGATCCCGGCGAGCAACAGGTGACCGCGCGCCGCCTCGGGGTCCTCGGCCGTGCGACCCAGCAGCAGTCGCAGGTCCGCCAGTTGCCGGACCCTTCCCAGCGCCTCGTACAGGACCAGCAGACGGTCCGCCGCGTCTCGGGCGATGGGGTCGAGGGTCGCCTCCACCGGCCGGCGCTCCACGGCGAACTGGAAGGCCCGAACCGCGCCATCGAGGTCCCCCGTCGCGCGACAGAGGTCCCCAATGGACAGGTGGATGGCCCGCTTGTCATCCACGGAGATGGCGTTCGCCGCCATCTCGCGGAGCAGGGGGATGCGCTCGGCCTCGCGGCCCATCTGGTGGAGCAGCGCATCCATCTCGCGCAGGACCGCGATGGAACCCGGCTGCAACTCGAGCAGTTCCTCGTACAGGGCCGCGGCGCGCGGCAGGTCCGCGAGGTCCTCGCGACACAACCGGGCCGCGGTCAGGAGCAACCGGACCTTCGCGTCGGCATCGAGGAACACCTCCCCCGGCGCGGGGCGGGTCTGGCGCGCCAGGCCCTCGAGCAGGTCCACGAGGGCGGGGACGACTCCGGCCTTGCGGCCCACCTCGACCGTCCGGTCCAGGAGCCCCTGGTCCTCGGGCATGGCCAAGAACGCGCGCGCGGCGGCCTCGTACGCCCGGTCCAGCGCGCCCCTGGCCTCCTCGAGCCGGGCCACGTCCGAGTAGGCCACCGCGCGGTCCCAGGGGCTGCGCGCAAGCCTCGCCTTCGCGGCGAGCACCGCGACGAGCCGGTCCGTTTCCGTCGCCCGCTCGCGGAGCACGGACTCCACGATGGGCAGCAGGGCACGCGCACACGTCTCGTGATCGGGGGCCTCCGCGTCCAGGATCGTGGCCTCGGCGGCGAGCCTCGCGTCTTCGTGGTCCGGGTACTCCACCAGGCACCTGCGCAGGCCGTCCGCGGCCCCGACCGCGTCGCCCAGCCGATCCCGGCGGATCGTCGCGATCTGGTACAGGACGTCCGCGCGTCGCGCCGGGTCGGAGGTCACCTGCTCTTTCCGCTCCAGGACGCGCACCAGGTCCTCGAACCTCCCCGCGTCCGACAGGATGTCCTCGAGAAGGACCGCGGCCTCGGGGTCGTCCGGCCGCGTGTCCAGCACCCGTTCCAGCGCCTCGATGGCCTGGTCCGCCTCGCCCGCCTCGCGGGCCACGCCGGCCTTCTCGATGAGGACCGACCGCCTTGCCTCGCCGTCCGGCAAGGAACCGGCCAGCCGGTCATAGGTCGCGAGCACCGATGGCGTGTCGCCGAGCCTCCGGTACAGGTCCAGCATCAGGCGCAGCAGGCCCTCGTCTTCCTCCTCGAAAGGCAGCGCCTTCTCGTAAGCGCGGATGGCGAGGTCCGGCCGGTCCAGTGGCGGCCCCGCGTACAGCCGCCCCAGGCGCAGGCACAGCGTGGCCTCCCGTCCCGCGTCGGGGAGGGTCGCGGCCAGCGGCTTCTCCCCTTCCGGCAGGATCCCCACCCAACGGCCGATCACGACGGCGGCCTCGGTATGTCTTCCCGTGGCCTCGGCCATCTCGAGGAGCCGGTCCACATAGACGTCCGATGGGAACAGGGACACCGCCGTCGCCACGGCATCGAACGCCGCCCACGCGTCCCCCTGGATGCGACCCTCGATGTCCGCGATCTCCATATACAGGGCGGCCCTGGCTTCCGGGCGCAGGGGGTCCTCGGCCCTCGCCCGCAGCAGGGCCAGGAGGTCCGCGAAGCGCTCGGAGGCGCGGAAGTACGGCGCGAGGATGTTCGCCGCGGCGTCCCGCGCGAGGCGGTTGTCGAAGAGGGTCTGCAACTGCGCCACCGCCTGGTCGGCCTCGTCCGAGGCCAGGGCCGCCTGGAGGAGCCGCAGCGCTTCGTCGTAGTCGTCCAGCGATTCCCAGCACAGGCGGGCCAGGTCGCACTGGAGCCGCGCCCGTTCGCGCGGGGTTTCCGCGGACGCGATCTCCATGCGGATTACGTCGGCCAGTTCCAGGTAACGCTCCGACCGCTCGTAGGTCCGGTGCAGGCCCCCCAGGGCCTCGCGGTCCTCCGGGTGCGTCTGGAGGACCTGGATGTAGCAGTCCGCCGCCGCCGCGTCGTCCCCGAGGAGGTCCTCGTAGAGCCGCCCCAGACGCTGGCGGATGTCGCGCGCCTGCTCCGGGTCGGCCGCCACGTCAATCCGGCGGCGCAGGACCTGCTCGAGCCCCGTGTAGTCTTCGAGTTGCAGGGCGATGTCCTCGAGCAGGCCCAGGGCCGTCAGGTTGCCCGGGTCCAGGTCCAGGACCTGCTGGAGCACGGCCCGCGCGTCGTCATGGAACAGCAGTCGGTTCTCGAGGACCTCCCCCAGTTCGAGGAACAGCCGGAGCCGCCGCGCGGGCTCCATCGTCACCTCGCCCGCCTCCCTCAGCAAGGCGGCGTACTCGTGCCACAACGCCCCGTTCGTGGCGGTGTTCCGCGCCGCCTCGATCAGGGCGTCCGGGTCCTGTCCGGACGACAGGGCCTGCCGCACCGCCTCCGAGATCGCGGCGAAGGCCTCCTGGGGACGACCCAGGCGCTCGAGATGCCGGTGCAGCCTTTCCCACATCCGCATCCGCTCGGCAGGGTCCTCGAGGGCCGGCGCCATGTCCTTCAACAGGGCCACCGCGGCCTCGATGTTTCCGGCGGCCTCGTGCAGGTCGAGGAGCCGGCGCGCCACGTCCACCAGCGAACGGTCCAGCGACCAGGCCGTCTCGAGGAACCGCACGGCCCGCGCCGGCTCGCGCAGGTCCTCCTCGCACGCGCGGGCCATCGCCAGGTTCAGGAGGACGCGGCGCTCCGGGTCCTTCTCGCGGGCGTCCCGCTGGGCCAGGAGGGCCACGAAGGACCTCATGTCCCCGCGCCGGCCGAACATCGCGCGCAACGCCTCGATGTCCTCCTGCTCGAGGTACAGTTGCTCGAGCCTGCGCACCGCGAGGTCGTCGCCCGGGTCCTCCGCAAGCACGCCCTCGTACACCTCCCTCGCCCCGGCCAGGTCGCCGAGTCGGTCCAAGAGGATCTCCCCGAGCCGGTGCCGCAACTCGGTCCGGCGCTTGGCGGGCATCGGGCGCGCCACCTCCTCGCGCAGGAAACGCGCGTAGTCCGCCCATTTCTCGAGCCGCGCGTACAGGACGTGAAGATTCTCGCGCGCCTCCCGCGAGTTCGGATTCAGTTGATACAATTCTTCGTACAAGCGCAGCGCCTCGTCATACCGCAGGAGGCGGTCGCGGGCCATGGCCGCGGCCGACGCTAGGACCTGCTCGCGCTCCGCTCCCTCCAGCATCGGGAGTTCCTTCAGGTGCATCGCGAACAGTCTTTCCTGATTGTGCTTGCGCCGGTAGATGTCCTTGAGTTTCTTGACGACCTCGAGGTTCTGAGGGTCGAGCTCCAGGATGCGCTCCAGGAAGGGGATCGCCTGCGTCTCGTTGGACATCCGGGTGATGGCGATCTCGGCGATGCGGTGGAAGAGCTCCAGCAACTCGACCGGGTCCTCCGTGACCGCGACCTGCTTCTGAAGCACGCGCAGGAGGTCCGGCCAGCGCTCCCGCGATTCGTACCCGCGGGCCAGGGTCTCGAGGGCCTGCCGGTTCGTGGGGGAGACCTCCGCGATGCGGGCGTAGGTCGCGAGGACATTGTCCTCGCTCGGGAGTTTTTCCGGGTCCTGGTAGATCTCGATGATGCGGAAGAGCGTGGCCACGCGCTCCTCGATGGCGTCCTCCGGCAGTCTCCGCAGCCGCTCGTTGTAGAACTCGATCAGCGCGTGCCACTTCCGGGTCTTCTCGTACAGGGCCACGACCGCGGCCTGGGCCTCCTCGTCCAGGGGAGCGATGGCCAGAATGCGCTTGTGCGCCTCCAGCGCGCGCTCGAGGTTATTCAGCCGGTGCTCGGCCACTTCCGCCATCTTGCGGTTGATGCGGACCTTCTCGCCGGGGTCCTCGACCACGGACAGCGCGAACTGCAACGTCGTGAACAACTTCTGATAGTCCCCCGCCGCCTCGTGGTATTCCTCGTAGAACCGGAGGGCATCCGCGTTGCGCGGGTCCACGGCTCGCAAGCGCCGCCAGGTCCTCTCGGCCTCCTCGACGCGACCGAGCCTCGATTGCAGCCGCGCCACGACCGGCAGGACCCGCGCCTCCTCGGGGCGACCGGCGCTCGCGACCCGGGCCTTCTCGACGGGCGTGAGCGCATCCTCGAGACGCCCCAGGGCCTCGCAGGCCTGGACCAGGCCGACGAGGGCCTCCGCCTGGGTCGGATCCGCCTCGAGCACACCCTCGAACGACGACCGCGCCGCCGACGGTTCCCCGAGCAATTCCAGTTGCAACTTTCCTAGGTCCAACAGAAGCGCGGTCCGCGACGCCTCCCCCTCCGCCGAGGCCAGGGCCCTCGCGTACCACGCCTCGACCTTCTTCCGGCGCCCAGTCGCCACGAGGACCCGGGCGATCAGCCGCAGGGCCTCCACGTGGGCCGGGGCCTTCTCGAGCACGCGCTCGAGAACCTTGAGTGCCTCCTCGGGGTCGCGATCCACGAGCGCGCGGATGTCCTCGATGGGACGGGACTCCCGTCGAGGCGCCTCCGGCGCGGCCCCGCGGCGCTCCTGAAGGAGGGCGGCGTACTGCTCCCGTTCCCCCTCTGGGGCGAGCGACGCGAGGACCTCCAGGACGACGATGGCCTGATCGGCGTCCAGAAGTCCCCCGAATCGCTCGTACAGGGTCTTCCATCCTGCGGGGTCCAGACTTCGGACCGCCGCCACGAGGCGCGCGCCCTCGGCCCCGGCCGGGTCGGCCAGGTCCCGTTCGTACAGGGCCGCGGCCATGGTGGCCACGCGCCCCGCCTCCGGCCCACGACAGCCCGCGGCGAACCACGCGAGCAACCCGGCGAGGTCCCGCATCCAGCGCGACGCCTCGTCGGGGGTCGCGGCGTGGTGCGCCTTCTCGCGGATGCGGTCCACCGCGGCGACGAGATCCTCGTTCCGCAAGGCCCGCGCCGCTTCCTCTCCTCCCGGCTGCATGCCCAGGTCTTCCAGGATTCGCCGGATGTCGCTTTCCCGCATCCTCGAGCCCTCCCTCATCGCCTCCAGGCCTTCGAGCCACGGAACGCCCGGACCATCTCGGTCCAGGCCTTCTTCTCGATGGCCGTGTAAACGTAGCCCTTCTTCTCGGCCTCCGCGGACCCCTTCTTCATGGCGGGTTCGAGTTCCACCGCGCGCTCGAACGAGCGGCGAGCCTCGTCCAGCTGGCCCTGGCGGAAGAGGGTCATCGCCAGCCCCAGGTGGTTGTCCGCCGTCTTCTCGTCCTTCGCGAGGGCCTGGCGGAACGTCTGTTCCGCCTTGTCCCAGGCCGACAGGTCGAAGTGGGCGTACGCGAGCCCCCCGAGGACGGCCGACGACTCCTCCCCGAGCGCCACGCACCGCTCGAAGTCCTGGATCGCGCCCTCGGCGTCCCCGACCAGCAGTCGGACCAGCCCCCGGAAGAAGAGGGGCTCGCACTCGCCGCGTGACAGGTCCGAGGCCCGCGTATAGGCCGCTGCCGCCTCCCGGTATCGGTGGCGGACCATCTCGATGCGACCCCGGACCATGTAGTGCCGGCGGTCCCAGGACGCCTCGGGCCCCGCCTTATCCAGGGCCACGGAGGCCAGCGCGGGCTCGTCCATGCGCGCGTAGGCGTCGGCAATGGTCAGCCACTCTTCCTCGCGGGAAGGCCGGGCGAGCACCGCCTGCCGGAGCAGCGCCTTCGCGCGCCCGCGGTCGCCCCGCTCGCCCCGGATCGCCCCGACCTGCGCAAGGACGGAGGCCTCGACCACGCGCGCGGTCCGCGCCAGGACTACCGCCTGGTCCAGGACCCGGACGTGGTCGTTCGCGGCCAGCCAGCGTAGCAGGGCCGCGGTCCCCTCCTTCACGCCCTCGACGTCCGGCCCGGCGAGGGAGAACGCCTCCTTCAGGACGCGGTTCGCCTCGCGCTCCCGGCCCATGACGACGTGGTGCCTCGCGGACACGAGCCCCCAGATGACTCGGTCCTCTGGGCGGACCGGACCACCGGCCTTCGCCACGGCCAGGAGGGCCTGCTGCGCCGCCTCGGAACCCGGGTCCGCGTCCACGACCTTGATGAGCGCCTCCAGGACGGCCTCGGCCAGGCCAGGCTCCCCGGCCAGCGCGCCGCGGGCCTCGCGACCCGCCTGCGCGAACGCCTGGATCGCCGAGACCTTCCCCCGCGAATCCGGGGCCCCGGCTACGATGCCGTACACGTCGGGCGCGTCCGGTCCGGTTTCCAGAAACGCCCGCGTCGCGACGACAACCCGGTCCGGGTCGGCGGTCGGGTCCGCCACCAGGGCGCGCAGGCGCCCGCGGGTCCCGCACCCTTTCCCGGGTCCCTCGGACAGCGAGGCGGCCGACTCGAAGGCCGCCACCGCGTCCCCGACGTGACCCGCGGCCAAGGCCGCATCCCCGAGGGCACACAGCCATCGGCCCCGGTCCTCGTCTCCCGTGGCCCGATCCGCGACCAGCCGGAGGACCTGGCACCGGGACTCCGCGGAACCGGGCAGGCCCACCGGGATGCCCGTGGTCGAGACCAGCAGGGCGAGCTCCTCGACGCGGCCTTCCGCGACCGCCCGGTCGGCGGTCTCCCCATCGAGGGACGCCAAGACCAGCGAGGCCACGACCTGGGGCACCACGCACGGCCTCGTGGGCGGAGGGCCCTCCCCTGGCGAGACCGCTCGCCCGGGCCCGAACCGCTTCACGACCTCACGAACCGTCCGCATCCGTTCCTCGAAGGGCGCCCGAGACACGAGGACGGTCTCGAGGATGGGCAGCGCCGCCCTCCTCGCCATCGGGGGGTGGGACGACGGCGACAGGCCAACCATCGTCTGCATGACCCCGAGGGCCGCGAGGAAGGCCGAGGAACAGGCCGCGTCCTCCGCGGGCTTCTCGCTTCCTGCGCCGATCACCCGCAGGATCCCGTCCACGTCACCGGCGGCAACGGCGGCTCCGATCCCCAAGACCATTGCGGCGAAGACTGGGTCCGGCCCCTGGTCCTCGGACCGGGCGGGGGCGGCCTCCTCGGCGGAGTCGCCCTCGTTCGAGCCGGCCTGTCCGCCCGAGGAGTCCCCCGAGGTCCGATCCCCGGCATCCGGAGCGGAGGCGCGCCGATCCGGGAAGGGAAGCCCCGCGTTCCGGAGCGCCCCGAGGAAGGCGAGCACCTCGTCCAGGACCTCGGCGGGTGGACGCACCGCGGCCACCAGGTGCAGGTACCGCCGCACGGATTCGGCCCAGGCCTCGCGATCGCCGGGCGGGGACGCCGGCGGCCGGGGGCATCTCGCCAGGGATCGCGCCGCCAGATCCACGTCCAACTTCTGCTCCACCTCGACGATGACGAGGGGGAGAAAGCACAGGACCTGCTCCAGCATGGCGATCCGGGACGCCCCGACGCCCTCGAACGGCGCCTCGGGCTCCTGGCCGGAACCGCCGAGCCCCAGTCCCTTCAGGCAGTCGAGGTACCGCACGGCCAGCGCGTGCGCATCCCGGTATTTGCCGGTTCGCAGCCAGTCGTTCACCGCCTTGCCCGCGACCTGGTCTAGGTGCATGAGCGCGATCAGGTCGGGTGACGACGGACAGGCGTCCCCGATCCACCGGATGAGGTCCTCGTCGCCCGGGGCGGGGCTCGGGTGTTCCTGGGCCGCGGCGGACCCCACCCCGAGCGCGACGGCGATCCCCATCGCCTGGACGGTCACGGTCTTCATCGTCGGGACTCCAGCAGTCGTCGCCCCGGATTGTAGTCCGAAACGCAGGCGGAAGGGGTGCCGCGTGGTTCCCCGAGCCCTTGGAACATGGGAAGCACGGACCCCCTGTCTGACCGCGGAATCCCGCGCTGCGCACGCAGGGCCGCGACCGTGTCCGTGTCAGCCTCGGAGTCCCTGCCGGACCCCCGACCCCGGACGCCCGTCCCGCGGTTTTCGCGGCCCCTCCGCCGGCAATCTGCGGTACAATCCCTTTCTGAACCACGCACGAGGCATCATGGCCGAAACCACCATCCGCGGCGAGATGACGAACGCGGGGACGCTGGACGACTTCGCCGCCTCGGGTCCGGCACTCGAGCAGGACCCGTCGCGCCTGAAGCAGGTCTCCGGCCCCTCGCTGCTGTGCTACCTGGCCGTGACGCGCGCGACCGGAACCGTGGAAATGTCGGGGCCGGCCGGGACCCACGACCTCGCCTTCAAGGACGGAAGCCTGATCGCCATCGAACAGCGCGGCCTCCCGTTCCTGGAGGCGGTCCTGAACCAGTTGCTCGCCTCCGGGACCATCACCGCGGAGGCCGCGGCCCGGGCCCAGACGACCGGCCGGGAGGCCGGCCGTTCCTTGCTCCAGGTCCTCTACGAGCAAGGGGCGTGCACCCCGCGGGACCTCGTGGAGGCCGTCCGGACCGCCAAGCAGGGCGCGCTCGAGCGGGTGATGGCCCTTCCGCGCGCCTCGTGGGAACTGACCCGGACCGACCGTGCCCCCCGCTCGTCTGACCCGGTGGCGATTGACTTGAACCTGTTCGTGGTCCGGTACGTCCGAGAACGGACTCGCACCGCCTACCTGGCGGAACTCGAACCCTTCCTCACCCCGCTCATGGGCCGCTATCCCGTCAAGACGGACCGTTTGACCCCCGTGATCTCGGGCGTCGCGTTCACCGACAAGGAGCGAAAGACCTTGTTGGAGGTTGCGGACGGGAGCATCACGCTGAAGGAGGTCTTCTCGCTGAGCCTGCTCGGGCGAAACGGGACGGCGCGCCTGTTCCTGATCGCGGGCCTGCTCGGGTTCGTCGAGTACCGGATGAGCCCGCTGCCCAAGGGCGGGATCGAAGTCTTCGAGGCGGAGCTGAAGCAGACCCTCGAACGGGTCCAGTCCGAGGACCATTTCACGCGCCTCGGGATTCACTGGACCACGCACCCGTCGAAGGTCGAGCCCGCGTTCCGCCGGATGGTCGAGCGGTGGGGCCCGGGGTCCACCGCGAGGAGGCAGTCGGAACGCTCCGCGCAACTCGTCGAGGCGATCTTCGCGCGGATGACGGAGTCGTTCCAGGTCCTGTCCGATCGGGACCGCAGGCGGGCGTATCGGGCGAGCCTGCTGGGTCAGGCCAAACTGGAATTCGGGACCGAGTTCTTGTTCAAGCAGGCCCACCTCGCCCGCTTCCGAGGCGAGGTGGACAAGGCCCGCGAGATCATCGAGTCCGCGCTCGACATCCTCCCGAAGCAGGAATTCGAAGAGTTCCGTCGCGGCCTCGGCCGGTAGCGCCTACTTCGGGTAGCACACCTCCAGAATCGTGCCCACCGGCCGCGTGCACTCGTGGCCGGGGGGACAGTCCTGGGCGGACTGGCACCGCAGCAGGCACCGTCTCTGGCCGCCGGCCTCCTGGCACGAGGTCGGGAAGGGGCAGAACTCGCCGAGCCCGCACGGCGACACGCAGTACCCGCCGCCGCCCGCGGCGAGCAGGCACGTCCCGCTCGCGCAGTCGGAGGGCGCGCTGCAGGGGGCGCCCGGGCTCCCACGGGGGACGCGCGCGCACGCGTAATGTCCCAGGGCCGCGATGGGGTCGCCATAGACGCACGAGAGCCCCACCTCCTTGCGGCAGGCCAGGTCCCCGGGCTCCAGGCATCCGGGCAGGCACGTCCCCTCGGCCTGGCCCCCGGCCCCGACCTTGGTGCCCACGCAGAAGGACTGGCCTGGACACGGGGTGGATAGACCGCATGCCTTCGTGCAATACCCGTGCGTGTCGGTCGCCGACTGGACGCAGACCTCGCCGAACGTCGGACAGTCCCCATCGATCCGGCACCCCTGGCCCGATCCGGAGCACGTCCCGGTGACCACGACCTCGCAGTCCTCGCTCGCGCACTCCATGTCGTTCAGGCACTGGCCCCCGATGGGGACCCCGAGGGTCCCCGACGCGCAGACCTGGACCTTCTCGCCCGAGACGAGCGCGGACTTGAGCGACGCGCAGGTGCGCGGCAGGTCTCCGGGGACCGCGCAGTCTGCGTCGCCCGCGCATTGCTTCAGGCATGCGGGCGCCCCGTTGCCCAGGACGCAGGCCGTGCCCTCGGGGCACGGCGCGTCCGGGCCGCACCCGAGGACCGCGCAGTATCCCCCCGCGAAGGAGGTCAGGCACGAGGCATCCCCGGCACAGTCCTGGTGCGCCGAGCAGCCCTCCCCGGTCGCGCCTGCCTTCTTCACCTGGTGGCAGATCCGCACCAGCCGACCCTCCGCGTCGGGGACGGTCTTGCACCCGTACGAGGCGCCTGCGCGACAGTCCGTGGCCCCGGCGCAGGTCTGCGCGCACGCCGGCTTGTTCGGCGTGATCCCGAGGCAGACGGCCCCCTCCGGGCAGGCGCCCCCCGCTCCGCCGCAGTCGAGCACCGTGCAGTAGCCGCCCGGCCAGTCCAGACAGACCACGCTGTCGGAAGGGCCGGTCCAACCCGCCTTGCGACAGTCCCCGTCCTTCGCGCAAGGGAGCCCGACGAACCCGCCGGGCAATGCGTCCGGATTCCAGGGGCCTTCCTCGGGCGTCTGGTCCGCGGCCTCGCCCTCGATCTCTCGGGTCTCGACCGGACTGTCGGCGCCCTCGAGGCCATCATCCGTGAGCAGAACGGCCTCGTGGGGCGTCGTGTCCTGGATCGGCACGCACGTCCCGCCCTGTCGCACCAGGCCGGGGGGACACGAAAACGACGACCCGGCGCAGGCAAGCGACCCTCCCGCCGCCGCCAGACCCGTGAACAGCCAGGCCAGCGCCCATCGTTCCACCCGACGGTCCCGCATCCCGCACCCCCATGCCCCGGTGGCCTGGACCTCGCCTCCAGAAACCAGACGATGGCCGTGACCGCGTTTGTGACCGTGACCGTGTCCGTGTCCGTGACCGTGTCCGTGGCCGTCACGCAGTCCCTGCCAAACCCCCGACCCCCGATCCCGGACCCCCGATCCCCGACGGCGGATCCCGGAAGGCG
>JBBIPO010000028.1:0-28982 GCA_037442805.1 Deltaproteobacteria bacterium
CGGTTCGAACGGGAGGCCCTGCCGCACCTGGACGCGGTCTATCGCTTCGCCCGGTCGCTCGCGCGCGACGAGGCCGAGGCCGACGACCTGGTCCAGGAGACGTACCTCAAGGCCCTGGCCGCGTTCGATTCCTTCGAGGAAGGGACGAACTGCAAGGCGTGGCTGTTCCGGATCCTGCGCAACACCTTCATCAACCGGGTCCGCGCGGGGGGGCGCGAGGTCGGCGTGGAGGACGCGCGGGAACTCTTGCAGGCCACGTCGCTCCAGGCCTGGTCGAGCCGGGCGTTCTACCGGGGGCCCGAGGCGAACGCGGTGCTCGGCGCGACCCGGGAGCGGCTCGAGCAGGCCCTGCGTTCCCTGCCGCGGGACTACCGCACGGTGGTGGCCCTGGCGGACGTGGAGGAGTTGTCGTACCGGGAGATCGCGGAGGTCATGGGCACCCCCATCGGGACCGTGATGTCGAGGCTGTTCCGGGCCCGCAGGCTCCTGCGCGAACAACTCGCGCGGACCACGGACCTGGCGCTCGAGAACGGGGACGTCGTGCCCCTGCGACCCCGGTCGTCTCGGGAGGGCCCCCATGGACTGTGAGACGCTCGCGCGGTACCTGGACCTGTACCTGGACGGGGAACTCGCCGCGGAGGAGCGGGCCGAGGTCGAAGCCCACCTCGAGGGGTGCCCCGGGTGTCACGAGGCGGCGGCGGCCGAGGTCCGCTTCCGTACCGGCCTGCGTCAGGCCCTGCTGGCGGCCGGCGCCCCGTCGAGCCTCCGGGAGCAAGTCTCGCGCCGTCTCCGGCAGGAGGCCGCAACCGGGAACACCCGGTTCTTGCCGGCCCTCCTGGCCGCGGCGGCGGTCCTGATGATCGCCGTGGTCGGGTACGGGGTCCTCGGCCTGTGGAGCCCGCCCGAGGACCCGGTGCAGGACGTGGTCGAGGCCCACCGGGCCTCGTCGGACACGGTCTTCGGGGACCGGGAGCAGGTGCTCGGATTCCTGCGCGCCCACGCCCCCTTCCCCTTTCACGAACCGATCCCCGACGGGGGGGATGCGCGTCTGGTCGGGGCGCGGGTGACACGGCTTGGTGGCTCGCCCGCCGTCGTGTATCTGTATGACGTGGGAGGCCGGCGCGTCACGGTGGCCCAGTACCCGGCAACGGACGCGGCCTCGGCCCCTGGGTTGCGCCTCGACCGGCAGGCCGGATTCGTGGTCGCGACGTACGGGGAGCAGGGGCTGCGACAGACCGTGGTGTCCGACCTGCCCGACCGCGAGGTCCGACGCTTCCTCCCCGCCTCCTACCAGGGGCCGTGAGGCGGCTCACCCCCGGCGCACGAGCAGGCAATCCCCCAGGAACCGGGGGTCCACGGGATGACCCGGGTCCAGGGAGCCGAGCGCGTCCTCGACGTGGGTGATCGCCTCGTCCAGGAAGGCGCGGACCGCCTCGCCCTGTCCGGGCGGCAGCGACGGCGGCAGGGTCAGGACGCGCAGGGACGCGCGGACCCGACCCCAATCGAAGGCGGCCACCAGGAGGTCCCGCACCTCCTCTCCGGTCAGGGGCTCGACGGAGGGTTCCCCCTGAAGGACCTGCCGGGCCCACGCGGTCGCCAGGACGTTCGCGAGCGTGGGTTCCGCCAGGGTGCTCCCGCGGGGGGGCCTCGAGGCCGGCGCGAACCCGAGGTGCGCCCGCGCAAAGCGCAAGACGGCAAGCGTGTCCGCCAGGGTCCTGCGGACCTGCCTCGCGTCCTGGAGGGTCCAGGGCCGTTCGCGCCCGAGGGCGTCCGGGCGCTCGGGCGGGAAGACCAGGGCCGCGCGCACCACGTCGGCCCGCGGCTCCCCCAGGACGGGAAGCCTCGCCATCCCCCCAACCTCGCGCAGGACCTGACGCGCGTACAGGTTGAGGGGGCGCAGGACCTCGACGCCCACCCGGTAGAGGTCGCGCGGATGGACCGCCAGCAAGACCTCGCGGGCCCGCCCGAGTTCCCCTCCCGACAGGTCTTCCAGACCGATAGACACGAGGTCGAGGGCATGGGTCGCGGCCGCCTCCCACGCGTCGTCGTCGTGGTAGGTCGTGGTCCGGGCGGCCAGCACCGCATTGACGAGGTAGAGCAGGCGATGGAGGAGCGCGGGCAGGGCGGGATCTGCCGCGAGGGAGGCCAGGGCCTCCCAGAATAGGGACGAGGTCTTCCGGTCGGTCAGGGCGAGGGCCAGGGGATGTCCCTCGTGCTCCAGGGTGTCCAGCCGCGGGGCCCTGGGGGCCTGACGCTCCAGCGCCTCTTTCAGTGATCTGACGTCAAATGGTTCCCAGATCGCGAAGCGCTCCTCGGGCGGTGGGAAGCCGAGGTCCTCGAGGCGCTTCTCGCGGAAGTGGCGCGCCTGATGCTCGAGCGACCCCGGCGTGTCGTACATCCCCGCGAAGAGGATGCGGTGCGCGAACTCGACCCCGACCGCGTACATCAGGTCGAGCAGCCGGCGGACCGACACGACGCGGTCCGGGTCCTTGCACTGGATCAGGAAGACCCCGTCCGGCGAGAGGAACTCCGTCTCCGCGTCCTTTTCCTCTTCATTCGTGGTGTCCCCGGACCCGCGCGCGGCCGGGGGCTCATCGTCCTCGCGCGCGAGGCGCACGCGGGCCTGCCGGAACACGTGCAGCGCGATCAGCTCGGGGTCGCTCGCGCGGACCACGGCCAGGGCGTGCTCCAGACCGGCCTGAAGCGACAGTTCCAGGATCCGGTCGAGGCGTCCGGGCTCGTAGGCATCGTCCGCCCAGACCTCCAGGTCGCAGATCGCCTGCCGTTGCTCCGGGGTCCCGAGCAGCACGAGGTCCCACGCGTCCTCGATCCCGATCTGGCGCACCAGGCCGTAAAGCTCGTCAGGCCTCAAGCGCCGGATCACGCGGCCAGGGTCGGCCAGGTCCAGCAGGGCCTTCAGTTTCTCGGTCGCGCTCAGGCGCGCGAATCCCTCCGGCAACCCGAGGGAACGGGCGAGGGGTGCCAGGGCCCGTCTGGGTGCAAGTTCATCGTTCACCAGAAGCCCCTCGTTCGTCTTGAAAAAAAACCGCGACCCACTTACTCTACCGCAACTTCGTGGCCGGCCGAAGGGCAGGGTCGCCACCGGGCGCGAGGCGGGGACGCGGGTCAGGGGCTCGCGCCCCTTCCAAGAGGAGAGCGGTGAAACCGAGCCTCACGATGACGTTGGTGGGCGTGGCCGCGGTCCTGTTGGTCCTCGGGACGTGGGGACCCGGGTTGTGGGACCCGTGGGAGATGAATCGCGCCCACGTGGCCCGGCGGATGGCGGAGGCCCCGCGCGTCCTTGTGATGGAGGCCCGGTCCCGCGGGGACGCGACGTCTCTGGCGGCCCGGGTCGCGGCCACGCTCGGGGACCAGGTCGAGGTCGTGTCCTCCGCGGATCGGGGGCAGGTCGCGGCCCCGCTGGAAGCGGGGCGGACCCTCCTCGCGGACCACGTCTTCGCCGTGGCCGTCGTGGACGTGGATGGTCTGGTCAAGGGCGATGACGACGCCTCGGTCCGGCGGCTGGCCGGGACCCTCGGCGGCCTCGCGCGGCAGAACCCGTCCACGACCTTCCTGTGGGTCTCGGGGGGTGGGGTCCGGGACCCCGCGGCCCTGCTCGACCGGGTCCTGTCCGTGGCCGGTCCGGGGCCGGAAGAAGAAGAGGAAGACAGCGATATTGCCCGCTCGGAACTCGAGCGGCTCAGTCGCGTCGTGGCCTCGGCGGACGCCCTGGAGCAGGCGATCCAGGACCACCTGGGGGGGGACGCCTTCCTGGCCCAGTTCAAGTCGCGGGGGTGGACGGCCTTCGTGCCGCCCCTGGACCCGTTCTTGGTCTCGCTGTCGCTGCGGGCCTTCGGGATGAACGAGTTCGCGGCGCGCCTGCCCGGGGTCGTGCTGGGCGTGGTCCTGGTGTGGGTCGTGGCGGCGTTCGCGCGGCGGACCTTCGGGGAACGCGAGGCCGCCCTCGCCGTCCTGATCACGTTGACCTCGTCACTCTTTTATCTGTCGGCGCGTTTCGTGGAGAACGAGATGTCGGTGATGCTGGGGCTCGCGGTCGGGGTGGCAGCCCTACACGCCGGGTCGAGGCCCGGCTCCCCCTGGTGGCGGCGGGTCGCGGTGCTTCCGGCGGTCCTCGCGTTCCTGTATCTGTCCGGCGGCATGACCGCCGTCGTGACCTTCGCCGCCCTCGCCGTGGCCTGGCCCGTGGTCCTCGTGGCGTCGGAGGGATGGCGTCCTGACTGGCGTCCGGCGGCAGAGTCTGCCGCGGTCGCGGCCCTGTGCGCCGGTGGGCTGGCCCTTCTGACCTTCCTTCCCGACGCGGCGTTCTTCCGGGCCTTCCGGTTTACCGCCGCCACGTTCGCGGGCGGGATGAGGAACGAGGCGCGCTCGTTTGATTTCATCCTGAAGGAGGTCGGCTTCGGGCTGTTTCCGTGGAGCGCCTTGCTCCCCGTGGCCAGCCTGGCCGTGTTCGGGGGCGGGGAGCGGGTGAGGCCGGAGCGTTTGCTGGTCCTGATGTGGGCCGCGGCTCCGCTTGTCGTCGCCATGATCACGATCCGGCCCATGAACCAGACCCTGTTCGCGGGCGCGCCGGCCCTGGCCATGCTCCTGGCCCTGTACGCGCGGGAGGCCCCGGAGGACGCGGCCCACGGCCGGCTTCTCGCCTTCTTCGGGTTCGGACTGTTCCTGGTGATGGTCAAGGACATCGTGCTGTCGCCCGCGCCGCTGGTGTCGTTCCTGACCACGGACCCGATGTTCTCGGAGCCAGGGAAGGGGGAGTTGCCGTTTCCGCCGGACGTGAGAATCCCGGCCGTGGGACTGGTGGGGGCGGTCCTGGCCGGGGTCGCGATCCTCGCGGGGGGAGGGCGCCTCCTGTCGGCCATGCGGGTCTTTCCGGCGGTCCTGAGGCGCGGAAGGACCTTCTTGGTCGTGGTGCTCGCGCTGGTCGCGCTCATCGTGGCGGACGTCGCGATCTTCCTCGCGTTGAAGTGGGAGACCCTGACCGCGCCCGAGGTCGCGCGGGGCGCCGTGCTGCTGCGCATCCTGCTGACGGGTCCGGACATCGCGGCCTTGTACCTGTTGTTGGCCGCCACGGTCGTGGCGAGGCACGCGGACCGCATCGGCGAGTGGGTGCGTGGGGGGGCGATGTCCCGCGTGCTGCCGCGGCTGGGATCCATGGTCGTCGCGTTCGAGCGGCCCTCGGGGATGTTCGCGGTCGTCGGGTTCGGTGCGTTCGTCCTGTTCGCGGCGGATGCGTACGTGCTCGTTCCCCGCCTGTCGTACCACCTCTCGCAGAAGCACATCATCGAGACGTACCAGGCGTCGTCCGCGCGCGTCCCGGGCGACCTCTTTCGGCATGGGGCCTTCGCGGCGCGCGGCGCCGAGGATTCCAACTTCTACACCGGTCAGGTCCCCGAGATGTCGAGCCGCACCGAGGTGGTGGATCGGCTGCTGGACAAGGCCCGGCGCACGTTCTTCATCGTGCCCAAGGCCCAGTGGAGCGACCTGAACTTCGCCTTCCGGGGGCGATCGGGCGGGCGGCACGCCCACGTCTTGGACGACCGCTCCTCGCGGTTCATCCTGGCGGCCTCGTCCCTGGCCGAGGGCGAGACAGACCATAACTGGATTGCGGCGGCCACCCTGACGGAGCCAGGGTTCAAGGCGCTGTCCGGCGTGACGCCCACGTTCGTGAATTTCGACAACAAGATTGAACTGATTGGATATTCATTGTCGTCACAAGCGGTGCGGCGGGGAGGTAAGGTCACGATCCGCATGTATTTCAAGTGCACCGGACGGCTCACGACCTCGTACCGCGTCTTCATGCACGTGGACAGGGTCGGGTCGTCCTCGCGCATCCACGGGGACCATTTCGTCCTGAACCTCGTCCGCGAGACCGAGGACACCAAGACGTGCCAGGGGTGCTTCGCAACGAACCACTGGCTGCCGGGCGACGTGGTGGTGGACACATACGACCTCGAGGTCCCGATCGGGTCGCCGTCGGGGCCGCACCACATCTGGATGGGGTTCTACAACCCCTCCGGGGACGCGCGCCTGCCCGTCAAGGACTACGACAAGGGAAAGGTCCGCCACGATGGCCAGAACCGCGTCAGCATCGGGATGCTGACGGTGGAATGATCCGATGCCGGACACCATCGGGCCGATCCCGTTCTGGTTCCTGAAGGCGGTGGTCCTGGTCGTCGGCGCGGTGTTCGGGTCGTTCGCGAACGTCGTGATCTACCGCCTGCCGCTCGGGGCGTCGGTGGTCAGACCGGGCTCCCGGTGCCCCGGGTGCGGCCAGGCCATCCGCTGGTACGACAACGTTCCCGTCTTCAGTTACGTGTGGCTGCGGGGGCGCTGCCGGGCGTGCCGCGCCCCGATCTCGCTGCGGTATCCGCTGGTCGAGATCTGCCTGGTGGTCCTGTCCGTGGCGAGCCTGGTGAGGGCCCTGGCCTGGGCCGGGCCCGGGGCCACGCTGGCGGGACTGGTCGCGGTGTGGGTCTTTGTGTTCGTGTTCTGCTTTCTGCTGGTGGTCATCACATTCATTGACCTCGAACACTGGCGCATCCCGCCGGTCCTGAGCGGGTCGGGGGCGGTCCTGGGCGTCCTGTTCGCGGCCTCCGCGGGGGACCTGACCGGCGTGGGGGTCGTGGCCTCGCTGGTCGGCGCGGCCCTGGGGTCCTTGCCGCTCGTCCTGCTGATCGAGGGGTACCGGCGGCTGGCGGGGCGCGAGGGGATGGGGTACGGGGACGTGTTCCTGATGGGGATGGTCGGGGCGTACCTGGGGTACGCCTCGCTCCCCTTCGTCTTCTTTGCGTCGTCGTTGCAGGGGTTGCTCGTGGCGGTGCCGGCGGTCCTGGCGCGGGGGCGGCCCACGCCGCCGTGGGAAGGAGCGGATTCGGAGGCGCCGCGCAGTCTGCGGCACGCCCCGGTCCCCTTCGGGCCGTTCATCGCGCTGGCCGCCCTGGAATGGCTCTTCTTCGGGGAGTGGATCAGGTCTTTCGCGCCATGGCCGGGATGAGGGTCTCGATCTCGTCCACCCAGTAGCCGGCCCCCTTGCGGTCCCGGTCCGCCTTCAGCAGGCGTTCGAGGTCCGGGACGTTGCGCGCGTCGCCGAGGCGCCAGATCGCCAGCAAGATGAATCGCCGGAAGTCAATCATCCCGACCGGGTCGGTCGTCGGATACACCTCGAACAGGGCCTGGAGGGCCTTCGCGCGGTCCACATCCGCCATCCCGGCGAGCAGGATCGCCGCCTTGCGGCCGACGACGGGGTCGCCGCTGCGCAGTTTCTGGACGAGGCAGTCGGTGTCCCCCTGGCGGCAATCGTTCAGGACCGACATCGTGGCCTGGAACTCGCGCGCGTCCTCGTCCTGGCCTTCGACGCGGGCGCGGACCAGTTCGCTCTTCTCGGCCTGAAGGAGCCGGCGGAAGGTGTCCAGATTCGCCCAATCCATCCCGAGCGAGATGGGCTTCAACAGGGGCGCCCGGAACCTCGGGTCCTTGCTGTTCCGGTAGATGTCCACGACGGTCCCGACCCCGGCGAAGCCTGGCAGGAGCGCGATGGCGCTCGCGGTGTCCAGACGCTGCTTCGCGTCGTTTTCGGGGTTCAGGACCACGTCCTTGAGGGACCCGATGACCGACGCATCGCCCACCTTCCACAACCCCATCATGCACATCGTGATCCGGTTCTGCTGGGCGACCTGCCAGGCCCGCAGCACCCGGTCCTCGACGCCCACCGGGGGATTGAGGGGTTTCGCGAGGCACGCGGCCAGGGCCGGGGCTGCGGCCGGGTCACCGAGGTCGCCCAGGACCTGCACGGGCTCCGGTCCCTCCAGCCACTGCCAGTCGAAGAGCCCCATCTTCTTGGCCGTGTCCCGCAGGTCGCGGAACAGGTGTGCTGCCTTCTGCTCGTCCCCGCTCACGAGCGCGACGAGGGGTACCGCGGCCGTGGGGCCGATCCCGGCCAGGGCCTTGCGCACCGGGGTGTACAACTGCGCCCCCCGCTGGGTCCGCAGGAACATGGCGACGACCAGGTCCGGGACGGCCTTGTCGGACCGGATCTGACCCAGGAGTTTCGCGGCGAGCGCGTTCACCTGGATGCCCTGGATGTTCGGGTCCGCCCGTAGGAGCGCGATGAGAAGGTCCTCGTCCTGCTTGAGGTTCTGGGCATCGATTCGCGCCAGGGCCTTCAGGGCGTTTTCGCGGGCCTTCATGGCCGCGTCCGTCGTCAGGATTTCGAGGATTGAGCCTCGTAGCTCGGGGATGGCAAAGTCCTCGGCGACCGCGGCGGCGAGCGTCGCGGTCATGGGATTGCGCAGGGCCGTGGTCAGCAGGCTCACCGATTCCTTCGGGGCATTGATCGCCTTGACCGTCTGGAGGATCTCGTCCTTGTACTGGCTCGCCGGAAAGATCTCCTCGAGAGCGGGCACGAACTCCTTGCAGTTGTTCCCGAGGTCCCCCAGTCCCTTGATTGCGTCCCGCGACCGGACGGGGCTCTTCAAGAGTTTGGCCCACCCCTTGCAAGTCGTCGGCGTGCCCTTGTGACACCCCGCGACACCGACGAGGCCCGCAAGCGCCGCGATCAGGATCGCTGTGCCCCACGTCCCGCGCATGTCCTTTCCTCCTCCGGGGTTCATCCCCGCTTCCGACGTTTTCCGGGCGAGGTTGAATCGAGTATATTCGGGCCGAGAGAGGGAGGTCAAGATGATTCGAGCCTCGCGAATTCCTTCGCGCTCGTCTTCCGGTTCTGGGGCGGTGATCTCGGCTCTCGTGATGGTGGCCGCGCTCGCGGCGAGCACGTGGATGCCCGGGTCCGCGTGGGGACAGGGTCTTGCACGACCGGTGCAGCACCTGATCGAGGTGGCGCAGGACCTCTTTCCGGAAGTCGAGACCCAGAGGGTGCTCCCGTTGCCCAGGCCAGGGGAACCTTCCGCGATCCTGACCGCGCGGTTGCGCCTCGATGTCGCCGTCCGGCGCGTGCGACAAGCGTCGGAGCGGGCGAGGACATTTTCGGGGGGCGCGGTGGCGGGGGAGGCGACCGCGGTGGACGAGGGGGTCCGACTGGTGATCCGCGAGGGTTCGGGACGGGAGATCGGGACGCTCGTGGTGGTCGGAGCCGGCCGCGAGGTCCGCGTCGAGGTGCGGGTCGCGGGTGGAGACGTCCCCCCGGTCGAGACCTTGCCGCCCGTGCCGGTGGCGCCCGAGCCGGTGATGCGGACGTTTCCATTGGGAACGTGATGGGATGAGAGGATGTGATTTGGGAAGATCGGGTCATGCGTGATATGATATGAGTTGAAACGGTCTTCGAAGTGCAGACCTCCCGCAACCCTCCCCCCCCGGCCCCCCGCGGGGCCTCCAACCGTTACCGGCCAGTCGGCAGACCACTCCCGCCGCGCCACAGCCCCATGGCCGACGCGCCCTCCCCCAGTCCCAACGGTGGCGCCCGCGTCAGTCCCGGGACCGACCACGGACACTCCGGCCTACCGACCCCTCTATCGAGACAAACGCGAATCCGTTCCGTCCCGGGCGTCCGGAAAATCACAAGCACCGAGAAATCAAATGTTTTTCTACTGCCGGAACGGGGGACATGACCCGAAGACTCGCGGTTCTTGCTCTGTGGATGGTGTTTCTGGTCGGATGCTGGCCGGACCACCCGGGAAATGCGCCACTCGCCGTCACCGCCGAATCCCTGCTCTTCGGCGGGGAACCATGCGGGGCCGACGCCGACTGCCCGGGGGGGCGATGCTCACTCGGGATGTGCGTGGGGTTCCTGATGAACTCCGTCGAGGCGGTGCGCATCGCCCAGCACGAGCGGTTGCGCCAGGCGGCCCGGGACCCCATCCTGCGGGCGCGGTTGGTGGCCGTTCTCGCCCAGGTGATCGGGGACGCGCAGGGCGACCCGTTTTTGCGGGCCCGGGCGGCACACGCCCTCTCGGCCATCCCGGCCGCCGAGGCCGCGCCCGTCCTCGACCGACGGCTGGCCGACCCGGAAGAGCCGGTCCGGTTCCAGGCCGCGCGGTCGCTGCATCGCCTCGGGGACCCGCGGGGAACGGAAAGGCTGCGGGGATTCCTGGAGCACGGCTCGGCCGCGGTGCGGGCCCTTGCGCGATACGCGCTGGACCAGGAGCCCCTGGCGGTCACGGCGTCAAAATGAAGTAGACGATGTCCCGCCCCCCGGGGCCGAATCCGTGCGCGTACCCGAGGCGGAAGGTCGCGGGCAGGGTCAGGCCCAGAGCGCACGACAGCGCCACCTCCGCGCCGAGGTCCCAGCGGACATCCTCGCGGGTGGGGGTCCCCGTCCAGGCCCCGCCGGCCTCCGTGAACACGGTCGCCCACAGGCGTCGGACCACGGCAGGCAGGGTGTCGAGCCCCCGATGGAACGCGGCGATGGGGAACCGGTACTCCCCGTTCAGCAGGGTGTATGTGTTGCCCCGCAGGAGGTTCACGGGGAACCCTCGCAGGCCTCGCAGGCTCCACGGCTCCCGGTTGACGATGGCCGCGACCACGTCCTGGCGCGGGAAGCCGCCGAGCCCGTACAGGACCTCGAACTCACGGTCGCCCCGGGACCACCCGCCGGACGCCAGGAGGACCAGCACGTGCCCCGAAGCCCACGGCATCGGCACGTACTCGTACCAGTACCCCGACACGGTCACGGAATTGCCTTCCCCGCCCAGTTCCCGGCGGCGCAGGGCCACGGACAGACCGGCGGCGAACCCCCGCTCGGGGCTGATGGACCAGGCGTACGACTCGGACGAATCGTGGGTCACGAAGAGGGTCAGGGCCGCCGCGGTCCGCTTCCCCCCGAACGAACGGGGTTGGGAAGAGGCCGGGTCGGTCGCAACGGGCCGCGTTCCCCCCGTGGACCAGGAAACCGAGTATCCGACCCCGGCCGAGAACGTCCGGTTGCGCCACGGCATGGGTCGGACCAGCGACAGGCCCGCGATCCAATCCCGCGAGCCCGTCGTGACCAGGCGGTCGTCCACGAACGTGGCGGCCGACGACGGGGCGGTCGCGAGGTCGAGCACGATGCTCGGAAAGAGGCGCTCGTAGGCGTAGGACACCGCGGCGGAAGGCCGCCAGGCGGCGGTGTCGCTCTCGATAAGGGCGACGAAGCGGTGATGACCCACCGCGTCCTCCCCCGAGATCTCGGCGCCCAGGCGGGACAGGCCCTCGGACGAGGCGTAGTAGCGGGGTCTCAAGGAGCGGGGTCGCAGGGACGGCCAGGGCGAGTAGTCGGACGCCCTCGCGCGGGCCTCCGGCCGCCCGAACGGGACCGGCCCGAGGTCGTGCCCGGAAACAGCCGCGCCGTCCGATGGTCCCTCCCTTTCCGGGGTCTCCGGATCGAAGGGGAGCACCGCGATGTCGTATCCCCGCGCGCTCCAGGACAATAAGGCGAGGGTCCGTCCGTCCGGGCTCACCGCGGGCCAGAACGCGCCCCCAAACACCCGGGTCAATCGGTGACGACTCCGCGTGGGCGCGGTCCATCGCGTCCCTGGGCCGACCTCGAGCGCGTACAGGTCGTACACCCCATCCTGGTCGGACGAGAATACGACGAAACGGCCGTCCGGAGTCGGAGCCGGGTCGCGGTCCAGCGCCGCGTCGTCGGTCAGGCGCGCCAGGTCCCCGGTTGAGGTGTCCACCATCCACAAGTCCCACCGTCCGGCCTCGGCCGCCGAGAAGACGAGGCGCGACGTTCCTGGGATTGCTCGCAAGCCCCCGATCCCCTGGAAGCGCCCGCCCGGGACAAGGGTCCTGACCTCGCCGGACGAGGGGTCCCGGGTCACGACCGCGACCGAATCGAATTCGGCCGTGACGTACGCGAACCGCCCCTCCGGAAGGGAAACCGGGTCCCGGGCGCGGGCACGCCACGTCAGGCGCTCCTCCCGTCCGGTCGCGGGGTCCAGCCGGAAGACGTCCCCGTATGACGAGTAGGTCCGGTACGGCTCCAGGTGCGTGGTCAACAGGGCTGTCCCATCCCATTCAAGCCCGCCACAGCCCCCGTGGCAGGTCGCGATGCGACGACGTTCCCCGGAGGCGAGATCCAGGGTGAAGATACCCGCGGCCGAGCGTCCGTCCGACCCCACGAAGACCAGGGTCGTGCCGTCCTGGCCGAACACCAGGGGTCCCTTGACCTCCCCGTCGTCCGTGACGACCCGGCCCTCGATGGGTCCGGTTTTGAGCACGCGGTCCGCCACGCGGCCGGCCTCGTCGCGGACCTCGCGCAGGAAGGCGTCGTACAGGGCCGCGAAGTCCGCTCCGAAGTGGCGGCGTGCCAGGTGGTTCAGGGCGAATGGGATCAGGCGCCGGCCGTAGTCCCGGATGAACGCGGTCATGCGTTCCGTCCCGAAGCGACGGGCCAGGAAGTCGAAGAAATACGAGCCGTACAGATAGGGAGCCGTCCCGCGCGGAAGCCGCGCCGGGGCCTCGGTCATCTCCGAGAGGTCCAGCAGGTTCCCGGCGAGGGCCTGGGACCGCAGATACATCGCGAACAGCGACGACCCGACCCGGCCGCTCCCGGTCATGCGGGACTCGACGAAGGTCGCGAAGCCCTCCGAGAACCACGCCGGGACCGCGCCGTTGGGCAGGAGGGTCTTGCCCAGGACGGCATTGACGACCCCGGGCGCCCCGGACACCTGGTCCATCTGGAGGACGTGCGCGTACTCGTGATAGACGAGGGTTCGAAAGGGGTCGTCGTAGTGGGCGAGTTCCGATTCCGGTCCCGGCGGGTGGGCCAGCACCTCGATGCGGTCGTAGGGATGAACGGACGTGAAGGCGTTGGGCGCGTCCACGGGGTCCCGGACCACGATTTCGACGACCTCCGACGGGACCAACCCGAACTCGTCCCGGCATCGGGCGTACGCCTCCTCGGCGATGGCCGCGACGCGGTGCGCCAGGGCCTCCCCCGCACCCGGAAGCCCGAGATGCGCCGATGAATCGCTCGTATGATAGTGTACGTGAAAATGTTCCGTCTGAATGGTCTTCCAGTCCCAAGCCGGGTCGGAACCAGCGAGGGCGTGGAAGGGAAAGAAGGGCAGAACAAAGGCCAACAGGAAGCCCACCTGCTCGACCGCGCGTACGATTTGTAATATTACGTTCTGTATGATGATAGACAACCCATTCACGGAAGACCGCCCTGGCTACGAGGCCCCCCTGGTCGCCGACCTCCCGAGGGTCCTCCCGGACCGGATCGCCTCGCGCAATCGCGCGACCTCCCGATCGCGAACCGCAAGGCGACGGGCCAGGGCTCGCTCCCCGGGGGTGGTGACGAGGACCTTTCTCACCCCGCCCCCCCCAAGGACGAGTCGCACGTGACTCCGCAGGGCGATGAGGGGGTCGTGCGTGGCCACGAAGACCAGGCGTTCCTTGCGGATCAGGAAGCGCAGGGCCGCGTGCCGGTCAATGCCCGCGTTCTCGATCTCGTCAATCAACAGGATGGGGGAGCGACTGACCAGGACGAGGTCCGCGACCATCAGGGCCCGGGCCTGGCCGCCGCTCAACGCGGCGAGCGGCTGGTCCGGGGCGACCGGTTCCCCGGCCAACGCGTTGGTCCACCGGCAGACCTCCTCGATGGCAACGGGCCCCCCGTCCGCGCGGGCCTGGGCGTGCATCTCGATGAACTCGCGGACGGTCAGGTCCAGGAAGAACTGCATCGTCTGACTGATCCGGGCCACGGCGAGGCGGCCCTGTCCGGTCCTGCCCGCCGCGCCGGACAGTGACACCCGTCGTCCCGTGGGGGAATCCCCCTGGCTCAGGCGCTCGATGTCCGCGAGGAGCCGCGTCTTGCCCGACCCGGTCGGGCCCACCAGCGCGACCACCTGGCCGGCCCGGAACTCGAGCACTTCGAATCCCTCCGGATGGCCGTCGCGGTCCCGTCCCGCCTCGATCCGCAGCCCGATGCCAGACCTACTCATGTCCCGACCCGATCCCCTGGCAGAAATGGCAGTACCCGGCGGGCAGGGTGGCCCGCAACGGCTCCACGTCGAGCAGACTCAAGTCGCGTCCTCGCCGGACGGCCGACGCGAGGTCGAGGGCCCCTTCCCCAGTCAATCCGTTCGCCGGAAACACGATGGCGCCAGGGCTCGCGGCCTGGAGTTTCCCGAGGAAGACCTCGCGCTCGGCCGGGCTCAGCATCTCGGCCCGGGTCAGGATCACGAGGTCGGCCCCGGCAACCAGAGGGCGCATCTTGTCCGGGGTCGCGAGGTTGGACAGCCCGCTGACCACGCAGACCGCCAGGACCCGCCGCAGGAACGGGGCGCACCGATGGCACAGGCCACCCGACTCGATGGCCAGCACGTCGAGGCCCCGGGCGGTGGCCCACCGCCATGCCTCCCCGAGCGCGACCATCGCCTCGTGGTCTGGGCAGACGTCCCCGGACACGTGGACCCTCGCCGCGATGCCTCGTCGCTCGAACAGGTCGGCGTCCGGCGAGGGCCGCGGGTCCACCTTGAAGACCCCGGGGCGCATGCCCTGCCGCGCCAGCGCCCCGAGAACATGGACCAGCAGCGAGGTCTTTCCGCTCCCGTGCGCGCCGGCGACGATGGCCATCCTCACGGCGCCCCCTCATCCGGGACGGGACGGAGCTCGTCGAGCCCGTACAGGTGTGCGTAACTCCTGGATACCCCTGTACATTCCCGGTTCCACCGGCACGTCTCGCACCCCGGACCCCTGGTCCGCCGCAGGTCGAGGAGCGCCCGGTCGTGGACGACCCCGCTCGGCCCCTGAACGAGCGAGAAGATGGTCATGTACCGGTCGAAACTGTACCGCTCCAGCCCGGGCAACAGGCAGAAGGGGAAACCCCGGAACGTCAGGGGGAAGTCGTGCCGATGCGCGTACTCCAGGGCCTCCCGGACGAAGGGGACCGCGTCCGTCAGGCGCGGGACCACCCGCTCGCGGTGGATCCAGGCGTTCTCCTCTGGCATGACGAAGTCCAGCGTCGGGACGAACAGGTTGCCGAGCCTGCGTCCGAGGTCCACGAAGAAGCGCGCCAGGTCCGGGACCTGGCGGACGTTCATCGCGGTCACGACCGCGATGCTCTGTAAGGGGAGGTCCGGGTAACGGCCGACGGCCTCATAGGCCTGGACCACGCGGTCGAAGACGGGGCTTTGCCACATCACCTCCGCGGTCTCGCGGTCCGGCGTGTCGAAAGAGATGCCCACCGCGTTCACGCCGGCCTCGACCAGGCGGTCCAGGCGGCCGGGATACGACAGGGTCACACCGTTGGTCACGAGCGTGATGCGCCGGAACCCGAGGGCGCGTGCGGCGGCGACGAGCCTCAAGAGGTCCGGGTGCAGGGTCGGTTCCCCGCCCGTGAACGACACCTTCTCGATGTTCTGCTCCCGGGCGAACCGCAGGTCCGCGACGATGTCCGCCGCGGGCCGCAGGAAGCGGTCCTCGTGCCCCAGCAGACAGTACACGCAGTTGAGATTGCACCGGGTCCCGACGCGGAGGTCCACGGAAGGGAAAATGGTGGTGGCGTATGTCAGGACTCGCGGCGACAGGAGGTCGCGCCGCCGGATCTCGCGCGTCCCGATGACCGTGATGGAGGGCCGCCCCCGCAGGTCGAGGATGCGGCGCAGGACCTCGACCTCCAGCGCGAACCGGTCGGGGTCCCGCGCGACTGCGGGTGCGGGGAGCCAGCCGTCAAGCGGGGCCAGGCCCGCGAGGACCCGTCCATCCGCCACGCGGGTCCGGACAAGCCCTCGGGCGCAAAGCGATTCCAGCAAGGCCTCGATGCGCGACTCTGGCGTGACGCACAACTGGGACAACCGGTCCAGCGGTTCTTCATTGAACTGAAAAAATCCGACGAGGAATCCCCACTCCTCGGGTCCCAGGTCGAGGGCTGCGGGGATCTCGACAAACTCCATCGCGGGTCCTTACAACGTGGAAATCCCTGCCTCTGACCGTCCGAGGCAGTACGAGCAATACAACTGGGGCAGCGGGGTCCTTGCGGTCCCCCCGTCGCCCGGACGGGAATCCGCTGAACCAGGTGTCCCCCAGAGACCCGCGAACGCCCCTGCGAGGTCCGTCGCCCCCTCGCCGGTCAGCCCGTTGAACCAGACCACGGGCGCCCCCGGATTGCGCGCGCGCACCCCCGCCTCGAAGACCTCGCGCTCCGCCTGCGACACGAGGTCCCCCTTGGTGATCACGCACAGGTCCGCGTCCGCCAGATGGGGTCCCAGTTTCTCGGGGGTCCGTACCCCGCACGTGACGTCGAGGACGCACACGGCCACGGCCTCGCGCAGGTAGGGGGCGCACCTCGCGCACAGGCCGGCCGTCTCGACCGCCAGGGTCTCGATCCCCTCCCGCCGGGCCCAGTCCAGGACCGCGGAGAGGCCTTCCAGCCAGGCGTGGTCCGGGCAGAAGCGGCCGGCCAGAAGCCGCATCGCCGGCACCCCCCGCGCCCGGTACCATACGTCGTCGCAAGTCGTCACGCAGTCCACCTTGACCACCCCGGTTCGCCGCGTGTCCCGGCGCCCGCGGATCAGGGCGAGGACCACCCGCGACTTTCCCGAGGAAGGTGTCCCGCCGACGACGATGAGCGCGGGGGCGTCCATGCGAGGATTCTACGGGAGAGCCCACTTCCGTCAAGGCGCGGACGGCCGGCGAACCCGCGAAGCGCGGGCCTCCTAGGTCTCGACCCCGCCGCCCAGGAGCCGCGCCCGGGTCTCGGCCTCGGCCGCGGCCCCCTCTTCGCCCAGGCGGCGGTGCGCCTCGGCCAGCATCTCCCAGACCTGGACCTCGGTCACGAGGGTGTGCGCTCCCTCCAGCGCACCGAGCGCCCGGTGAAGCACCCGGATCGCCTCGCGAGGTCGCCCCGAATCCAAGAGTCCCCGGGCGACCTCGATCCGGCATTGCGCGACGCGGTCCCGGGCCCCGGCGGCCTCGTACGAGCGCGCGGCCAGGTCCCTCAAGACCTCCGCGCGTGACCCCGCCGCCGGTTGACGCGCCGTTTCGAGGAAGAGGTCCCCGGCCTCTTCTGGTCTGCCGGCGCGCTCGAGGTACCGGGCTGCCTGCTCCAAGCAGAGGACCGCGGCCGCCGCATGGGACGACGGACCCCCGGCGGACGCGGCGGCCTCGTGGCACCCCGCGACCCGGACGAGCGCCACGGCCGCGGCCTGAAAATCACCCAACGCGACCGCGAGGTCCAGGCCGGCCCAGCCCGCGGCCAGGCACGCCGGGAGGTCCCCGGCCTCCGCCAGGGCCTCGAATCGCTCCCACAGGGCCGTGAAGACCCGCGCGGCCAGGTCCGTGGAGCCGACCCCGACCACGAGGCGCCGGACCTGGGTTTCCAGGTCCCGCGCGCCCAGGACCCGGGCCGCGACCAGGGCCTCGGCGGCGATCACGTCCAGCCCGGTCAAGGTCCGGGTGGCGGCCAGTCGCTCGAGCGGCGGCAGGAGGGCCGCGAGCACCTCCACGGGGTCCGAGGCCTCCCGGGCCAGGGCGATCTCGCACAGGTGGGCACCCCGCTCGTCGCCGAGGGCCTGGAACAGGAGGCGGCTGCGCTCGATCAGGTCTCGCGGGGACTGGTCGGCCGGCCCGTTCACGGCTCTTCCCCCTGGAGCGCCGGGTTCAGGCGGGCCGCCTCGGCCGCGAGGCGCTCGTATTCGGCGGTCCCGAGGTCGTCCCGCAGGGCGTCCAGGGCCATCTGGATGCTCGTGACGGCATCGGACCCGCGCTCGCGCAACCCCTTGCGGGCAAGCGCCAGGACGTGATACGCGTCGAAGGCGGAACCTGCGCGCTGGTACAAAGAGGCGACCTCGACGATGAACATCGCGTAGTCGTCGAGTGTCCCCACGGCGCCGCACCGCTCGATGGCCTCGAAGCCGGCGTGGATCGCCCGCCCGAGGTCGCCCTGGCGTTCCAGCGCCCGGATCTTGAGGTTGCGCAGGGCCATCTCGACACCGTCCGGTGGTTCCGCGGCCTGGAGGACCTCTTGCAGGGCCTCGTCGAGCAGGGTCAGCGCGCGCGCGGCCCCGTCCGTGACGAGCAGCATCGGGGTCAGCGAGACCACGCACAGCCAGGCGTCGGACAGCGCGCCGTGCTCCCGGGCCTTGCCGCGGGCGTCCTCGAGCGCGCGGATCGCCTCGTCCACGCGGTCGAACTGCATGAACAGGAACGCCTGCTTCTGCCAGGCGTCGTAGCGTTCCCCGTCCCATTCCGGGCCCGGCGGGATACCGTCCAGGAGGGAGGCCAGGCGTTGCTCGGCGCCGCCTTCCTCGTGGGCGGCCAGACTCAAGGCGGCGCGAGCGACGAGGACCCACACGGCGTTCTCGCGGTCGCCGGCCAGGGTGGCCTCGGCCTTGCGGACCTCGGCCTCGGCCCCGGGCAGCCGGTTCTGGGCCGCGAGCACGAGTCCCCGCGCCAGCGAAGCGCGCGCGCCGATGCGCTCGTCGGAGCGCGCCCGCGCGACCCCTTCCAGGTGTTCCGCGACCTCCTCGGCGGCATCCACCACCCCGGCCAGGAGTCCCACCCGGGTCAGGAAGACGGCCGCGTCCGCCCACAGGCCCGGGGCGACCTCGTGCAGGGAGCCGGAGACCACGGGCCACAGGAGCTCGAAGTGCAGCGACAGCAGCGACGGGAACCTCGGGATGCGACGCGCCGCGTCGTAGCGAAGTGTGGCGGCGCTCAGCGGGTCGCGCGCAGTCGAGGCCTGAAGCGCGGCCTCCTGGGCCAGACGACGGTAATCCGGGTGGGTCATGTCATGCTCCTGTTCGTGATGACGAGGCGGCGTTGACACGCCGCAGTCCGAAGGCGAGCAGCGCGCGGGCCGGTGGCCGTGACCGGGTCGGTGAGCGTGACGGAGTTCGTGGTCACCACAAAGCCACTGCCGGCCCCCGACCCCGCTTCCGGGTTTCCCCTCCCCGACTCACCGGCTTCCGGCACCATCAGGTCACTCCACGGTTACGCTCTTGGCGAGGTTGCGGGGCTGGTCCACGTCGGTCCCCTTTAGGTCCGCGACGTGATAGGCGAGGAGTTGCAGGGGGACGGAGGCCACGATCGGCAGGAGCAGCGGAGGGCATTCCGGGATGGGCAGCACGTCGTGGGCCCGCGAGGCGACCTCCTCGTCCGCCTCCGTGGCCACGGCGATGACGCGACCCTGGCGCGCCCGGACCTCCTCGAGGTTCTGGAGGGTCTTGCCGTGGCTCGGTCCGCGCGGGATCAGGACCAGAGTCGGGAAATCTTCGTCAATCAACGCAATCGGGCCGTGCTTCATCTCGCCCGCGGAGTACCCCTCCGCGTGGACGTACGAGATCTCCTTCAGTTTGAGCGCCCCCTCCAGCGCCACCGGATACAGGAGCCCCCGTCCCAGGAAGAGCATGTGCCGTGACCCGACGTACTTCTGGGCCACGGCCCGGATGCGGTCCGACCCGCGGAGGACCTCCTCGATGAACCCTGGCACGGCCAGCAGGTCCACGAGCAGGCGGCGAACCTCGCCGGGAGACAGGACCCCGCGCGCCGACCCGAGCGCGAGGGCCACCAACATCAGGGCCACGATCTGCGTAGTGAACGCCTTGGTCGAGGCCACGCTAATCTCGGGTCCCGCGTGCGTGTAGAGGACGAAGTCGGACTCGCGCGCCAGGGACGAGGCCACGGTATTGGTGATCGCGAGCGTCCGCAGCCCGCACGAGCGCGCCTCGCGGTGGGTGCGCAGGGTGTCGAGCGTCTCGCCGGACTGGCTGATCGGGACGAAGAGTTCGTCGGCCCCCGGAAGGGCCAGGGCCGCGTCGAACTCCCCGGCGAGGTGGACCTCGACCGGAACCCGGGCCAGGGCCGTGATGAGGTGGCGCCCGACCAGGGCCGCGTGCCAGGAGGTTCCGCACGCGGCGAGGTGCACGCGGGGGACGCGCCGAAGAAAGGCGGCGTCCGGTCCCTCGGGGCCGAGCCAGACCTCCCCCTGCTCCACGGAGATACGGCCGCGCATGGTGTCGATCACTGCCCGTGGCTGCTCGGCGATTTCCTTCATCATGAAATGTTTATAGCCGCCTTTTTCGGCCATGGCGGGCGTCAGGTTGACGCGCAGGGGCGTCTTCTGAAGGGGGCGGCCGGTGGCGAGGTCGCGCGCGGAATAGCCGTCGGCGGTGACCTCTCCCACCTCGCCGTCCTCGAGCACGATGACGTCCCGCGTGAACCCGAGCACGGCGGGGATGTCCGACGCGACGAGCGTCTCGCCCTGTCCCAGCCCCACGATCAGGGGCGAGGCGTTGCGGGCCACGACCAGCCGGTCCGGACACGCCGTCGCCATCACGGCGACCGCGTAAGATCCCCGGACGCGCGCCAGGGCCGCTCGGACCGCCTCCAGCAAGGACTCGCGCCGCCCGAGCTCGAGGTCCACCAGATGCGCCAGGACCTCGGTGTCGGTCTCGGACGCGAAGCGACGTCCCGCCCGTTCCAGGTCCGCCCGCAGGGCGAGGAAGTTCTCGATGATTCCGTTGTGAACCAGGACGACCTGGCCCGCCCGATGCGGGTGGGCATTCTCCTCGCTGGGCCGGCCGTGCGTGGCCCATCGCGTATGTCCGATCCCGACGGTCCCCGCAACGGGGCGCTCGCGCAGGACCGCGTCGAGATTCGCGATCTTGCCGGACGCTCGCCGGATCTCGAACTGGCCGTCATGCAGGGTGGCCACCCCCGCGCTGTCGTAGCCCCGATATTCGAGGCGACGCAGGCCGTCCATCAGGATGGGCGCGCACTCCCGGGCACCCACGTAGCCGATGATGCCGCACATGGACTGGCTCCCTCGATCGAGCGGGCGCGAGTCCGCCCGACGACGCTCAGATCCGGATCCACCACACCCCGTCCTGCTTGACAAGGTCGGCCTGGAGGGTCAACCGGCGTCTCCCTTCTGGAAGCTCGACGTCCACGGAAACCCGGGCCTGGGCCCTGTCGCCGTTCCGCTGCACCTGGACTCCGGACACCCGTCCCCGCGACAGAAGGTCGAAGAGGTCGGGGTGCTGCACGGATGTCCGCAACAGCAAGAACTCGAAGAAGCGTTCCCGGGGCGCTTGCCGGACCTCGTCCAGGTCCCGGGCCTGGAAGAACTCCAGCGCCTCGGACCGGAACCGATCCTCGACGCCGGCCCTGAACAGGGCCGCCTGCTTGAGTTCCAGCAGGTCGTCCGGGAAGATGCGCCGGCTCGCGCTCGTCATGCCCTGGGTTTTCAGGTCGCCCACGTACTCCCGCGCGGCCTGCTCGACGAAACGGCTCTCGGGGTCCCGGGTCCACCACCAGACGACGACGGCCCCGGCCGCGAGCGCGCCCGTGACGAGGACCATTCCGCGGACCCAGCGCCGGGTTGTCGTCATGGCGTCTCCGGAAGCCTGTCAGTCCAGCTCGATCTTCTTGAAGCGCTCGTACACCTGACTCGATTCGCGCGAGACCCTCCCCGCCCCGTCTTGGGATGGCGCCTCGCGCTCCGGGGTGGGATGCGCGGGTCTGGACGCCTTCGGCGGGGGAGGTGGCGCCGCTGGCTCCGCTGGAACTGGCGCGGCGGGCTCGGGGGGGGCCGGAACCGCCTCGACCGCGGCGGGTCCGACCGGCGTGGTCTCGATGGCGTGGACGCCCCCCAGCACGTACCCGACCAAGAGCGCGTGGACCACCGGAACCAGGCGCTCGGCGCGCGCAGCGAGAAAGTCCAGGACCTGGACGACGCCATCGGTCGGGCGGACCATCGCCGCGTTCAGGGAGGCCCGCTCCTCGGCCCCCACGTTCACCCGGGCCAGGTTGGGCATCAGGATGCGCGCGCCCTCGAATCGCGCCCCGGTCAGGTTCGCGTCCTCGAGGTTCGCCCGCACCAGAAGCGCGTTGCGGAAGTCCGCTTCGGCCAGGTCGGCGTTCGAAAAATCGCAATCCAGAATCAATGCGTTCGAAAAATCCGCCCGTGACAGAACCGCGTTGCCGAGCCGGCGGTTCTCGAACCGGCACCGGACCAGAATCGCGTGCGCGAACCGCGCCGCGTACAGGTCCGAGGTCGAAAACACGGTCCCCACGACCTCCGCGCCCTCGAAATCGCCGTTGCCGCAGGGGGTCTCCTCGAACCGAGACGAGACCAGGTCCGCGTGACGGAAGACCGCCTCCATCGCCTCGCTGCCTCGGAACACGCACCCCTCGATCACCGCCCGCGAGAAATCGGCTCCTCGCATCCGGGTCCCGACGAAGGACGAATCACGCATCCGCGCGGCCCGGACCCGTGTCCCGGCGAGCCCCACCTCCACCAGGGTCGCCTCGACCACTTCGAGCCCCTCGCACGACGCGATCTCCTGCCTGCGAACGGTACAGCGCTCGATGCGCCCGGTCGCCAGCGCCGCCTCGACCTCCGACGGCGTGTCCAGGACCCGCCCGTCCCGACTCGTCCCGCTCACCTCGTCCCTCCGTCCTCGCCTTTTATCCAGAAGAAACCGAACGCGGCGTAGAACGCGACCGCGCGCACCAGGTGCTCGACCTCGCACCGCTCGTTCGGGGCGTGAGCGAACCGCTCGTCCCCCGGACCGAATCCCACGGTCGGGACCCCGAACATCCCGGCGGTCGCCACGCCGTTCGTCGAGAAGACCCACCGCCCCGAATGACACGGCCTCTCGAAGAGGGCCTCGTACGTGCGGCGGGCCGCCCGGATCGAGGGATGCTCCTCCTCGAACAACCAGGAGGGGTAGTACTTCTCCGTGGGGAGCACGTACCCGGTGTGGGTTGGCCGGTCGTAGCGCAGGACCTCCACGCGCGCCCCGTATCGCTGGACCGAGGGGAGGGAGGCGATCTCGCGGACCGCGGAATCGCGCGTCTCGCCCAGGGTCAGGCGACGGTCCACGTGGATGCGGGCCTGGTCCGCCACGGCGCACAGCGAGGGCGACCCGGACCGGAACTCGGACACGGTCAACGAGCCCCGGCCCAGGAACGGGTGCGAGGCCAGCCGCCCGTTCAGGGCCTCCAGTTCCTTCACGATGTCGGCCATGCGGTAGATCGCGTTGATCCCCCGTTCCGGCGCGGAACCGTGGGCCGAGAGGCCCTCGACCGACACGGCGATTTCCATGCGGCCTCGGTGACCCCGATAGACCTCGCAGCACGTGGGTTCGGTGATGACGACGCAGGCAGGCTCGACGCCGCCCTCGCGCAAGAGGTACTGCCAGCAAAGGCCGTCGCAGTCCTCCTCCTGGACGGAACCCACGGCCAGAAACCGGAACGGCACGTCCACGCCCAGGTCGCTCAGGACCTTCGCCGCGTATACGACGGCGGCCATGCCGGCCTTCTGGTCCGAGGCCCCGCGCCCGAAGACGCACCCGTCCCGGACCTCGCCCGAGAAGGGGTCACCCTCCCAGGCGTCCGGGTTCCCCACGTCCACCGTGTCCACATGCGCGTCGAACGCAAGGAGCGGTCCGGACCGGCCCAGGCGGCCCGACACGTTCCCGAAGGCATCTACGCCGACGTCCTCGAGGCCAGCGCTTCGCATCTCGCGTGCGATGCGGTCCACGACCGCGCCTTCCTCGCCGGACAGGGACCGGACGCGGATGAGGTCCGACAGGAACGCCGCCACGGGACGCGCCAGTTCACGCGCCCTTTCGCGGATCGCGGCCAGCAACTCCCCCTGGGCCACCCTCGTCCTCCGTGACGAAACGGGCTTGGCCGAATGAAACCACAAACAACGGCCGTGGTCAACGATGAGGGCACCTTCGGGGTCGTTGGGGTCCCGAGGTCCTCCTCGCCGTCTCCGCGCGCGACCGCCCGGGCGATGGCGGGATCTTCTTTGACCTCCAATGGTTCGTCAGGCAGAATCCGGGCAGTCGCCGAGCAGGGCGCGGACCACGGCCTCGACGCCCTCGGCCAGGGCGCGCAGGTGGTAGCCGCCCTCGAGGACCACGACCAGGCGGCCCTCGCAGTGGCGGGCCGCGATCCCGACCAGGGCGCCTCCAATGGTCGCGTAGCCCTCGGTCGTCAGGTTCTGGTGGGCCAGGGGGTCGTCGCGGTGGCCATCGAAGCCCGCGGATACCAGCAGGAGACCGGGGCGGAAGCCCTCCGCGACCTCGGGCAAGTCCCGCGTGAAGACATCGAGCCATGCCGTTTCCGGCGCGCCGGGCGGGAAGGGGAAGTTCCTCGTGAATCCCGCTCCCGCCCCGGCCCCGACCTCGTCCCGGCGCCCGGTGCCCGGGTAGTGGGGGAACTGGTGAAGGCTCACGTAGAACACACGGTCGTCCTCGAAGAAGGCATGCTGGGTCCCGTTGCCGTGATGCACGTCGAAGTCCACGATCAGGACGCGCTCGACGCCGTGCGTGCGCTGCGCGTGCCGGGCCGCGATCGCCACGTTGTTGAACAGGCAGAAGCCCATGGCGCGGTCGCGTTCCGCGTGGTGGCCGGGGGGCCGGACCAGGCACGTCGCGTTGCGCACGCGCCCGGCCAGGACCGCGTCTACCGCGGCGCAGACGCTTCCCGCCGCCAGGAGGGCGACCTCGTACGACGGCGGGGCGACGTAGGTGTCCGGGTCGAGGTATCCCCCGCCCCCCTTGCAAGCGGTCCTCACCGCCGCGACATGCGAGGCGTCGTGGACCGCGCACACCTGGTCCATGGTCGCCGGCTTTGGCTCGAGGTGGTGGAGTCGCTCCCACAGCCCCACCGCTTCCAGATGCTCCACGATCGCGGTCAGCCGCTCGGGCCGCTCCGGGTGGAAGTCCGGGGCGCGATGTTCGAGAAACTTCTCTGAGTAAAAAATTCCTGTGGACATCGAATCGGCTCCACCGAAGGGTCCCCGGCGATCATGCCACGACTCCGGGATGGTCCTCGCCCAGAGGGGAGGGACCTCGGTGGCGACGTCATGCGCCCCAGAGCGACCCAACCAGCCCCGTCGCCGCGTCCTCCTCATTGCAGAATCGAGGCCTCGATCCAGACCATTTTCGAGCCGTGCAAGGTGGGCGTTGCCGGCGAGGCGGAGGGGCCATCTGCGACCGAGCGGGCCGGGTTCGCGACGAGCCATCCGCGCCGACAGCGCGGAGGGCTCCGCGACAAGAAACCGCTTGTCGTTTTCGGGCGTTCTGCGCTATCGTCTGAAGAGCCAGGAGGTCGCGGTGTCCGGTGGTCGGCCAGAGGGACGCCCGCAGAAGCCGGTGCTCCTCGTCTTTCACTGGCCCGGGGACCCGAGGCTGTCCGTGGAGTCCTTGCCCCCGCTCGGGGTCCTGCACATCGCCGCGAACCTGGAACGGCACGGGATCCCGGTCGAGGTCGTGGATCGCACCGTGATGCCGGACGCGGAGATCTCGGCCTGGCGGCACGACGTGATCGGGTTCAGCGTCAACATCTCGAACCGCGAGGTGACCCTGCGGGAGATCGCGCGCCTCAAGCGACAACGCCCGGACCTGCGAGTCGTGGTTGGCGGGCCCCTGTGCCTGTGCAACCCCGAGATGTTCACGGGAAACCCCGACATTGACGCGGTGTTCGCCTGCGAAGGCGAGGAGGCCCTAGTCGAGTACCTGACCGCGCCGGACCCCACGAGCGTCCGCGGCCTGTACGTTCGCCGTGGCGACGACGTGGTCTTCACCGGCGAGCGCGGCTGGATCGAGGACCTCGACGCGCTGCCGCCACCGGCCTTTCACAAGGTCCCGGTCCATCGCTACAACAACTACCCGAAGCGCGCGCGGCCCGTGGTGTCCCTGATGACCTCGCGCGGCTGTCCCTTCAAGTGCATCTTCTGCTCGAACGCGATGGGCCGGCGCTGGCGCGCGCATTCCCCCGCGAGGGTGGTCGCGGACCTCGCGCGCCTGGCCCGCGACTTCGGCGTGCGCGAGGTCTGCATCTACGACGACAACTTCTCGATGGATCGAGGGCGCACCCTGGAGATCTGCGAACGGATCGTTTCGGAACGTATCGCGGTCAACATTCAGTTTTCGAATGGACTCCGGGTGGACCGCCTGGACGCGGAGGTCTTGAAGGCCCTGCGCCGGGCGGGTACGTGGTTCCTCGGGATCGCGCCCGAGACGGGCAGCCCGTCCGTGATGCGCCGCATCCGCAAGGGGTTTCGCCTGGAGACGGTCCGGATGGTGCGCGACGAGTGCCGCCGCCTCGGCATCGTCACCCACGGGTTCTTCATGATCGGCTTCCCGTTCGAGACGCGGGAGGACATCGGGGCGACGATCCGATTCGCCCGCGAACTGGACTGCGAGATCGTCGAATTCAACAAGGTCATCCCCTACCCGCGCACGGAGTTGTACGACCGGTTGAAAGCCGAGGGCGCCCTCCTGGCCGACCCGTGCGTGGCCACGCAGTCCTACCACGAGGGCACGGTCGTCACGCACCGCGTGGGGGACCTGGAGCCGGACGAGGTCAAGGCGATCATCCGCCGCGGGTACCGCGGCTACTACCTGCGACCCCGAAAGATGTGGGACCTCCTGCGTGCGTTCGGCCCGCGCGACGTGGCGCACCTGGCCCTGTACGCCCTGCGGACGGGCAACCTCTGACCGGGGTCAGCCGGAGGCAGGGGGGGAGACGGGTTGGCGTGGCAGGTCGGTCGTGATCCCGATACGCTTCTGCCCCAGTGTGGCCAGCGCGAACAGGCCCATCCCGAGCAGGATCAGGACGAGCGACGCCCCGTCCGCCACGACCAGGAACACGCGATAGACGTGCGTCCGCGCCATCAGGCCGCGCGCCTTGGAGACCCGGTTCGACAGCGTGTCCGCGGTCGTGTGCGCCTGGACCAGGGCCTTGCGCAGGTCCGGGACCCGGTCCGCGAGGGTCGCGACGCGGTCTCGCTGGGCGCGGAGCCCGAACGCGAGGCGCGAGACCCGATCCGCGCTGTCCGTCAGGCTCGCCGAGGTGTCGCGGAACAGGGCGGCCGCGGGAAGGCGTCCGAGGTCCTGCGAGGCGACCAGGAGGGCGTGCGCCAGGGAACGATGCGAGCCCTCGATGGACCCCAGGGCCTCCGCCGCCTCGGCCGCGAGGTCCCGGCCGTGGGCCACGGCGTCCCCGGCCTGCGCGAGGATGGGTTCTATCTCAGCGACCTGGCCCTTCCATTCGATCAGGAGGGCCTGGGTCTTCAGGAGGCCTGCGTAGATCTGCCTCGCGGCCCTCCCCACCTTCGGTCCGATCCAGCCGTGCGCGATCACGACCCCGACCGCGCCGATCCCGACCAGCACGATGCCGACCAAACGCGCCACGGCCTGACCACGGGAAAACGAGGCGGACACGGCTCACCTCCCTGGGCCGGGGACGACCCGGACCCCGTCGTTCGAGTGGCGAGAACATTGTACCCTAGGTCCGCCATCTGTGTGGTAACTCTTGTCGAGTTCGAGGGAACGGGGAATGGCCCGAAGCCGCAAGAAGTTCTACGCCTGGCGCGTGGGGGAGCGCGAGGGGATCACGACCTCCTGGCCCGAGTGCGAGGCCATCGTCCACGGTCAAAACGCCCGGTACAAGGGCTTCGCCACGCGCGAGGAGGCCGAGGCGTGGCTGCGCGCCGGGGCTCGCTACGGCCCCTGGGACGACGGCGTGACGTCCCCTTGGATGGAGCACGTCGTGTCCGGCTCGGCCCCCTCCCGCAAGGGTCTTCCGTCTCGGAGGCGGGTCCCTCGCGCAGAGCGTTCGCTGCCGTCCTCGCGGCCCCGCCGGGACTCCCCGCCGCCAGTCCCTGGCCTGGAGGGCCCGCTCCCGCGCGACGCGATCTACTTCGATTCGGGGACCGGGCGCGGCCATGGGACCGAGGTCAACGTGACGACCTGGGACCGCAAGCCCCTGGCGCATCTGGTGGCACCCGGCGAACGGATCACCCCGTTCGGGACCGTTCAATTGTCGGAAGGTCGCACCAATAACTACGGAGAGTTGCTTGCCTGCCTGCTCGCCATCCGGGCGGCCCGGCGCCTCGGCGTGAAGATGGTGTGCGGGGACAGCCGCCTGGCCCTCGATCACTGGTCGCGCGGCCGAGTCAAGCGCGCCCTGGCCGAGGCCGACCCGGACCTCGCGCGCCTCGTCGAGATGACGGCCAGGGAGCGCGCGGTCTTCGAGGCCGAGGGCGGCACGTTTTTCCATGTCCCTGGGTCCCGCAATCCGGCGGACCTCGGATTTCATTCGTAGACGTGTGGAATCCCGGTCCACCCTGGAACCGTCGCGATGGCCTGGGAAACGTGTCCGTTGATTCTTTGCGTCTGAAGTCATATCATGACTGCGTTGAACGCACGGAGACGATACCATGCGTCATCTCTCGATACGCAACGTTCCGGAGGACCTCGCCAGGGCGCTGCTCCGACACAGGAGGGAGAGCGGGCGCTCCCTGAACCAGACGGTCATTGACCTGCTGCGGCGCGCGGTCGGGTTGACGCCCGCCACGGGATACGACAATGGCCTGGCCGAACTCGCCGGTGGCTGGAACGACGATGACCTGGCGGAGTTCGAGCGCAACACCCGCGCCTTCGAGGAGACGGACCAGGAGATGTGGTCATGACCCGCATCTGTCTGGACACATCCGCCTACGCGCTGTTCGCGCGCGGAGTTCCCGAGGCCGTTGAGGCCATCCGGCGCGCTGGATCGGTCCTGGTCCCGGTCGTGACGCTCGGAGAACTCCGGGCGGGCTTCATGATGGGATCCCGGGCCGAGACCAACGAGGAACGCCTCGAGACGTTCCTGGCTCACCCGGCCGTACGGGTCCTCGACGTGGACGCCGACGCATCCCGCCTCTATGCGCGGATCTTCGTGACCCTGAGGCAGAACGGGACCCCCGTGCCCACCAATGACATCTGGATTGCCGCGCTCGCCGCCCGGGAATGCGCGGTCGTCGTCACGGCCGACGAGCATTTCCGGCGAATCGCCCAGGTCGAGTGTCGGCTTCTTCCGGCCAGGGGATGAAAGGCGCGGCGCGCGCGAGGCAGCATGATGTCTGGACGTCCCACTGGAAGAGCGCGGCCAGTTTCCGCCTCGGGTTCCCGTGGGGACGCGAGCGCCTGCTCGCGCACGGCCGCGCGGGTGCCGCCCGCGCAGGACCGTGACCGTGGCGGTGTCGCTGACCGTGTCCGTGACGGAGTCCGTGTCCG
>JBBIPO010000029.1:0-28268 GCA_037442805.1 Deltaproteobacteria bacterium
CCGCACCCCCCACGGCGCCCCCCGGCTATCGGCTGTCCCACTGGGACAGCCTCCCGGAGCGCTTCGCGCTGGGAGCCGGGGCCCCTGCTGCGGCCGGGTCGCAATCCGCGCTTACAGCGCGGATTGCTCACGCTGACTTGCGCCTTGTCCACCGATCAAACTCCGGCCTAGGATACCCCCATTTTTCCGCACGTTAGTCACCATTTGGTCACACTTGAATTGCGGGCCAATCGCACCCAGGAGAGACGGGCGCGGCGACACGACGGGGGTCGTTCACGCGGGCGAGGACTCCCCGTGGCGGCGAAGGAAATCAAGCATGACCGCGGCCGTGTCGCCCGGATTCGTGAGAACGAACTGGTGGTCCCCCGTGACACGCCGCACCTCGAGCGAGGGCCACGCGCGGCGCACGGCGGCGATCTCGCCGGGAAGAAACGTGAGACTGAACGTGGGCCGCATCCACAGGACGGGACATCGCAGTCGGTCGAGGAGGGGCGTCAGGTCCCGTGAAAGGACGTCGCGCAGGATTTCCTGGTAGCCGCTTTCCGGTAGGGTGTGGCTCCAGAAGCCATCCGGCTGCTCCCGGAAGGAATCGAACCACCATCGCCGCTGGACCTCGTCCCAGGCGAAGGCGTAGGGCAGGTTGCGGCCGCCCGCCTCCAGGGCCGCGCGGTCGCGGAACGGACCGCGCTCGGGACGCAACGCCGCCTCGACCAGAGCAGGGAAGGTTCGCAGTAGCCGGTTCAGTCCGGCCGGGGGCACCGGATCCGCGAGTAGAAGCGTCCGCACGCGCCAGGGCGCCGACAGCGCAACGTGGGTGACGACCTTCCCGCCCCACGAATGGCCGCCCAGGTCCACCCGGTCGAGGCCAAGATGGTCGAGCAGCGCGAGCAGGTCCTCTGTGGTGGCCTCGAGTCCATACCCGACCTCCGGGGCCGAACTGTCCCCGTGCCCCCGGAGGGACACGGAGACCACGTTGCGTCCCGCCCGCAGCACCGAGGCCACCCGCGCCCAGGCCCATGCGTTGTTGTTCAGGCCGTGGGCGAGCACCACCACGGGACCGGGACCGCGCCAGCGCAGGTACGACAGGCGGACGTGCCCGAGGTCGGCCACGGATTCCTCGGGGAGCGCCGAGAGCGGCGCGATCCGGCCGTAGTTCCCACCGAACACGCGCCGTCCGACCCGGGTCCACAGATGCACGAACGGGGTCAAGGCCGGTCGCGAACCTGCCATCGCTTCACCTGGTCGCGTCCTTCCTGGGGGAACCCACGCGGTCCCACCCGGAAGCGCCACACCAACAGATATCATCGTTACACATCACGAGATCCCGACCATAGGACATCATTGCCGGAAAGTGACCAGAACCCCTGTGGAACCCGGTCGCCAATCAGCCAGACCTCCATCGCGGTCTCGCCGCTCTCGCACCATGTCGCGCGCGGACGGCCCTCGCCGCCTCCGGCTCCCGCGCCCTCGTGTGATAATAGTGCGCCCCCGGGGCCCACGGGGCATTCCAGGGGATCGTCCGGAAGCAAGGGGTTCGGGACGATGAGCAAACGACGGCTTCATCCGACCTTGCCACCTTCAACGCGGCACCTTGGGCCTGGTCGGGACCGGCCCACGCGGGTCCACGTGCTGCGCGGAGCGCTTTTCGGAGGCGTCGCGATTGCGTTTCTGCTGGGGGGGTGTCAGAGCGAGGCCGAGCGACTCCAGGCCCAGTCCCTGTATGATTTGGCGCAGGTCCAGAAGATCCTCGAAACGTACGCGGGGCGGCAGGAACAGGCCCTGGCCGAAATCGATCGCTTCTTGAAGGAAAACGGCGACCGAATTCGCCAGACCAACGCGAGGGGACGCGAACTGTTGCGGGCCATGTCCCCCGAGGTCCGCGAGGAGTTCACGCGCCGGTCTCTCGAGAAGGCCCGCCCCATCCGCGAGCGGATCGAGACGCTCGCCCGGACCTTCCCCAACCCGCCCGAGATCTTGAATCGGCTGCGCGACCTGATGTGACGCCAGGCGGTGCAGGCCTCAACCCCGCGGGTTCCAATAGCGGTCACGGTGCCCCTGGGCCCCGACGGCCAGCCGGGCCAGGGCGAACAGGAGGTCGGACAGGCGGTTCAGGTAGCGCGCCCCCGCCTCCAGGGAGGGGTCGCGCAGGGCCACCACGCGGCGCTCGGCGCGCCGGCACACGGTCCGGGCCACGTGCAGGGACGCCTCCAGGCGCGTCTCGCCCGGCAGCACGAAGCGATCCAGGGGCTCGACGTCGGCCTGGGCGCGGTCAATCGCCCGCTCGGCCTCGTCCACGTCCACGTCCCTCACCTCGACCGGGGCCCGACCATCGGGCGAGGCGACCTGCGCGCACAGGCGCATCAGGGCGTCCTGGGCACGATCCAGGACCCCGACGATGAACGCCTGCGTTTCCTCTGCGAGCGACGCCTCGCGGACCTCGACGCGCGCCGCGCCCAGGAAGGCGCAGACTTCGTCCAGGCTCCCGTACGCCTCCACGCGAGGGTCGTCCTTGGCCACCCGCCGGCCCCCGATCAGGCTCGTGTCGCCCCGGTCCCCCTTGCGGGTGTAGAGCCGTGTCATCGCCTTTCCACGCGGGTCACAAGGGCGCCTTGGCACGCAGCAGTCCAAAGGCGCGCCGCCCGCGCAGGACCGTGAGTGTGGACCGTGACCGTGTCGGGGTCCATGACCGTGCCGGTGACCGTGTCCGTGTCGGGGTCCGCGACCGTGACCGTGTCCGTGACCGCCGTGGAGTCACTGCCGGACCCCGGATGCCGGACCCCGGACCCCGGTTCCCCTGGGGACGCGAGCGCCCGCTCGCGCCAGGACAAGGCCGCGTTGGCACGCCGCGCTCCAGCACGCGCATTTCCCATTCCCGGTTTCCCGTCCCCGGTTTCCCGTCTCCCATTTCCTGCCTCACGCCCCCGGGGCCGTCGCATCCCCCGGCTCGCCCTGGCTCCTCTCCCGCCGCCGGAACGAGCAGCCCTCGCGCCGGCAGACCAACATGCGCCCCCCGCGCACCGGCTGCACGAACAGCGTGAGTGCGCCGCACGAGGGGCACGCCTGGTCCACCGGCTCGTTGCTCGTCGAGAACCGGCACGCCGGGAATCGCGAGCACGAATAGAAGGGTCGTCCCTTGCGGGAGCGCTTCTCGACCAGGGACCCGTGGCACCCCGCGACCGGACATTTGTATTGCAGACAATATGGACTGGTATATTTACACTTTGGATACGACGTGCAGGCCAGGAACCGGCCGTATCGTCCGGTCCGCACCTGGACCGAACTGCCGCAGTGGGGGCACGTCCCGGCCACTTCCGCCTCGCGCGAGCGGACGTGTCCGTTCTCGTCCCGAGCGAACTCGAGCGTCCGGCGACAGTCCGGATACCCCGAGCACCCCAGGAAGGGCCCGTTCTTGCCGTGGCGAATGAGCATCTCCCGGCCGCAGACATCGCACGTCACCCCGGAAGGCTCGGCCATGGCCCGGACCAACCGCATCTCGGCCTCCGCCTTCTTCAGCGTGGCCTCGAAGGCCTTCCAGAACTCGGCGAGCAACGCGACCCGCTCCAGGCGGCCCTCCGAGACCTCGTCCAGCGACGCCTCCATCCGCGCCGTGAAGTCGTAGTCCACCACGTCGGGAACGTGGGCGAGCAACAGGTCGGTCACGACCCGCCCGAGTTCCGTTGGCCGCAATTTCCCGTTCTGCTTCTCGCAGTAGCCCTTCTCCTGGATGGTCGTGACGATGGTCGCGTACGTCGAGGGGCGGCCGATGCCGCGCTCCTCCAGTTCGCGGATCAGGGTCGCCTCGGAATACCGGGGGGGCGGTTCCGTGAACTTCTGTTCCCCCTGGAGGTCCGCGAGCAACAGCACCTGCCCCTCCTTCAGGTCGTCCGGGATCGCCGCCCCATCCGTCTGCGCCCATCCCCCCTCGCCGGTCTGACCGTTCCCATCCTCCTTCCCTTCCCCCGAGCCGTCCGGACGACCGCCCTTCCCGGCCCGCCACGCCGCGAGGTACCCATCGAAACGCAACACGAGCCCCGTGGCCCGGAACACCGCGTCCGCGGCGCTCACGTCCACCGTGGTCTGGTCATAGACCGCCCCGACCATCTGGCTAGCCAGGAATCTCTGGTAGATCAACTGGTACAGCCGAAACTCGTCCGGCTTCAGAAACCGCCTCACGTCCTCGGGACGGCGCGCGACCGAGGTCGGGCGGATGGCCTCGTGCGCGTCCTGGGCCCCCTTCTTCGACCGGTAGGACGGCGGTCGCGCCGGGACGTACGCGGGTCCAAAGCGACTCGCGATCTCCTCGCGGGCCGCGGCCACGGCCTCGTCCGACACCCGCACCGAGTCGGTCCGCATGTACGTGATGAGCCCGGCCCGGCCTTCCTCCCCGAGGTCCACGCCCTCGTAGAGGGTCTGCGCCAGCCGCATGGTTCGGGACGGCGCGAACTTCAGAAGCCGCGACGCCTCCTGCTGGAGGGTGCTCGTGATGAACGGGGGCGACGGCGGGCGGCAGCGCTCCTTGCGCTCGACGGACGAGACCCGGAATTCCTCTCCGCGCAGCCGTTCCATCAGCGCGTGGGCGTCGGCCCCCGTCCGGACCTCCGCCTTGCGGCCGCGCAGCGTCCGGAGCGTCGCGCGAAACGGCTGCGCGTCCCCGTCCCGCTTCAGGAGGGCCGTGATGACCCAGTACTCCCGCGGGACGAAGGCCTCGATCTCGCGCTCCCGCTCCACGATCAGTCGCACCGCGGGCGACTGCACCCGGCCCGCGGACAGCCCCCGCTGGACCTTGCGCCACAGGACTGGCGACACCTGGTACCCGACGAGGCGGTCCAGGATGCGGCGCGCCAGTTGCGACTCGACCATCCGCTCGTCGAGGGGGCGAGGGTCCGCCACCCCGGCCTTCACGCCCGCTTCCGTGATCTCGTGGAACAGCACGCGCGCGATCCTCGGGTTGATCGGGCGTAGTTCCTCGGCGATGTGCCACGCGATGGCCTCGCCCTCGCGATCCGGGTCCGGGGCCAGCAGGACGCGGTCCGCCTCGCGCGCCGCCTTCTTCAACGCCTCGAGCGCCTTCCGGCGGCTCGGCACGACCACGAACTTCGGGCGGAATCCGTGCGCGATGTCCACCCCCATGCTCCGCTCGGGGAGGTCCTTGACGTGTCCCTTGGATGCCAGAACCTCGCACGCACCGTGGAGGTACTTCTTGATGGTCTCGGCCTTGGCCGGAGACTCCACGATGATCAGTGGTTTGCCCACTGCTGACCCCCTTCGGGGGCGTCCGGACCGCCCCGCCGTGCCCCTCACGACCCTCCCGGTTCGTCCAGGCGGCGCCGCAACTCGTCGGTATCCCGTCGCAGGGCCTTCAGTTCCATCGTCAGCCGCACCACGTACAGCAGCAGGAGGACCCAGAGCGCCGCGTAGGCCGCGACGACCGTGGCCTCGCCGGACACTGTCTCGCGGGCCGGCTCCTCGCTCAGGCCGGCCTTCCATCCCCCGTCCCAGGCGTGCGCCGCCCGGCCGTCGCCGGGCGCCTGGGCCGGCGCCGTCCGCGCGAGGAACAGCCCCGCGAGCACGCACCCGATGACCACCGCCGCCTTGAACCCGGAACCTCGAGCGCTCCACCTCTCCATCGGGAATCCTTTCCGCCAGGGTGACCACCCCGCTCACCCGCCGGCCGACCGCCGGTCCAGGGCCAGATACAGGGCATCGAGTTGTCCCTTCAGCATCTCGACCCGTAGGCGGACGCTCACCAGGGTCGCGCTGACCAGGGACATCGCGGCCAGGCTCGCGTAGAACGCGACCCGCATGCCCGGATTCTGGAGCCCGCCCTTGAACACGACCTGCGGATGGGCCCCGCCCCATCGCTCGACCGCGAAGTGGATGAAGTACAACGCCGGCAACCCTATCACGGCCAGCCCCGAGGCCACCCCGCGCCCGAACCGGTCCGACCCCGCGAACGCCCGCAGGGCCAGGTACGCGAGGAACAGCAGGAAGACCATCAGCGACAGGGTCAGGCGCGGCTCCCACGTCCACCAGGTCCCCCACGCCTTGCGCGCCCACAGCGGCCCGGTCACGAGCACGATCGCCCCGAGCACGACCCCGACCTCGGCCGTGGCCACCCCGAGCCCGTCCACGATGGCAGTCGCCCGCCCTGGCCGGCCGCCCAACCCGAGGTACGCGAGCCCGCACAGGCCGCACAACGCGAAGAGGAGCATCATGTGGATGGCAGACCCCACGTGGAAGTAGAAGATCTTCTGGGAAATCCCGAGCGTCGCCTCGCTCGGGGCCACGAAGAAGACCGCGACCAGCGCGGCGACCACCGCGACCGCGGCCGCGGCCGCAAGGCCCGCCTGCGCGTTCGTGAGGTCCTCGAACCGGCCTGTCTTCATGCCCGGACCATCCGGTCGAACAGGAGAAGTGTAACGACGCCGAACACCATGTCAAAGCCCACGAGGAACCGGAGCCACGGGCCGGGCTCCTCGGCCAGGGGCGCGCCCACCCCCAGGGCGGTCACCTTGACCCCCGCGATCACGACCGGGACCAGGACCGGGTAGGTCACGAGGGGCAAGAGGACCTCCTTCATTCTGGCGTTCATGAGCATGGCCGAGAAGAGGGTCCCGACCAGGCTCACGCCCACGGTCCCGAGCGCGATGGCCGCGAGGAAAACGGGCACGTCCACCACGGCCAGGTCGAAAAACAGCAGGATGAGCGGAAGGGTCAGGGCCTCCATCAGCCCGGTGAACAGGAGGTGTCCGACCACCTTGGCCAGGAATACGGCGCCGGCCGAGACCGGGGCGAGCAGGAGGCTCCACAGGCATCCGTTCTCGCGCTCGCGGTCGAAGAGCCGGTTCAGGCCCACGGTCGCGGAAAACAGGACGGTGACCCAGACGATCCCCGGGCCGTAGTCGCGGGCCTTGCCACGGTCCGACAGGAAGGCGAACGAAAACACCACGACGAGGAGGAACGAGAACAGGGCCATCGGGTACAGGATGTCGCGCGAGCGGAACTCGATGGTCAGGTCCTTGCGCAGGACCGCCGCGAACTGGTCGAGTGCCCTCATCACGGATTCTCGATGGCCTCGAAGGCCTGCCTCGTCCCCTCCGCGCCCCCCGCCAGGTCCGCGACGACCCGGCCGGAGCACAGGGCCAGAACACGGGTCGCGAGGCGACCGACCTCCGCGGGGTCATGGGACGAAAACACCACGCCCCCCCCGGCGCGGGCGTGCGCCTGAAGCGTGTCCCACAGCCACTGACGACCCGGGGTGTCAAGCCCGGTGCCTGGCTCGTCGAGGAGCCACACCGAGGCCCCGGTCACGAGGAGCCTCCCCACGGCCGCCCGTTGCTGCATCCCGCGCGAGTACGTCCTCACCAGGCGGTCCGCGTCCCGCGCGAGGCCCACCTGCTCCAGCGCCCTGGCCGCGCGCGACGCCGCGTCCGGGACGCCATGCAGCGTCGCGAAGAAGACGAGGTTCTCGCGCGCGGTCAGGTCCGGGTACAGGAACAGGTCGTGGGGGAGAAAGGCCACGCGGGCCCGGAAATCGAAGCGCCTGGCCTCCCGGCCCTCCCAGCGCAGCCGCACCCGCCCCCCGTCGTGCGACGAGCGCCCCGCCAGGACATGCAGGAGCGTCGTCTTGCCCGCGCCGTTGGGCCCGACCAGGGCCACGACGTCGCCCGGACCCGCTTCCAAAGAGACCCCGCGCAAGATGTAACGGCGCCCGATCGCCCGGGTAACGGCCTCGGCCTCCAGACGAAACGACGGCCCGAGAGTCATCGCTCGCGCCCTCGCAACCAGGCCGCAAGCCCGACGCCAATCGCGACCGCGACCAGCCCCAACAGCGCCGCGGTCCTGTAAGGGCCGAACCGGGCCGGAAGGTGCCCGAGGAACACGCGCAGGTGGGTCCCCGCCCGCACCGGGTCGCGCAGGGTCAGCATCTGCCACGTGCCGTCGTCATCGTCCTCCTCGTCGTAGGCGTAAGGGGCGAGCGGGCGTACCTGCGGGGCGTAGGCCGCGGTGCGCCTCGTGACCAGGCGCACCCTGTCCAGCGTCCGGTCGGGCGCGAGCACCAAAGGCATCTCGCCAGAGCGCACCGGCAGCGTGTAGCGGACCTCCACCCGTGCGTCCCCGGACCCCCCGGTCGGAACGAGGCGCAGACCGTCGGGTCCGAACGAGGCGCGCACGGGTCCGCTCGCCTGGACCTCGACCCCGTCGGGGACCGCCTCGGAGCGCGGAGCCATCACCGGCCCCGGACCGTCCTCGGGCACGAGAAACGGAAACAGGCCGGCCGCATTGGTCGGGTCACCGGCCACGTCCAGCCGCTGGATCACCGTGACCTCGTCCTCTCCGACCACGACCTGCGCGACCAGGAACGTCGGGGCCCCCCAGGCCAGGCCCGGCGGCGCGAAGAACCAGAGCGCGAGGAGCCACGCAGCCCACCGTCCCCTCATCGCTCGCGCCCTGCCCCGAGACGATGGGTCATCCTCGCCACCCGGAGCAGCGCGGCCGTCAGCGCCGCGGCCGTGGCGAGCACGAATACGAGGTCGAGGAAGGTGCTCATGACGCACGCGACTCCCCGGCGATCACCGGCCGGACCGTTTCCTCCACGGCGCTCGCGGGTTTCCGCTCCGGCCGGAGCCCGCGACCCGCGAAGACCAGCAAGAACCCGAACCCCAGAAGGACGACGGACCCGGCCCACAGCCAGGACATCAGGGGGTTGACCATGGCCGTCACGCTCGCGGAGCGGGTCCCGCTCCCCGGTGCCGCAGCCACGTACAGGTCGTACAACAACCCCGTCTCGATGTCCACTTCCGTGGTGGGGCTCTCGAACTTCGGGTAGAAGCGCGTCTCGGGCGCGAGCAGTCGGCCGATCCCGGAAGGGATCACCCGGACCCGGTCGGGGGCGTTCGCGTCCAGCGAGGCCAGCGCCACCGGGAACGCTCCCCGCGTGTCCAGGCCGCCCGCGAGCGCTTCGAACACGCCCTCGTCGGCCACCGCGAGCACGAGTAACGGGTCGCCCCGCCGGCTGCGCACCGTGACGAGGTCCTCGCCCACGGCCCGCACGAACTCCCGCAGTTCCTCGGTCAACCGGTGGAAGGCCCGGGGCACCACCTGGAGCGTCTCGGGCTGCGCCGGCGCCAGATGGACCTCGCGACGCGCGCGGTCCAGCCGGACGACCTGGAAGTCGCGGGCGACCACGGTGCGCGCAAAGGCGTTCGCGAAGAAGCGCCGCGCCTCGCCGGCGGATCCAAACCGCAGGACGACCTCGGGCGGGTCGCCGTTGTCGAGCGCCTGCACGCCAGGCCACCCTCCGAGCATCGCCCGGACCAGTTCCGGGACCGGCCGGCCCCGTGGCCAGGCCAGGACCTCGGACACGGAGGAGGCGAATCCCCCGGCGTCCGAGTAGGTCTCGTGCGTCCCCAGGAGAACCAGGTCCTCGCCGCCCAGGGCGAGGCGCTCGCCAGGGGTCAGGACCACGTCCTTGCGCTCCTCGCGGACCGCGGCCCCGGAGAAACTCAAGAAACACAGGGCCACGCCCACATGCACCGCGTGTCCCCCGTAGCGACGGGGGTTGTCCCGCAGGAGCGTCCAGGCCGTGCGAAGGCGAGACGCGCCGGTCACGGCCCGCCGAGCTGCGACCGAACGGATCGTGTCGCGCACCGCGACCAGGATGACCCACGTCGCGAGCAGGACTCCGGCGGCCCCGTACGCGGCCGGCAGGGACAGGCGCCCCAGGAAGGTCTCCGCGGCCGAGGTCCATGGGAGGTCGAGCGCCTCCGAGGTACGCAGGACGCGAAAGGCCCCATACGCCAGAACCACGACCCCGGTCGCCCCGAGCGCGGCCAGACCGGTGCGCAGGGCGGCCCGATTCACGGCCTCGCGCCCCCCGGTCCGGAACGGCACCAGGGGTCCGAGCGCCGTGAGGCCCAGGATCAGGAGCCCGACGGGGGCCACGACGCGATTGAACCACTCCGGACCCACGGTGATCGCGGTCCTCAAGGGGGGCAGGCCCGCGCCCGACACCTGGTTCCACAGGCCGATGGCCGCGTTGATCGCGTCCTGCACGCGCGGCGACTCCGAGAACTTGGGCAGCAGCGTCCCCCAAAGGACGATGAACAGCGCGAGCAGAAACAAGATGCTGTTCGCGACGACCAGTGCCTCGCGCGTCCACAGGCTGCGGATTCTTTCCCGAGGCGCCAGGGCCCCCCACCGCCACGCGAGCAGCGCCCCCGTGGCCAGGGCAATCACGGCCAGATAATCCATGAAGAAGGGGGTCAGGACGGAGTTCGAAAAGGCATGGAGCGACGAGATCAACTGGCTGCGCGTCAGGAACGTCGCGAAAATCGTCAGAAGAAAGGTCAGGGCGACAAGGAAATGGTTCCACCGCCTCAGCATTCCCCGCCGCACCTCGACGGCCGTCGAATGCAGGAGGGCGGTCCCGGACAGCCACGGCAGGAAAGCCGCGTTCTCGACCGGGTCCCACCCCCAGAATCCCCCCCAGCCCAGTTCCACATAGGCCCACAGGCCGCCGATGACCAGACCCGCCGTGAGGAGGGTCCACGCCAGCAAGTTCCAGCGCCGCGACTCGCGGATCCACGAGTCGTCCAGCCGGCCCGTGATCAGGGCCGCGAGGGAGAAGGCGAAGGGGACCGTGTAGGCCACGAAGCCGGCGAGCTGGAACGGGGGGTGGATGGCCATCAGGGGGTTCTGGAGCAGGGGATTCATGCCCGAGCCGTCCGCCGGACCCTCCGAGGTCAGGAACGTCTCGAACGGGTGCGACGCGAACACCATCAGGACGTCGAAGAAGAGCAGGGCCAGGATGACGACCGACCGGACCGCCCCGAAGAACGCGGACTCGTTGCCGCGGTGGACTCGCTCCAGGGCCGCGGCCAGGAGCGACAGGCTTACGACCCAGAACAGGAGCGCCCCCTTTTCGCCCGCCCAGAACGCGGTCAGGAGGTAGAACGCGGGCATGGTCGTGTCGCTGTACGAGGCCACGTATCGGTTCGAGAAGTCGTGAGTCACGAGTGCGTGCGTGAGAAGGAGCGCGACCGCGACGTTCAGCCACGCGACCGCCGCCACCCCTTCCGAGGCCGCCCGGACCCACCGGGGATGACGGCGGATGGCCCCCGCAAGGGACAGCGCGGCCACGAAGGCCGTCAGGACAAGAGACGCGAACACGAGAAACTGTCCGAAAACCTGCATGTCGTGTTTCCCCGTCGGGGGGATCGTCGGGTCACGGAGCCGAGGGCCGCGGCCCCGCGTGGCCGGACCGGTACTTCCGGTCGTAGTATTGCTGCGCCTCCTCCTCGGACAGCCCCTCTTCTACGTACTTGGAGGGACACTTCACCGTGATCTTCGAGACCTCCATGCGGGGCCCCTCCCGCAGAGTCCCCTGGAGGATGACCTCGCGGTCCTCCGCGAACGGGTCCGGAACCGTCCCCTGGTAATGACACGGCAGGGTGCGTCCCGCCGCGTCCCGGATCGAGAACGCCATCTCGAAGGGACCACCGCCCCGGGAAATGGACCCCGGGACCACCGTGCCGACCACCTTGAACTCGCGGTCCCGGTACCGGTCGGGCGAGGCGAGCGTTTCCTCGATGGTCAACTGAAAGACGCCCGCCGACATCGAGGACCCCACGATGGCCACGCCCCCGGCCAGCACGGCCACGGCCACCACGATCGTTCCGACCTTCTTCATCGCGCCTCCCGGTCTTTCCGATATCAGAATCGCCACCGCCCTTCAAATCGAAACCCGCGAACCCCTCGGATTCATTCCCGAAGCGTCGGGAATCCTCGGTCGCATTGAACCAATGGCGAGACGTACTTTCCTGAACAATCTTTCTACGAAAGGATGGGGACGACTCTCACTGTCCCTGTGTGCCCTCGGTTTCGCACCCCCGAATCGGCCGCCCGTTTCACCCGATTCGAGGAGTCCCGAACACGCGGCTCACCAGGAGCCGTGGGACCCGTGAGACCCGTGGGACCCGTGGGACCCGTGGGACCCATGCGACCCGTGAGATCCGTGGGACCCGTGGGAGGCGTGGGACCCGTGGGACCCGTGGGACCCGTGGGACCCATGCGACCCGTGCGAGCAGTGCTGCTCCACGCCGAGGTCGCTCGCCGGCCCCCCCTCGCCGGCGGGCCCGCTCCCCGCCAGGGCATGCCCGCTGCTTCCCGCCATGAGGAGGAACGAACCGATCGCGGCCGCCTGGCCCCGGGTCACCTTTCCCTCCTCGCTGGACAGGAAGTCCCGAACCTTCTTCCTGAACTTGGGCAGTCGCTTCGAGGCCATGGACACCCCTCCGAAGGCTCACAAAACCATTATGGCGAAGGGTCCGGGGGCGCGTCAAGAATTTTTTTCGACCTCCGCCCCAACCCCGGGAAAGCCGTCGGAAGCGGACTCCGAGGGAGGCACTGCCCCACCCGTCGTCACGGGCTCTTCCGGTTCCGCCGGCCCCCCCGCGGGCGCCTGGCCTTCCAGGTGCTGCGCGATCACGGCCTCGCTGAACCGGACCTCGTTCAGTCGGACGCAGATCAGGATGTCCTCGCGGTCGAATTTCGCAGACAGGGTCTCGATGAACTGGACGGCCACGGGATCCTCGATTTTTTCGATGCTCTCGACGTCCTTGGCGAGGGTCTTCACGAGCGCGAGCATCGCATGGTAGAGGTCCCGCTGTTGCTGGTTCCACAGCATGGTCAGGATGTCCCCGACGGCCTCGTTCTTGCGCTCGTACACCTCGAACTGGAGCGCCTCAGTCACGCGCCTGCGTCCGAGGACCTGCGGGCGAAAGCCCTTGAAGTACCGGGCATAGACCGCGGGTTCGAGCCGCCGGAGGAAGTCCAGCAGCACGGTTCGGTCCAGGGATTTGATCACCCGCGCAAACCGTTCCGCCGACAGGCGCGAGAAGGCTTCGATGGAGGTCATGGCGCCCTCGTGTCACGAGAGAGACCCCACGCGTGCCGTCAGGCGCGCGGGGGCAAGGCCGTCTGTAGCACCTTGCGAACGATCGCGTCAAGCGAAGGGCCGGACACGGGCCGGAGGTCGTAGCGCGCCCGGACCACCGGCCGCAAGATCCCGAGCAGTCTGCCGAGGTCAATCGGGGTTCCGCTGACCACGAGGTCCGCGGGCGTGGCCTCGATGGTCTCTCGCAACTCGGCGACCTGTCGCTCGGAGTATCCCATGGCTGGCAGCACCAAACCCAGGTGTGGGTAGCGCTGCAAGGTGTCGCGGATCGAACCTCGGGCCTGGGGGCGGGGGTCCACGAGGACGGCCCCTTCGCGGCGCGCCAGGACCGTGCCCGCGCCGAAGGCCATCCCGCCGTGCGTCAGCGTGGGTCCGTCCTCGACGACGAGGACCGTCCGACCCGCGAGGGGAGTGGGTGGGGACAGGGTGATCTCGGAGCGGGCCTCGATGACCACCGCCGCGGGATTCATCTCGCGGACGGAGGCTCGAACCGCGTCGAGCGACCGGGCGTCCGCGGAATCCACCTTGTTGATGATCACGACGTGTGCGGCCAGGAGGTTCGCCTGGCCGGGGTGGTAGGTGCGTTCGTGCCCTGGCCGGAGCGGGTCCATCACCGTGATGTGGAGGTCGGGCCGATAGAACGGGAGGTCGTTGTTCCCCCCATCCCACAGGAGGACGTCGGCCTCGGCCTCCGCGGCCCGAAGGATCGCGTGGTAGTCCACGCCCGCGAAGACCACGGCCCCCTGGTCCAGGTGGGGTTCGTATTCCTCGCGTTCTTCGATCGTGCAACGGGCCGCGTCCAGGTCCGCGCGAGTCGCGAAGCGCTGAACCGCCTGGGCCTCGAGGTCGCCGTAGGGCATCGGATGGCGCACCACGGCCACGCGCCGCCCCATCCGCCGAAGGACCTCGACCAGGTAGCGGGAGGTCTGGCTCTTGCCGCATCCGGTCCGCACCGCGCACACCGCGATCACGGGGCGATTCGACCGAAGCGCGGTGGCCTTGGGGCCGAGCAACCGGAAATCCGCACCCGCGGCCAGGGCGTGGCTCGCACGGTCCATCACGTGCACGTGAGGCACGTCGCTGTAAGCGAAGACGACCTCGTCCACGTCCAGGTCGCGCAGGAGGCGATCCAGGTCGGCCTCGTCCTCGATGGGGATGCCGTCCGGATACAGGGGGCCCGCGAGGGACGGCGGGTAGCGGCGGCCCGCAATGTCCGGGATCTGGGTCGCCGTGAAGGCCACCACGCGGCAGGATGGATCGTTCCGATACAGGCAATTGAAGTTGTGGAAGTCCCTCCCCGCGGCACCGAGGATCAGGATGCGTCTGGGCTTCGTCCGGTCCATTGTTCGACCTCCGTTGCACTTCCAAGCCGGCCCGGATTCTATCCCGGCCGGCGACGAGGGTTGCGGTTTTTCCCGGGGTGATTACGGTTCGCGAGTATCGGAGGTCGGATGAACCCCGGCCCGTCCCTGATTCGGAGGAGCGACATGCGAGACATCGTGATCATCGGTTCGGGCGCCGCGGGGTTGACCGCGGCCATCTACGCGGCCCGAGCGAACCGCGCCCCCCTGGTGCTCGAGGGCATCCAGCCCGGCGGGCAACTGACCACTACGACGGAGGTCGAAAACTTCCCGGGCTTCCCGGAGGGCATCCAGGGACCCGAACTCATGGAGCGGATGCGCGAGCAGGCGCGACGCTTCGGGGCCGACCTTCAGTTCAAGGGCGTGACGCGCGTGGACTTCTCGGCCCGGCCGTTCCGGATCGAGGTGGATGGGTCGGAAACCGTCGAGGCCGCGTCCGTGATCATCGCGACGGGCGCGTCGGCGCAGTACCTCGGGCTCGATAGCGAACGACGCCTCATCGGACACGGCGTGTCCGCGTGCGCCACGTGTGACGGGTTCTTCTTCCGGGACAAGGAGGTGGCGGTGGTCGGGGGCGGGGACACGGCCATGGAGGAGGCCACGTTCCTGACCCGGTTCGCCTCGCGCGTCACCGTGATTCACCGGCGCGACGCCTTGCGAGCCTCGAAGATCATGCAAGAACGGGCGCGGACGAATCCGAAGATCACTTTCATCATGAACACTGTTGTTGATGAAGTATTGACGGAAACCGGAAAGGAGGTCACCGGCCTGCGACTGCGCAACGTGGCGACGGGCGAGGTGACGACCTTGCCGGTCCAAGGTCTGTTCCTCGCCATCGGACACAGGCCGAACACAGAGGTCTTTCGCGGCCAGGTCGAGATGGACGACCAGGGGTACATCGTGCTGAAGCGCCACACGGAGACGAGTGTTCCCGGGGTCTTCGCGGCGGGCGACGTGGCGGACCGGCGCTACCGGCAGGCGATCACGGCCGCAGGCATGGGGTGCCAGGCGGCGCTCGACGCCCAGCGGTTCCTAGAGGAGCACGGCGGCTAGTACCGACTCTGGCCAGTCGGCATGACGGCGACGTGGGCGTGGGCGTGGGCGAGCCGTTGCGCGTGGTTGGACGACGAAGTACACGGCGAGGCACCCCGCGCCAGGGGATCGGGCCGACCCGTGCCGCCCGCCTGCGCAAGGTCTGGGACCGCCTGATGGCGATCCTGGCCGAGGACATCGCGACGCACGACCCGCCCGCGGTGACCCGGGAGGCCGAGGCCCACCACGACCCGTTCCGGGTCCTGGTCGCGACCCTCATCAGCCTGCGGACCCAGGACGAGGTCACGGCCGAGGCCGCGCGCCGGCTCTTCGCCCTGGCGGACACCCCGGAGTCCATGGCCGCCCTGGACGAGGCCGTCATCGCCCGGGCGATCCGCCCGGCGAACTTCTATCCGACCAAGGCCCGACGCATTCGGGAAATCGCGGCGCGCCTTGTCCGGGAGCATGGGGGGCGGGTGCCGGCCGACCTCGACGTGCTCCTGACGTTTCCGGGCGTGGGCCGCAAGACCGCGAACCTGGTCCTGACCGAGGGCCACGACCTGCCGGGCGTGTGCGTGGACACGCACGTCCACCGCATCCTGAACCGCCTGGGGCTCGTGCGCACCCGCACGCCGATTGCAACGGAGTTCGCGCTGCGCGAGGTCCTGCCCCGCGAGTACTGGAAACCCATCAACACGTATCTGGTCTCGTTCGGCCAGCGGGTGTGCCGCCCGCAGTCTCCCCACTGCTCGCGTTGTCCCCTGGCCAGGTGGTGCGATCGGGTCGGTGTCGGGCGCAGCCGGTGAGCAAGAGGTGACCATGGACCTGTCCATCGGAGCGGTGTTCCTGGCGGGGGTGCTGACCTTCCTGTCGCCGTGCGTTCTCCCCCTGGTTCCGATCTACCTGTCCATCCTGGGCGGGGGACCCGAGGGGGAGGCCGGCCGCCTGCGACCCTTCCTCGCGACCGCGGCGTTCACGCTCGGGTTCGGGGTCGTGTTCTCGCTGCTCGGGCTGTCCGCGTCCGTGGTGGGCCGCGCCCTGCTCCGGCACAAGGACCTGTTCCAGCAGGTCGCGGGGATCGTGGTGCTCCTGCTCGGTTTGAGGTTCCTGGGATATCTCCATCTGCCGTTCTTCCCGGAGGGCGGGGGCCCGGCGTCCGCGCGCCTGAAGACCCGGTTCCACACCCTGAACGCCTTCGTGCTCGGGGTCCTGTTCGCGTTCGCCTGGACCCCGTGCGTCGGGTCCGTGCTGGGCGCGGTCCTGACGTACACGTCGCTCGCCACCACGGACCCGCTCGAGGGGATGGGCTGGCTGTTCGTCTATTCGCTCGGGTTCGCGGCGCCGTTCCTGGCCGTGGCCGCGTTCGCGGGTCCGGCCCTGGCCGCGCTCCGGCGCGTCCGGCGCTTCCTCCCCGTGTTCGAGAAGGTCACGGGGACCCTGCTGGTCGCGGGCGGGTTCCTGCTGGTCACGGACCGGTGGGGGCTGCTTGATTCCGCGCTGACTCGCGAGCCCGAAGCCCCGGCCGCGTCGGTGAGCGCCGGTCCGCGGAACGACCTGTCCGACCGGGCGAGCGCCGCGGAGACCTGCTCCGCCGAGTCGTCCACCTGCGCCCCGCGCGAGGCGGTCGCGCGCCCGGTCGTCCTGAAGTTTTTTGCCCCGACCTGCCCGATCTGTCTTCAGATGATTCCGATCGTGAATACGTTGCGGAACGAGTGCGCCGCGAAGGACCTCGACTTCCGGGACGTGGACGTGACGACCCCGGAGGGCAAGGTCCTGGCCCGCGAGTACGGCGTGTCGGGCGTGCCCGTGTTCCTGTTCCTGGACGCGGGGGGGCGAGAGGTCTCGCGCCTCGTGGGGTACCAGCCCTTGCCGGCCCTGGAGCAGGCCGCAGCGGTCCTGATCGGCGAACAGTGCCCTGGCTTCCGACCCCTGCCGGACCTGGCGAGGTGAGCCGCGCCCGGGGTCAGGGGGCGGGACGAGCGCCTGCCGCGTCCGGGAACTCGAGTCGCAAGAAGTCGCGGGCCGTGACCATCCGGACCCCCTCGTACTCGCCCACGTCCAGCAGGTGATGGTCCTGCGAGACGATGTACCCGGCGCCGCCGGTCACCGCGCACTCGATCAGCCGGTCGTCCGCGGGGCACTCGGCCACGACCCGCAGGCGCCGCGTCGGGTGAACCTCGCGGACGTGTTCGGACGACAGGAGTCGTCGCAGGGTCTCCTCGCGCCGCGCCACGTCCCGCCGAGGGCCGAACCGCATCCGGCTGAAGATCTTCTGGTATTCCTCGCGCACCGCGGGGCTCACCACGGCTTCGACCCGCCCCCGGAGCCACAGGTCCAGCACAAGGCCCCCGGCCTTCCCCGGCGCGATGAGCCCGCCCATCAGCACGTTCGTGTCCACCACGATGCGGGGGCGGGGTGCCGGCCAGGAAGTCTCGCGGTGCGGCCACAAGTTCTCGAGGAGTGTGCGAAACGTCCGTGCAAGACGGCCTGTGACGCCAAACATGTTCTATTGAAACCAGATATCCAAGAACCTCGGTGACGCCCTCGGTGGCACGGTCAAGGAGAGCCCTTCGGCGCTTCGCCCGGTGGCGGCGAGTGACAACGCGCCCATTTCACGAGCGGCTCGAAATGACGCGCTCGCCCTCCCTTTGGCATCGAGCGGAAGACGGCGCGTCTCGAATGTCATCACGACGTCGGGCGGGGAATCCAGCGGCAAGGGAGCGTGCCATCCCGTCATGTCGGACAGAAGGCGGGCAAGGTTGGCCGCACGGCGACGCCCCTCGTCCTGTTCAGGGTCGAAACGCGCCGCTTTCTCCCTTCGACCGAAGCCTGCCCGTGCGACGAGTTCCTGTACCTTCGAAAGAACCTTCAACGTGCCGTACACGGTCTGTCCGCTGACCATCCTGCAAAGAGGCGCCAGGGGACTCGATGGATCCTCCGCACCCATGGCCCAGAGCCAGTCGAGCGCGTTGTCCTTGTAGACCATTGCGTTTTCGAGTCCGGAATCCGGGTAGTACAGCGCACCCAGGTGACGCGGATCGGGCTGGACGAGCCCCCGAAACGCCAGTGCAGAATACAGGATGGGGAGGGTCCCGAAAGGATATTTGCGGCCGAAGTCCGGTTGGAAATGGATCCCGCGCCACAGATTGGGATTCATGAGACCTGGGCACGACCGTTCCAGGGTGGCGGCGTCCTCCGCATCGAACGTCAGGAGGTGGTTGCCGAGGGACCTCACGTCCGGTCTGAGGATCTCGACGTCCAGGAACACGGTTTCTCGCCACACAACTCGTCGGGGATTCGCCCAGAGCGCGATCTGGTTGCCATCGTAGAATCCGACACATTCCCAGTTCAGGACGGAACCTGCCATCAGCGCGCACAGGAGGCCATCAATGTCCGGACTCGAGACGCACGGACGACCGGACACCGTGAGCCACGAGTGACGCGCCAGGTATTCGGCGAAAGAGGTTGTCACGTTCACCCCTCGCGAAACAGGAGGAGCTGGTCTGTCTTGCGCGACTTCTTCCTCGCCCGACGTTCCCCCTTGCGTACGTCGAGGCGCGGCGTACCCAGGGAGACCTTCTCGAAGCGGGCGACAATCTGCATCGCCCTCAGGTGCAATGGTTCGTGGACCCTCCGTCGCGCGTACTCGACGTACCTGTTCACAGTTTCGTATCCGATGGCCTGACGACCCAGGGCCCGTGCGACCTTGAGAGTCTGCCCGCTTCCCGCAAACGGATCCAACACGAAATCGCCCGGGTAGGAGTAGAGGCGGATCAATCGGTACGGGATCTCCTCGGGAAACGGACAGGGATGATCAAGGTGGCCGGGCGGCACCGGGGGGATGTTCCACAGATTGTGGGCGATATCGAGTGTGAAAAGACGGTCTATTTCGACCGAAGCCGCGAGCTTCTCCTCCCGGGATCGCCCTGAATAGATCGGAGGGCCTGGTTTCCGATAGAGGAGAATATATTCTGTCATTTGATTTGGATAATAATAACCAGGGTACGGTTTCTGGATGAAGGTTCCAGCCCTCTTCACGCCACCGGTGACCTTGTGCCAGATGAAATCCTGGTGAAACGACCAGCCGCCCTGGACCATGCGGGAGGTCAGGTGGAACGGTACCGGGAAGTGCTGCCCCTCCCACAAGACGGTACCGATGACGATCGCACAGTGGCCGCCCGGCACTGTCTTCTTCAGCAGGCCGTCGAAGATTCGACCGAGCCATTCAATATACTCATGATAATCATGACCAGCGGCTTCGTACCGTCGAGTCCGATACCACTGACCCGGGTCCTCGGCGTGTCGGTCGTAGTCCACCGAATTCCAGTAGGGAGGCGAGGTCACGGTGAGCGTGATCTGGTCGTCCCTCAGGTCCGAAAGGTCCTCGCAGGACTTCTCGTAGATGACCGGTTCGTCGGACATAATCCGTTCCCTTCGGGTCAAGGGATACTTCGCAAGACGCGGCGCCGAACGCCACGGCTTCACTATCCTTCGACGATTGCGATGTGTCAAGGGCGGCGCGCGCCCCCGAGAAATTCACCGGAACTTTTTTCAGTTCGCCGCTCCACCAACCCCGCCACCATCGCCGTCAACAGGGCCTCGGGGTGGGCATGGTCGCGCTTGGCGAGAATTTCGAGGCGGGGGGCGTCTCGCAGGAAGGCGGACAGCTCCTCCTCGGTGTAGCGCGCCTGGGCGTCCCGCAGGCGCTCCCACTGAAACGGCCACTGGATGCCGAGGCGTTTCATGGCGTCCTCGGCGGGGACCTTGCGGGTCACGAGGTCCTTGGCCTGGAGGATGCGGCGGACCACCCGGACCAGGGAATGGAGGATGGGCAGGGGTTTGGGGTCATCCTGGAGCCGGCGCAGGACGATCTTGAGGGTCCGCCGGAGGTCGCGCGCCGCGATGGCGTCGTCCAGGGCCCAGGGCACGTCCTTGCGCGTGCGGCGAACCAGGCCGACGAGGTCGTCTTCCCCGACCTCGCCCGACCCGCCCTTGTACCGGGCCAGGGCTTCGATGGCCGACACGATCGCGCCCCGGTCCGTCCCCACGAGGTCCACGAGGGCCGACGCGGCCCGCGAGGTCAACCGGAGTCCCCGCTCCTGGGCGTTCTGGGTCGCGACCTGCGCCGCTTCCCGGTCCTTCAGGTCCTTGAGGGCCACGACCTCGCCCCCGGCCTCGCGGACCAGGCGGGCCAGCCCTGATTTCTCGGCCTTGCGGTCCGCCCACAGCGCCAGGCGAACATGCGGGGCCGGGGAGAGGAGGAAGGCCTTGAGCTCGTCGGGGACCACCGCGGGCGCCCGATGGTCCACGACGACGACGACGGCGTCGCCGAACAGGGGTGCCTGGCCCGCGATCTGCGCCAGGCGCTCGTAAACATCCCGGGCCCTCTCGTTGTCGAATTCGAAACGAGCGACCTCGACCGAGGTAGCGTCGCGGGACTTCAGGTCGTCCGCGAGGGCCTGGACCACGGCCTCGCGCACGCCGGCGTCCTCGGTCGCCACGAGGACCGCGGGCAGCGACGATTGCGCCATTCGCGCGCGGAGGGCCTCGATTTCCGGGATCTTCATCGCGTTCGCGTCCTGCCTTCCCCTGCGGAGAGCCACCTGAACCCTCGTCGGTACGATACCCGGAACCAGGTGCCCGGAAAACCCTGACACCGGTGTCATGTCGAAGGGAACCCGTGAGGATCCGAAAGTCGGCAACTGCTTGGTTTCATTGGCAATCGCACATGGCCCGACCCTTGCGCGCGTTCCGGGAAGAACCAGACCCTCCCGAGGAGGCGTGGGCGTGGACTGGGTGACGAGATCGGGACGTATGCGAGCAGGTGCTCGCGTCCCCAGGGTGATCCAGTCCGCGGATCGCGATCCTGGATTCGGGCGCTCGCTCTCTCCGGAGGGTCCGGGTGGTAAGATGGATTGGGAGTCTGTAAGGAGGTGGACCATGAACGGATGGAAGTGGACAGGTTTGTCACGCGTTGCGATGGGGTGCCTCGCGGTCGCGGCCCTCGTGGCATGCGGGTCGGACAAGGCGGCGGGACCCACGCCGCCCGACGGGCCGGAGGTCCAGGTCGCGGGACCGCTGTCGCTCGACGAGGCAGACATCAGCGCGACCCTGAGCGGCGGGAATCTGGTCGTGTCGTTCGTGGTGCACAACGAGGGAACGGCCGAGGTCAAGGGCGCGGTCTCGGTCGTGGTCGAGTCCCTGGACGGGAAGGGTCAGCACAGCATGATCGCGCCGTTTCAGGCGGCGCCGGGAGCGGACACGGTCACGGTCACGCTGAACGGGGCGCCGGACCACGCGGACGACGCGAAGGTCCAGGCCGTCCACGTCATCCGCTACCGGCTCGACACGGCCCTGGGCTCGATCATGGGGCGGCGCTCGCTGTTCGTGGCCATGCCCCGCGCTGAAATCGTGCTCCTGGGACCCAAGACGTTCTACGAGGGCGAGGACACGCGCCTGAAGGTCTTCGCGCGGGACGCGGTCACGGGCAAGCCGTTCGCGAACCAGGACGTCACCATACGCGCCACGGTCGGGGAGGCAGCGCGGGAAGTCACGGTCCGGACCGACGCGTTCGGGGCCGCAGTCGCGAACTTGAGGCTCGACGTGCCGGGGTCGGTGGTGCTCGAAGCGAAGATGACGCCGGTGGGCGGAAACCCCGTGGCCTGCACCCAGTCCGCCGAGGTCGTGCGGATGCTGCGCGTCTTGGTGACCACGGACAAGCCCCTCTACCAGCCGGGCCAGGACATGCACATCCGCGTGCTGGCCCTTCGCAAGCCCCACCTGAACCCGGAGGCGGACAAGGACTACGTGATCGAGGTCTTCGACGGCAAGGGGAACAAGGTCTTCAAGGAGAAGGGGAAGACCAACGCGTACGGGATCGCGTTCGCGCGGTTCCGCCTGGCCACCGAGGTCAACATGGGGACCTACAAGGTCAAGGCCACCGTGGGCGAGACCGCGACCGAGAAGGCCGTGACCGTGGACCGCTACACCCTCCCGAAGTTCAAGGTCGAGGTCGCCCTGGAGCGGGCCTTCTACCTGGTGGGCGAGAAGGTGACAGGGACCGTGACGGCGCGCTACTTCTTCGGCAAGCCCGTGGCCGGCGGGGACGTGAAACTGACGTTCTACACGTTCGACGTGGAGTTCACGCCCTTCGCGGTCGTGAGCGGCCAGACGGACCCGGAAGGTCTTTTCCCGTTTGAAGTTCAACTTCCGGACTATCTGGTCGGCCAGTCGCTCGAACAGGGCAAGGCCATCGTGCGCGTGGTGGCGGAGGTCACGGACACCGCGGGCCAGGTCGTGGAGAAGGAGGCGGGGCTGACCGTGGCGCAGGACGCCATCTCGGTCGTGCTGATCCCCGAGAGCGGGAGCATCGTTCCAGGCGTCCCGAACCGCTTCTACGTCTTCGTCGAGGACCCGTCGGGGAAGCCGCTCCCGGCCCACGTCGAGGTGGACGCCGCGGGCCAGGCGTTCGTGATCGACACGGACGAGGCGGGGATCGGCGTCTTCGAGTACGCCCCGGAGGCCCCGAGCGTGACGATCCAGGTCTCGGTCCGCGACAGCCAGGGCCACGAGGCGACGCGCGCCTTCCCGTTCAAGGCAGGGACCTCGGGCGAGGCGGTCCTGGTGCGCACGGACAAGGCGTTGTACCAGGTGGGCGAGACGGCGGCGGTCACGGTCTTCGCCCCGGACGCGAAGGACCGCATCTACCTCGACGTGATCCGGCACGGTCAGATCGCGCGGGAGGAAGCGGCGGACCTCGTGGACGGCCGGACCCTGATCGAGGTGGACCTGGACCAGGAGATGGCGGGGGACGTCGTCTTCTCGGCGTACTACCTCGGTCGCACCGGGCAGATCGTGCGCGACGAGAAACTGGTGTTCGTGCAAGGGGCGGACGCCCTGACCGTGCGCGTCACGCCGGACAAGGCGCCCTACAAGCCCGGCGAGGAGGCGAAGGTCGCGTTCCAGGTGAGCGGTCAGGACGGGATTCCCGCGGTCGCGGCGCTGGGGGTGCAGGTCGTGGACGAGGCGGTCTATGCCCTGTCGGACGCGAAACCCGGGCTCCTGAGGACCTACTTCGAACTGGAGGAGGCCATCCAGCAGCCCAAGTTCGAGATCCACGACGCGGGCTTTGACCTCACGTCCATCGTGACCGCGACGCCCGAGGACGAGGGCCAGAAGAAGGAACTGGAGCGCCAGGCCGAGGTCGCGTTCGCCGCGCTCGGCAACCCCGGGGTGGTGCAGGCGGGGTCCTCGTGGACCGAGGCCCTGCTCGACGCGAGCAAGGCGCTCGAGCCGTTCTACGCGCAGGAGAAGGAGCGGGTGTTCGAGGAGTTGCGCGCGCGGCTCCAGACCGGGGAGATGTCCGAGTCGGACATCCCGGGGTTCCTCGAGGCGCAGCCCCGGTTCTGGGACTTCTTCGGGAACGCCTATGTCTTCGGGCACACGGACCAGTGGACCGTGACGATGCAAGGCCTCGGCATGGACGAGGTGGCGGGGACCGCGGACGACTTCAAGACCACGTTCAGCACGTGGGAGGTCTGGGGCCGGATGTGGGAAGACGGCGAGTTCAACGGGGCCGGACCGCCCCGGCCCGGCGCGGCCGCGGACGCGGGGGCGCCTCCGGCCGAGGAACCCAAGTCGCATGGGGCCGAGGAGCCCAAGGTCCGGAAGTTCTTCCCCGAGACCCTGTACGTCAATCCCGTGTTGATCACGGACGAGTCCGGCCAGGCTGTGGCCCAGTTCACGATGGCGGACTCGATCACCGAGTGGCGCCTGACCACGCTCGCGAACAGCGCGGACGGGCGGCTCGGGTCCGCGGTGGCCGGGATGACGGTCTTCATGGACTTCTTCGTGGACCTGGACGTGCCGAGGACCCTGACCCGCGGGGACGAGGTCCACTTCCCGGTCGCGGTTTACAACTACCTGGACCAGCCGCAGGTCGTGGACCTCGAGGTCTCGGCCGGGGACTGGGCGGAGATCCTGGGGAGCGCGACGACCAGCGTGGCCCTGGGTCCGTCCGAGGTCAAGGGGGTCAGCATCGGGTTGCGCGCGAAGCAGGTCGGCTGGCACGGCGTGACCGTCACGGCCAAGGGGAACGGAGGGGTGTCGGACGCGGTGATGCGCCTGATCGAGGTCACGCCGGATGGGGTCGAGGTACGCGGGAGCGACTCGGGCAAACTGTCCGGCGAGGTCTCGCGGACCGTGGTGTTCCCGATGTCCGCCATTCCGGGCACGGAGGCGATCACGGTCAAGGTGTATCCCGGGGTCATGGCCCAGGCCGTGGAAGGGCTGGATTCGTTGCTCCAGATGCCGAGCGGCTGCTTCGAGCAGACCACCGCGACCCTGTGGCCGGACGCCCTGGTCCTGGATTACATCACGAAGCAGGGGACGATCACACCCGAGATCGAACTGAAGGCGCGCGAGTATGTCAACGCGGGCTACCAGCGACTGCTGACCTTCGAATGCACGGGCGGGGGGTTCACGTGGTTCGGGGACCCCAACCCCGCGAACCTCATCCTGTCGGCGATGGGGGTGATGGAGTTCACGGACATCGGCAAGGTCCACGAGATTGACGAGACGGTGGTGCCCCGGACCATCGAATTCCTGGCCTCGAAGCAGGCCGCGGACGGGTCCTTCCACGAGGACCAGGGCAGCGAGTTCGCGACCGTGCGCTACGACGACCTGATGACCACCTGCTTCGCGCTGTGGGCGTTCGGAGAGGCGGGCTACAAGGGCACGGCGGCGGACAAGGCCTTCGGGTACGTCAAGGCCCACGCGGGCGAGATCACGACGACCTACGCCCTGGCCCTGTGCGCGATCGCGCTCGCGGGGTACGCCCCGTACGACTCGGTGACGCAGGGCGTGCTGCACGACCTCGTGGCCAAGGTGCACGAGGAGGGTGACAAGGCCTGGTGGGAGGCCGGGACGTCCCAGGCGGACTGCTACTACGGCGGCGGGGACGGGACCACGATCGAGGCCACGGCGCTCGCGGTCCTGGCGCTGCTGAAGGCGGCCCAGGCCCCGGACCTCGTCGGCAAGGCGATCACGTTCCTGGCGTCGAAGAAGGACTCGTTCGGCAACTGGGGCACGACCCACGCGACGATCCTGTCGCTGAAGGCCTTCGTGGGGTCGCTGGACGCCCTGGTCCAGGAGGCCGCTGGCACGGTGCAGGTCACGATCAACGGGACGGGGCTGCCCCCGCTCGCGGTCTCGCCGGACAACTCGGACGTGTTCCACCAGTTCGAACTGAAGGACTGGGTGAGCCCGGCGGACGTCAACCATGTCGCCGTGTCGTTCGAGGGCGAGGGGACCCTGATGTACCAGGTCGTGTGGTCGCACTTCGAGCCGGGGTCCGCGGGCGGGAACCCGGACAGCCCGCTGCGCATCGAGGTCGCCTACGACAAGACCCACCTGGCGGTGGACGACATCGTGGGGGTGACCGCGACGGTGCAGAACGTGTCGGGCGTGCCGGCGCCGATGGTCCTGGTGGACCTGGGCATCCCGCCGGGTTTCGACCTGCTGACGGCGGACCTGGAGAAGGCGGTGCAGGACCGGGTCATCGAGAAGTTCGAGATGACGGCGAAGCAGATCCTCGTCTATGTGGCGAACATCGATCCCGGCGAGGTCCTGACGCTGACGTACCAGTTGCGGGCGAAGTACCCGCTGAAGGTCCAGGCCCCCGACTCGAGCGCGTCGCTCTACTACGACCCGGACTCGAAGACCTCCGCGCCGGGTGAGCCGATCGAGGTGCAGTAGCCGATCTTCGGCCTGTGTTGCCCTGGCTCGGGTGCGGCGGCGAGGCACCTTCGCTCCGATTTCCGCAGGTCATATCGTAGAAGGAAATATATCAAAACGTCTTACATGGAAGAGGGCGCACTGCCGGCAACCCTCCCCCCCGGCCCCCCAGCGGAGCCCCGCAACCGTTCCCGGCCATCCGGCAGACCACTCCCGCCGCGCCTGGGCCTCCCGGCCGACGCGCCCTCCACCACCCAACGGTGGCGCCGGGACCGGTCCATGGCCCGGTCCCGACGCTCCGGCCTACCATTCCCTCTATCGTGGAAAACGCGAAAACGTTTCACGCGGAACAGGAGATTCGCGCACCGGTGTCCGCAACGGCCCGTCCTGACGGCTGTTCCACCCCGTCACGCGGACAGGAGGCGCCGGGCGAGGCGCGAGACCTTGCGGCTCGCGCGCTTCTTGGGGATCACGCCCTTCTGGGCCACGTGGCGGACCTCGGATTCGGCCTGACGAAACGCCGCGATCTTCGCCGTGGCGTCCCCGGACTCGGCGGCGGCCAGGGCCTTCTTGATGGAGGTCTTCATGCGCGACTTGAAGGCCTGGTTGCGCGCCCGCCTCTGCTCGCTCTGGCGCTGCCTCTTGAGGGCCTGCTTGTGATGGGCCATTCGTTCGTACTCCGATTCAAACAAGGCGGTCGAACCGTAGTCGATCGCCACCCCGAAGTCAAGTCGCGGTTGACGTGGACCTTCCCCACCGTGGGCGTGGGCGTGGGCGAATTCAAGGAGTGACGTGATCGGAGGGCGGGCACGCGTTCGGTCATGGGCACCTGCATTCCAACCTGTTGTATTCCATATCGCATCTCCAGAATTCTCCCCCTTCGAATGGGGAAGGTCCACGAAGTCAAGTCGCGGTTGACGGGTGTCCTCGGGGCGGTTAGGCTTCGTCCGAAGTCGGAACACGGGCCGTTCCCGCACCGGGGTCCTCGATGGGGCGAGGAAATTGGGGCCGGATCGCGCGGGTCCTGGCTTTGTGCGGCGCGACCGCCTGCGGCTCGGGGTCTCGTGGGTCCACTGGTCGCTCTTCGACGAACAGGTCCTGCGCGTGGAGGACGCCCTGGGCCCGGGACGGCCGGTGGTCTTCCGGTTGCCGCGCTCGTATCACGACGCGTGGATCGTCCGCGGGGGGTTCAAGGTCCGGGTCTGGGACTGGTTGACCGTGTACGCGGGCGCGGGGTGGGACCAGAGCCCGGTCCCGCCCGAGACCCTCGAGGCGTCCCTCTACGACGGGGACAAGGTGGGGATGAGCCTCGGGGCGGTGCTGGTCCCATGGGAGCACCTGCGCCTGACCGTCGGGTACAACCACTTCTACTACTCGACGCAGGAGGTGGCCCGCAGCCGCCAGCAGCCGTCCGCGAACGGGCGCTACGACGGGGCGGTGGACATCCTGCACACCAACGTCGAGTTCTTCTTCTGACCTCCCGGACCCGAGTGTTGCCATGCCCGCGGATCGCCCACGCCCACGCCCACGCCTACGCCCACGGTTTCCTGAGAGCGGTCAGGCCGGGTAGCGCCCGTCAATGTAGTCGCGAAGGTACTGGATCTCGGCCTGACGCGCGGCAGACAGGTGCTTGACCACGTCCCCGATGGAGATGACCCCGGCGAGCCGCCCCCCGTCCAGGACCGGGAGGTGTCGGACGCGGCGCTCCGTCATCACGGCCATCGCCTCCTCGAGGTCGCGGTCCGGGGTGACGACCACGACGTCGCGCGTCATGATCTCGCGCACCGCCGTGGTCCTTGACGAGCGGCCCTCGAGCGCCACACGGCGCAGGTAGTCGCGCTCGGTGATGATGCCGACGATCCGGTCCTCCGCCATCACGAGCAGCGCCCCCACGTTGTGGTCCACCATGGTCCGGATGGCCTCGAAGACCGTTGCGTCCGGCCCGATGGACACCACCCGGGACCCCTTGACTGCGATCAGGTCCGAGACGCGAGCGCCCATGGTTCCCTCCGGGTTCGCGTGCCATGTTCATTGTCCGGGGTCTGAACCCACCGTCAAGATATTCGGATGAAATCTCTCCGAATAATTGGCGGATTCGAAGAATTCCAGGGCCGGTCGCGAACCGGAATCGAGCAATCCGCGATGTCGTTTGACACAGCAGCCATGCAGGTCTCAGGGGGTCA
>JBBIPO010000030.1:0-6833 GCA_037442805.1 Deltaproteobacteria bacterium
GCTACGAATTCCGACGGGACGACGCCAACCGCCTGGCGCGGGTCAGGTCGGGCGGCGTTCGGGGGCGAGCGGGACCAGGAACAGGCGGCCGTTCAGTTCGTTGCGGCCGATGTAGACGTCGCAGCCAAAGACCTCGCGGACCACCGGGTAGCGCATCACGGATTCCGGGTCGCCCTGGGCCCGAATGCGCCCCTCGCGCAGGAGGGCCAGGCGGTCGCAGAACTGAAGGGCGAGGTTCAGGTCGTGGATCGAGGCCAGGACCGCGAGGCCCTCGCGGCGGGCCAGGGAGCGCAGGCGGTCGAGCAGGGCCACCCCGTGGGCGATGTCGAGGTTGGCCGTGGGCTCGTCGAGGAGGAGGACCCGCGGCTCCTGGGCCAGGGCTCGGGCCACGAGCGCGCGCTTCTGCTCGCCGGACGACAGGGAGCCATAGAGGCGGTCGGCCAGGTCCGCGGCCTCGACCAGGTCCAGGGCGGCGCGGACCCTCGCGCGGTCGGCGCGGGACTCGAACAGGCCGCGCAGGTGGGGCAGCCGACCCAGGGCCACGAACTCCCGCACTGTCATCGGGAGGGGCACGTGGAGGGACGCGGGGACGTAGGCGGCGCGGCGGGCGGCCTCGCGGCGGCGCAGGGACGCCGGGGAATCCCCGAGGAGGCGGACGTCCCCCTCGGTCGGCGCGATCAGCCCGGCCGCGAGGCGCAGGAGCGTCGTCTTGCCGGCCCCGTTCGGCCCGAGGAGCCCGAACACCTCGCCGGGGCCGACGGCGAGGTCCACCCCGTCCAGGGCGAGGCGCGAGGCCCCGGGGTAGCGGAACCGGACGCCGCGCATCTCGATCAGGAAGCGGTCGCGGTCCATCGCGCCACCCGCGTCACGTCCGTCCCGTCGCGCCGGACCCGCGCTTCAGGACCCACACGAAGACCGGCCCGCCCACCAGGGCGGTCAGGACCCCGACCGGGGCCTCCGTCTGGAACACGGGGAACAGGACCCGGGTCCCGAGGTCCGCGGCGACCAGGAACGCGGCCCCGCCCACCGCGCACGCGGGCAGGGCCCGGCGGTGGTCGCTCCCCACGAGGAGGCGCGCCGCGTGGGGGACGATGAGCCCCACGAACCCGATGAGCCCGGCCACCGACACCGCGGCCGCCACGAGCAGGGACCCAGCCAGGAACACGGCCTGTGTGGTGCGCGCGGGGTCCACCCCGACCGAGGCCGCGTCCTCCTCGCCGAGCGACAGGGCGTTGAGCGCGGGGGCGAGGCGCAGGAGCCCGAGGAGGGCCAGCGCGACGATCAGGCCGGTCCCGCCGATCGCGTCCCACCCGCGCACGTCCGAGGACAGGGTCCCCATGAGCCACAGGAGCATCTCCTGGGCCTTCTCGGCCCGGACCACGGCCTTCAGGAACATGATGACCGCGGAGGCGAAGGCGTTGAACACCACCCCGATCAGCAGGACCTCGTAGGCGCGCACCCGGCCCACCCGGTCGCGCGAGAGCCGGTACGTGAGCGCGATGGCCCCGAGCGCGAACGCGAAGGCCGAGGCCGAGGTGCCGACCCACCCGAGGGCCAGGGGGAACAGGATGGCGAGGGTTCCCCCGATGGCCGCACCCCCGGCCACGCCGATGATGTACGGGTCAGCCAGGGGGTTCGCGAGGACCGCCTGGAACGCGAGGCCGGAGGCCGACAACGCGGCGCCCACCAGGGCGGCCAGGACCGTCCGCGGAAGGCGCTCGTGCACGAGGACTGCCAGGTCGCGCGGGGCGTCGCCGCGCAGGGCCCCGGCCAGGTCCAGGGGCGCGGCCCCGAACGCCAGCGACAGGGCCATGACAGCCGCGAGGAGCAGGACCATCCCCCCGAGGACGACCAGGGAGGGTGCCCGGACACGGGCCATCATGGGGCCTCCACAACGTGGACCACGGCATCGGCCAGGGCGAGCGCGGCCCGCGCGACCTCGGGACCGGGGCGGATCACGGCCTCGTCGGGGATGCGGATCACGCGCCCGCGCCGGGCGGCCGGCAACCCCGCCGAGGCCAGGTCCGCGGCGAGGTCCCCGGCCTCGACCGCGCCGTTGACCACCACGTCCGGGTCCGCGCGCAGGACCTGTTCGAGGGACCAGGTGGGGAACGCGACCGCGGACGCGGGGACCACGTTGTGGACCCCCATCCGGTTCAGGAGGTCCCCGAGGAACGACCCCGGACCCGCCACGACCAGTGGGGAGCGGCCCACGACAAACAGGACGCGGATCGGGGGGTCCCGGGTGGCGCGGCCCTGCAAGGCGGCGAGGTCGGCCTCGACGCGGGCCGCGAGGGACTCGGCCTCGGCCTTGCGACCCGTGGCGACCCCGATGGTGCGGATCCCCGCCAGGACCTGCTCGGGGGACTCGAAGGTCAGGGGGAGGAGGCGGGCACCCAGGCGCTCGAGGGTCTCGGCCAGGTGGCCCCGCAGCACGGACGGGGACCCGATCACGAGGTCCGGCCGGGCCGCGATGACCGTCTCGATCGAGACGTCGAGGATCCCCCCGACCCGGGGGACGCGACGGGCGGCCTCCGGACGGTCGCAGTAGCGCGTGGCCCCGACCACGTGGTCCCCAAGCCCCAGGGCGAACAGGGTCTCCGTGGCGTTGGGCAGGAGGGACACGATGCGGGGGGAGGGGGCCTCGGGGCGCGAGGGCGAGGGGGCGCGGCACGCCGCGGCCAGGGGGACCGCGACGGCCGCGAGGAGGGACGCGCGCATCGGGGTCCTCACGGCACCTGTCGCGTCACGGTCTTCGCCTGGAGGTCCACCTCGTACAGGGTGTTGGAAACGAGCCCGGTCACGTACAGCATGGTGCGGCCACCCCACTCGGCCACGGCCATGTCGTAAGGGTTCGCGCCTGCTGGGAAGACCGCCACGGCCCCCAGGTCCTGTCTGGTCGCGATGTCCACGGCGGTCACGTTGTTGTCCCCGGAGTTCAGGATGAGCAGGGTCCCTCCCCACAGGGCGATGCGGTTCGGGTACAGGCCGGTCGTGGCGAGGGTCTTCACTGAGGCTTGTCCCTGCACGGTCGTCACGGACTGGACCGCGTTCGCGAGCCCGAGCAGGACGAACAGGTCCGGCGTGCCCTGCGAACGATACGCGAGGTCCAGGACCCCGTCCATGTCCGCGGTCTTGCCCGCGTCCATCTGCTGGAAGGGCGCCGCGGCCGGCGCGTCGCTCCCGGTGTCGAGCGCGAACACGAGGTCCCGGTTGAAGGACCCCACGAACAGGATGTCAGGAGGGCCGTTCTCCACGGTCAGGGAGTCCTGGACCGCAAGGTCCCCGAGGGTGATGGGGTTGTCCGACCCGCGCAGGACCTGACCGGTCTGGAGGTCCACCTTGAACACCGCCGCGGTGGTGCCGCTCCCGGCATAGGCGACCCGGCCGTCCGGGGTCACGACGAGCGACGACGGATAGCCGATCAGGGACCCGGACCCCGCGACGGGCAGGGGGATGACCCGGGTCGGGGCCGTGGCCGTGGCGGCGCTGCTTACCTCCAGGACCTCCACCGCGCCGTCCGACACGGGCCGGATCACGCCGGCGGTCTGGTCCCAGGTGGTCTCGCCCGAGCACAGGACTACCACCTGGCCGCCCGAGGCGACGACGACCTGGGGATTCTTCGCCGTGGTCGGGATGCGGTTCACCACCTGGAAGTCGTTCAGCCGGACCACGGTCACGAACCCTTCGTCGAAGACAGTTCCATTGTCGCCGAAGCGATACGCCGCGTTCGCGACGAAGGCGTAGCCCCCCACCACCGCCACCCCCTCCGGCGCGGCGAAGGTCGGCGGGGAGGCCACGGCGTCCGGACTCACATCGGACGCACCCGGCACGTCGCCCCCCGCCAGACCGGAATCCGGGAAGGGCTGGCTTTTCTCGGTCTCGCACCCCGCGAGGACCAGGACGATCAAGACACCGACGAGACGACGAAACATAGGAACCTCCTTTCTAGAGAGACACCCGAAGCGACCCGTAGAACGCCCTCCCCGGCAAGGGAGACTGGAGCGAGTCCACGGCGCCGCGCCTGTCCAGGACGTTGTGGACGTCGAGAGCCAGGGCCACCTCGGGGATGGGGCTCCACTCGACCCGCGCGTCCACGAAGAGGCGGCCCTCCTCGGTCAACGACTCGTAACGGTCCAGGTAGAAGGCGGACTGCCCGCGGCCACGGACCTGGGCCCGAACGCCCCCCTTCTCGAAGGAGACCTCGCCCGCGACCGTGTGCCGGGGACGGTGAGGCATGGTCCGTCCCCCCCGGAAGCGGGCCTCCAAGAAGGTATAGGTCGCCCGGACCCCCACCGGGCCGAGCCGGACCGTCCCCTCGACCTCCACTCCGCGCAGAAGCGCCGAGCCGGAGTTCTCGGCCCGGATCAGGAAGGCGGAGCGCGGGAGGAACAGGATTAGGTTCGGCACGCGGTTTTCGAAGAAGGCCGCGCGCAGCATCGCGCCCTGGCCGGGCGAGGACAGCGAGACGCCCGCGTCCCACGTCCAGGCGTCCTCGGGCAAGAGGTCGGGGTTTCCCTGGACGAAGCCCGCGTTGAAATGGAGTTCCTCGAAGGTGGGGAGGCGGAACGAGCGACCGGCGCTCGCGTATAGGGTAACGATGGGCCAGGGCGACACGCGGGCCTCGACGCGGGGCAGGACCGTGACGCCGAAGCCCTCGTCCCACTCGACTCGCACCGCGGCCTCGCCGCGGAAGGGAGCCTGGTCCGAGCCCACGGCGACGCCGCACCGGCCGGCCACCGAGGACCGGACCGGGGACCGGACCGGCTGGTCGGGTCGGGTGACCGCACCGCGCGTGTGCGTGACCCCGACGGACCACGGGATGCGCCACCACCGCGAGACCGCCTCCTCACCCGATCCCTCCCCGGAGACCTCCCAGGCGACCAGGCGAGCGTGGATCGCGGGCCCCATCGGGGGGGAGGGGTCCTGGAAGGCGAACCCGAGGCGGCGGACGTACAGGTGCGCTCCGGCGCGGCCGTGGCGGGCGAGGAGGGGAGGCCCCTCCCAGCGCCCCGAGACGATCACCCTCGTGTCCTGCTGCCGCGCGGTCTCGGAAGGGAATTGTTCGAGGCCCGGCACCTCGCGGTCGTCGCGAAACCCCTCGACCAGCAGGGTCGCGCGATGGCGGCCGCCGGCCCATCCGGCCTCGAACTTGCCCAGACCGTCCAACGCGGACGCCGCGTTGTGCGTCCGGGTCCGGCGGCGACCGTTCGTGTCCGTGAAGGGGAATTCCCCGGCCGATGCCAGAAGCCCGAGCGCGACCATCCCGGCGAGCGGTCCCTCGCGCTGGGCGAGCGCCACCTTCATCCGGGTCGTGCCGAAGGAGCCCGCGGTCAGCGACAGGCGCGTTTGCGGGTCGTCGAGCGGGGACGGGAGGGTGGCCTGGAGGACCCCGCCGACCGCGCCGGAGCCCCAGGTCGCGGACTGCCCGCCCCGGGTGATGGTTACGGCTTCGAGCGGCAGGAGCGAGAGGCCCGACAGGTCCGCCCCCCCGAGGAACGGGGAGTTCAGGGGGACTCCGTCCAGGGCCGACAGCGTCGAGGCCGGGTCACTGCCCCGGACCTGGAGCGTGACGGGCTGACCGGGTCCGCCGGATTCGCGGACCTGGACGGAAGGAGCCAGCGAGGCATCGCGGATCGGACCGGTGGGGGCGTCGAGCGCGGCGGGGTCGGTCTCGAGCGAGTTCGCCTCATCGGGCTTCTCCGCCCTCCCGGGGTCGTCCTCGACGGCAATCGGGGGGACGTCGATCACCTCCTGGGCCAGGACCGGCGGGGGAACGACACCCCCGGCGAGGGCAAGCCGCCACGCGAGAATGGCGCAAAACCGGAGTCGGTGGGAGGAAACGCGCATTCCGCCTCTTTGCCTCGAAGGGCGTCATGCCTCCTCGCAGGCAGGTTTCCTGGCTCGGGGCTCGCGTCCGTCCGCCTTCCCGGCTCGCGCCAGTGGCCCTTGGACGGACGTGCGGCCGCTCGCGACCGCGTCCCCTCACAGTGGCGGGACCGCGCGGGATTTCCACCCGCTTCCCTCTCGGGCAGGGGACCACCCCTGCCCACCTGCGAGGCGAAGGTACGGGGCTCTTATGGCACGGGGGCACGAGGGTGTCAAGGCGGTCAGTCGCTTTCCGCCAGGGCAAGGGACCGGCTGCGATTCCTTGGCGGACACGGACTCTGACACGGTCACGGTCCACGGTCGCGCTCTGGCGCGGGCGGCGCCCGCGCGGCCTCGCGCGAGCAGGCGCTCGCGCGGCCGTACGCGATCAGGCGCTCGCGTCGCCACGGGAACCGGGGTCCGGGATCCGGGGTCCGGGGTCCGGCAGGGACTCCGTGGCGGTCACAGACACAGTCACGGCCACCGACACGGACACGGTCCCGCGCGCGCAGTGCGCCTCTCGACTGCCGGGTGCAACCCCAGCCTTGTCATCCGCGCGGAACGCGGGGGTCACGGGACCCGGAAAACCCGGGCGTTCACGGACACGGCCCGGCCGTCACCTGGCCTTCCGGGTACCCGACGCACTTCGTCGCGAAGCAGGCGTTCGGGTACGTCACGCCGTCCGGGCCGCACGCCGGGACCACGCCGCCCGTCGGGTTTTCCGGGGTGCCGCAGATGGCCTGGCACCCGGAGCAGACGCCCTGGTTCTTCAGGGTCGCCTGCTTGCATCCGAGCCAGCACTCGTTCGGGTATGTCTTGTTGTCCATGCCGCAGACGGCCGTGACGTCCTTGGCGCACAAGCCGCAGTAGCCCAGAAAATATGCGTCCTAGTGAATCCTCAACCACAGGCAGGCGAGCACGGTCTCGTTGGGAAGCCGCGTCCCCTGGGAAAGCTCGCCGTCCAG
>JBBIPO010000030.1:6843-26958 GCA_037442805.1 Deltaproteobacteria bacterium
CCGCACATGGGGCACTCGCCCTGGCAAGGTCCGTCGTAAAGTTTCGTCAAGCCCAGGCAGTCGAGCCAGCATTCGTTGGGATGGGTCTTGCCGTCGCTCCCGCACACCTCTGGACCGGTCACGTCACACTCGCAGGTGCAGGGTCCGTCGTACTTCTTGGCGATCCCGAGGCAGATCAGGACGCACTCGTTCGGGTAGGTCTCGAAGTCCGCCCCGCAGACCCCCGGGCCGTCCGGCGGACAGTCCACGCAGCAGGGGCCAAGATAGGCGACCTGGTGCCCCAGGCACGTGACGGCCGCGCACTCGTTCGCGTAGGTCACGCCGTCGTCCCCGCAGACGGCCTCCTTGGCTTGCGCCGCGCACTGACCACAAAACTGCGCGTTCAGGCAGTGGCCAAGGTAGTCCAGGGCGACCCCGACGCTTTCTGGACAGTTATTCAATGCGCAATAATTGACGTAGGTCTGACCGTCGGTCCCGCAGACCGGGTCCTCGGGCAGGCCCTCGCACGGTTCGCACGGCGGACCCTCGCAGGCCCCGAAGTACTCGATGTTCTCGTCGTAATCCGGACTGCACCCGTAGCCCATCTTCATCTCGCACGGGGTCGGCCAGGTCTGCCCGGAGAGGTCGCACAACGGGCCGCAGGGGTACTCGAGAAACAGGCGCTCGCACTCCGCTCGATCCTCGCAAATGCAGACCGCGCATTTCTCCTTCTGTTTGATCCAGCCGTCCGGTCCGAGCGGGTCCGTGGGGTCGCAGGCCTTGTCGCCAGTGCACCCCACGCACGTCACCGGGTCGTCCTTGCACAGCGCGCACTTCGCGCACTGGTCGTTCACGTAGTCCTGGCCATCGATCCCGCAAACCCACGCCACCGGCTTTTCCTGGCAGGGACACTCGGGCTGGGCGACCTCGCCCCCGTCCGGGGTGTCCGCGCCCGTGTCGTCCGGACCGCTAACGCCCTCGTCCGCCGGGGGCGCGGCGTCGTCGGAAAGCGATCCGGGGTCGTCGGGCGCCACGAAAACGTCATCGGGCGCCGCGGGGACGTCGGGGGCATCCTCACCGTCCGGTCCCACCACCCCCTCATCAGAAACCGCCACGTCGTCTCCGGTGTCCGGCTGTCCATAGTCGGGGGGGGCCTTCGTACCTCCACCCCCGCAGGCCACGGCCAGGGCCAGGGTCCAGGACCACGCGGTCATCCCGAGCGTCCTCGTCATGGCGACCTCCTTCCCTCGAGCGGAACGCCTTCAAAGATCGTAGAAAGTCTAACGTATCCGCAACCGCTACGGCAAGAAGACGCGCACGGACGACTCGATCATCCAGTTCCCGGCGCGCTGGACGTCGTGGGCATATCCTACGTCCACGCCGACGTACTGCGAGACGTAGCCGAGCCCCCCCGAGACCCGCTTCTGATCCGGAACGACCACCCGATCCCAGTAGAACCCCGCCCGCACCGCGAGCGCCCCGAAAGCCACGTACTCGATCCCAAACCCTGGACTCGCCTTCGTGGAATCCCGCGAATCGAAGTCGAGCGTGGCCTCGCCGGCGACCGTGACGCTGGACACGGTCAGCGCCGCCCCGACCCCCAGCAACTTCGGCGCGTGGACCGCGCTCCGGGTCACGAGGTTCTGGCCGGACACGCCCACGTGGAACAGACCCTGGACGGACAGGAATGCCCCCACGTCCAGCGACGCCATGGTGACCGGGTCCCGCTGCCCCGTCACCTTCAGGTAACGAAACCCCGCCCCGAACCCGAAGCGCAGGGCCTCGTTCCCGAAGGCCGTCGAGACCGCGGCCCGGATGTCGTGTCCCTTGAACCGGGCCCCCTCCAGATTCGACTGGCTATACGTGTAGCCGAGGCCGGCAGCGACCTCCGCATTCGTCTGCGAATCCGCGACCGACACATGGAAATCGTGGACCTTGCCGTCCCCCTGATACCCGTACCCGGTGTCGATCGCGTACTGTCGAATCTGGGACAGGCACGCGGGATTGAAGTAGAGGCCGGCCGTCCCGAGCCCCACGGCGCGCACGGCGTCCCCCATGCCCAGGGCGCGGGACGATGCCCCGGGGGTCCTGGCCGAAAGGACCGTGGGAACGATGAGCAGGACCGCGAACGCGATCCACCCGGCTTTGCCGCCGGGACCGGGGTGTCGGTTCATCCCGCCATGAGCCGCAAAGGGTCCGGCCGCAACCCTAGTGTGGAAACGCCCGCCGTGTCAAGGAGACGCCACGTGCGCTGCCGACGGATGAGGGGATGATACAATCCGTTGCCCCGCGGCGAGCCGCGGGAGACCCGATTGGGGAGGTGACGACATGAGGTGGGGAGCGCTTCTCGTCGGGTGGCTTCTGGCCTGGCCGCTCACGGCCGTGGGCCGCGACGGCGACGCGACCGCGGTGGTCTATCGCGCGGTCCAGGTGGTCCGCGGCACGGGGTCCGAGACGGTCCTGGTCCCGGAACCGTTCCAGGGATACGACGCGGGCCACCCCGAGGACTCGATCCTGCGGGCCTTCGACGCCCTGAAGGGCTCCCACCCGGCCGAGTACGGGAAGGCCACGCTCCTGCTCGATTCCGCGCCGGGAGGCGGCCTTCGGGCCACGCTGAACCTCGACCCGGCCGTCCCGGGTTCCCACGCGCTCGTGGCCGAGGAGGTCTTCCATACCCTGCGGGGGCTCGGCGTATCCGTGGTTCGCGCTCCGGCCCTGCGCCAGACCCCGCTCGACGCGACGGTCTTGCGCTATCCGGTCTTCCTCCTCGCCGTGCCGTACCACGAGGCCCTCCCCCCGCGCCGATACGCCCACGCGATCATCTGGCTGTCGGCCCTGGAGGCCATGCCCGCGGATCTCTTTTACCAGAAACTGGACCGCGGGGACGCGGACGTCATGGAACGGGTCCTCGGGGGCCTGGTCCGGGGTGACGATCGCGTGAAACTCGCGGTCCTGGCGGCCTTCCCGGCGCTCAACGTGGCCCGCAAGGCCGAGCGTCTGCTGCCCCTCCTCGACGACCCGTCGCCGGCGGTCCGGCTCGCGGTCCTGAAACTCCTGCAACCGGAGAAGGGCGACGACGTGACGCGCCGCTTGGTCCAGGTCGTCGAGTCCGACGCGGACCCCGCCGTGAAACTCGCCGCCGCGCGCATCCTGTCCGAGCGCGGCATCAAGCGCTACGACATCCTCATCGAGATGGACCGGCTTGCGGACCCCTCCGACGAGGTCGTCCTCGCCGCCATCGCGCGCCTGGTGGAGTCCCGCAACCCGGCCGTGGCCCCCGGCCTGTACCAGTGCCTCTCTCACCGCTCGACCCAGGTCCGGGACCTCGCGCGCGAGGGGCTCGTCCAGATGGGGGCCACGGCGATGATGGCCCGGGCCCTACAGGACGACCGCCTGGACCGCGACACGCGCGAGTCCTTCGCCCTGGAACTCGCCGCGTCCCCCGACGCCTCGGAGCGGAGGAACGCGTGGACCTGGCTCGTGGAAGCGGGCTCCGAGGCGGGTGCGACCGCCGCGGTGCGCCGGATCGCGGACACCCGGCCCGACGACGGCCTGCCGGTCCTGTACCGGGCGCTCCTCCGGCCTGAGGCGACCGTGCGGGCGGCCGCGGTCGAGGCCATCGTGACCTACCAGAACCCGGTCAGTCTGGCCCCGCTCCTAGGCTCTCCCCGCACCGACGCGGAGCGCGCCGTGGTCGAGGCGGCCGCGATTCGCATCCTGTCCGGTCAGACGACCGACGCCCTCCTGTCCCTGATGGAGGGGCCGGACCCGACCATCCGACGGCTGGCGATGAAGGCCTTCGGGGACGCGCTGCGGGACGCCCCGCCGCCCACGCGGGCCCTGGCCGTGCTCCAGGCGCGCCTCCAGGACCCGGATCCGGGCGTGCGACGCGCCGCGGTCTATGCCCTGGCCCGGGTCCCGGACGAGCGCGTGAATGCCTCGGTCGTGGGACTGTCGCGGGACCCGGACCCCGAGATCCGGGCCGCCGCCGTGGTGGCCGCCTCGCGTTCCAGGGACCCGGGTGCCCAGGAGGTCCTGGTCCGGGCCCTGTCGGATGAATCGGACGCGGTCGTGCTCGCGGGGGTCCAGGGGGTGGCGGCCCGGAGACTCACGGCCGCGCGCGAGCCCCTGCGACTCCTGTGCTCCCACGGGAACCCGGACATCCGCCGAGGCGCCGTGCGGGCCTACCTGGACCTCCTGGGCCCCGGCGAGGCCGCGCGGGACCTCGACTTCCTGACGAGCCTCCTGTACGTCCAGGACCCGGCCGTCCAGATCGCGGTCATCGAGGTGGTGCGGCAGGTCCACGAGCGCCGCGCCATTGTGGCGTTGTCAGCCCTGGTCATTGACCCGGACCGCGACGTCAAGGTCGCCGCGATTCAGGCCCTGGCCTCGACGAAGGAGAAGGACGCCCTCGAGGGGATCGAGAAGGCCGTGTTCGATACTGACCCCGCGGTGCGCGGACTCGCCCTCGATGCCCTGGTCACGCTCGGGCGGCGCGAGGCCGTGGACTTCCTGAACGAGGTGCTCCGGATGGAGCAGGACCCGGACGTGCGCTCGCGCGCCGAGAAGGCCCGGGACGCGCTCCTCTCCCGATGACGGACCGACCACTCCCCCCGCGAACGTCCCTCGCCTCACCCCTTGAAGACGCAGTGGTACCCCAGGAAGTTCGCCGGGTTGAACCGACCGCCCATCACGCCCGGGGTTCCCTCGTCCACGCGCTCCGGGGCCGGGATCCAGCCGGTGGGGTCCTCGGTATTCACGTTCTGGTGGACATTCAACTGGCTCCGGTACCGCGAGAAGGTGCTCGAGAACGGAACCCGGACCAGGAAGCGCGAGGAACCGCCCGGGGCGGGCCCTTGCGTCTGCGTCACGTGATAGGCGTTCCCCGCGGCGGTCCGGTTCGGGGGCGAGGAGCCGGGCGCCGCGGGGGCCTCGATCACGATGCGGGCATTCGACGAGAACATCCCCGCCGGGATCACGAGCTCGAACCCGTCCCCCGGGGCGATGGTGCCGCCCGCGGACCCGATGATCTGGACATGGGGATACGACATGATGATCTCCCTCCGATGCGAGACACGAAAATGATGCAACCCGTCGTTTCGAATTTCAACTGTTTTTTTTCGGTCCGCGGGAATCAGACCCCGTCGTGCCTCGCGAGCCCAAGGGCCGCCCGGACCCGCGTGGCGTCCTCGTCGCGCTCGACCCGGTCGTACAGATCCAAAGCCGCGAGGCGATGGCGCAGGGCCTCCCCCGCCTCTCCCTTGCGTTCCAGGACCTGGGCGAGGCCTTCGTGGGCCTTCGGGATGCTCGGCTCCACGCACCGGTCCTTCCGCGTGGTCGCGAGGCATTCTCGATAGTACCGTTCCGCTGCGTCCAGGTCTTCGAGCCCTTCGGCCGCCTGCCCCAGGTTCGCGAGCGCGACCCGCTCGCCGATCACGTACCCGTACTCCCGGCAGATGGCCAGGGCCTTGCTGGACAGGTCCAGGGCCGTCCGGTAATCCCGATCGAGAAGCGCGAGGTCCGCCAGGGCGGTCAGGGAGTGGGCGACCCCGCGACGGTCTCCCATCTTCTCCCGGATTTCGAGCGACTGGCGGACGGCCTCGCGCCCCTCCTCCACCTGTCCCAGGTGCCCGAGCGACGTCCCGAGGTTCGCGAGGTGACCCGCGAGCCCCCGCGCGAACCCCGTTGCCTCGCACAGGGCCACGCCTTCCCGGAAGACCTCGACGGCCTCGGCCCGGCGCTCGAGCGTCACGAGCCTCGCCCCCTGGAAGAAGAGGGCCTCGGCCCGGTCGAGGAAGTTCCTGGGCCCGCTCAAGATGTCCAGAGCCTTCTTCAAAACCTCGAAGCACTGCTCCGAGGTCCCGATCTTGTTGTAGAGGCGAGCCCGGGCCAGGTGGACCCGCCCCATGGTCTCCGAGCCCATGTCCTCGCGCACGAGTTCCTCGGCCCGGTCTATCAGGCGGGCGGCCTCCGCGTTGTCGCCCTGGTCCATGCGTACGCTCGCCGCGATGAGCAGGCCCCGAGCCACGCGATGTCGGTCCCCGACCTTCTCTCCGGCCTTGACCAGCTCCGAGCAGACGACCAATGCACGGTCTCTGTCGTGAGTCGCCTCGGCCACCCGGGCCTGCCACTCCAGCACCTGGAGGCGCCCGACCGTCCCGCTGGCGAAGCCCCGGAAACGGAAGAGGGACTGGAGCCTGTGTTCGGCCTCACGGTACTGCCCCTCCACGAAGCGCAGTTCCGCGAGGGCCAGGATCACCCGACCCAGTCGCTCGTCTTCGGGTGTCGCGACCTCCTTCAAGCATTCCTCGGCCCGAAGATACTGGGTTGCAGCCTCCGCGTGATGGCAATCCTCGAAGGCCGCGTCCGCGGCCATGATCAGGTAGTCCGCGGCCCGATCCCGGTATCCCGCCTCCCGGTACAGGTTCCCGACCTCGTCGGCCACGGAAGCCAGATGGTCCGCGTAGGCCTCCTCCAGGACCTGCGCCGTCAGGAGCCTCAGGCGAAGCCCGGCGGAGTCCTTGGGACGCTCGCGGATCACCTCCGCGAACAGGGGGTGGGACGGGACGAACACGTCATCCCCGCCCCAGGGGACGCGCTTCACGAACCCCTCGGCCACGAGCCGGTCCACGAGGACGTCCAGGGCGTCCCGCAGGTCATGCCGGCCCTCGCGGTCGAGCAGGTCCCACACGTTGCGCGCCGAGGCCCAGGGCCCGAGCAGGACGATCCGGGTCAGAACCTCCTCGGCCCCGGCCCCGTCCGGCAGGGACTGCCGCAGCTCGTCCAGACGGGCCTTGATCAGTTCGCTCAGGACCTCGGGGACCGAGGTGTCCGCGCCCGCGACGAGTCGCACCTGGTTCTGCGCGATGGTCACGGCGCCCCGGGTCGCGAGGTGCCGGAACATCTGCACGGCGAACAGGGGGTTGCCGCCCGCGGCCTTCCGGATCAGGCGCCGCACGGCGGGCGAGCACTCGACCGGGGCCATCGAGTCGAGGAGGGACGCGACCTCGACGTCCGCGAGGCGGCTCATGGGACACGAGACCCCCTCGATCCGGACCGTGGCGAGGGCGCGGTGGGTCATCTTCAGTTCGCCGCCCGGCGACCGCGGGAGGGGCACCGACGCGGCCACGATCACGATGGGCGCGGCCTGGGTCCGCAGGCCCCGGGCCAGGCGTTCCAGCAACGCGGCGCTGTCCGGGTCGGCCAGGTGGAGATCGTCCAGGAAGACCACGAAGGGTTCGGTTCCCGCGAAGCGGCGCAGGAACCCCTCGATCGCGGCCTGGAGAAATCCCACGAACACCTCGCGGTCCTGCAGCAGGCGCTCGCGGATGGCCGCACCCGGGGCCACGGCGTCCGCGACCCCCTCCGCGACGGCGTCGTCTTCCGGAATGCCGAGGCGGCGAGCCACGGCCGCGCGGACCTCGTCGTGGGTCGGGTCCTGAAGGCCCAGCAGACCGGTGACCACGGGCCGCCAGGTCCCGAGGATCGGTCCGTGCACGGCGGGGGGACACGAGGCGGTCCGGAATCCAGCGCTCGCGGCGCGATCCAGGAGGTGCCTCCCGAGCGTGGACTTGCCCGAGCCGCGTTCCCCGAGGAACCACAGGACCGAGCCCTCGCCCGCGCGGGCGCGTTCCAACGCCTCATCGAAGAGCCTGCGTTCACGCTCGCGGCCGACGAAGTCCGGGTCACGCAGGCGCACGCCCCTGGTCGCGGGAAAGGCCGCATCTTCGCGCCCCGCGTTCGGGGCGGCCTCGCGCCCGCCGCTCGGCGCGCGGAATCCGCTCGGGAGAAGACGGCGAAGTCTATCGAGCACTTCCCCCGCGTGACGGGGCCGATGCCTCGGGTCCTTGGACAGGAGCCGCAGGATCAGGTCATCGAGCGCCCGGGGGACCCGGACCGCCGGCGCCGCGATGCTGATCGGGGTCGGGACGGCCTTCAGGTGCTCCTCGAAGGGGTCGAGACCCGGGAAGACGGGCCTCCCGACCAGCATCTCGTAGGCGATGGCCCCCAGCGAGTAGAGGTCGGACCGGACGTCCACGGGGTCGCCGCGGATCTGCTCCGGACTCATGTAGAGCGGGGTACCGGTCCGACCGCGACCCCGCGGAAAGAACCACGAAGGGCGGGCCACGGTCACGAGCCCGAAATCGAGCAACTTGACGAAGTCCCGCCCGCCTTCCATGGCGACCAGGAAGATGTTGGACGGCTTGAGGTCGCGGTGCACGAGCCCCGCGTCATGCAGGACCGCGAGGGCCTCGCAGACCTCGATCAAGAGCCTGGTCGTCGCCACGGGCGAGATCGGACCTTCCTGGGCCAGGGCCTGGCCGATCGTCCGGCCCCGCAAGAATTCCATCGCCAGGTACCGATGTCCGCCCTCGAAGGTCCCGTGGTCGAAGACGGACACGATGTGCGGGTGCGTGACGTGCCCTGCGAGGAATGCCTCGTTGAGCAGGGCCTCCGCGGCCTCCGTTCCTCCGGACTCGGACGGCGGCACGACCTTGAGGGCGACCTCCCGGTTGATTCCATGCTGGCGCGCCAGGTAGATCTGGGACATCCCCCCGGTCGCGACGAGGTCCTTGACCGTGAACCGGTCCGCCAGGACCGTGCCGGCCCGGATCACGAGCAGACGCCCGCACCGGGCGCAGTCGCGCATCCCCATGGGATACGAGAAACCGCACGAATGGCACGTCTTGACTCCCCCCGCCACGGACCGACTCCCCCGACCCGGTCAGAAGAAAGCATACCCCAGGCCCGCCTCGCCGACTAGGGGGAAGTTGAGGGGGGAGGCGGGGCCGGCCGGGAAAAAGTAGGTGGTGGCCCCGAGCTTGAACGTGACGTAGATCGGACCGACGAGGATCACGTCCACGCCGACGGCCACGCCCGCGCCGCCCAGGAACCGGTACGGCAGCCGCTCGATGTGAGCGGGGTTGCAGAACTCCGGGTTGTTGGTCCAGGCGCCAATCTTGCAGGAAGGATCGGTCGAGGAGGCGAAGTTCGTCAGGTACTGGAGGTCCAGGCCGGTATGGACGAAAAACCGGCCCCAGGACCCGCGGAGCGTGTAGCCAACCCCGGTGTGGAAGCGGATGCTCGTGAACCCGCTGATGAGGTCGTTGTACTTGTCCGGAAACGAGGTCCACAAGTTCAGGCGCACGAAGAAATCGAGGTCCCGCAGGACCTGGTAGGACAGTCCTGCACCGAATCCGGCGTTGTGGAAGACATTGCGCGTGGGGTACCTCAGGAAGAGCGCGTAGGCCCCGGTGGTGTCCATGTAGAAGCGCGGCAGCCGCTCGCGCGGGGGGACGCGCGAGGGCAAATCCGTGCACGCGATCCACGCCGACAGGTCACGAGACACCACGTCGCCGGCCTCGCCCGCGCCGGGATGGCGGTGTCTGCGGGAGAGGGCGGGGCGGACCGCCCGTTCCCCGGAGACCGGCTCGAAGACCCGCACGGACAGGACTCCGTCGGACCCGGGCTGGCTCGAGACGAAGACGTCCACGACGGCCTTCGCGCCCGTGGCCTTCAGGAGGTGCGCGGTTCGCTCCAGTGAACCCAGAGGGACCTCCTGCGGCGAGGTCTGCGCGAAGTCCACGGCCGCCGTGCGGATGGCGTCTTCCGCGGCCGCGGGGAGGTACCCGCGACGAAACTCCGCGCGGCCGAAGGCCTCGCGGGGCGCGACCAGGAACATGTTCTTGAAGGCCACGTGCGCCAGCGCCACCCGCCCTTGCTCGACGTAGGACAACCCGAGATACAGGTACAGGTCGAACATCCGCGGGGGATCCACGATGTCCAGGAACTCGGCCCGGCCGGCCTCCACGCCCTTCTCGAGCGTCCGGGCCGCTTCGTCCACCCGGAGGTTGCGGTACAGATCGACGCCCAGGTGCAGGAATCCCACGGCCACGTTGCCCCGGGCCTCCCGGACTGACGCCAGCGCCCGCGCGGCTGGCACCACGTCCACCTCGGGCTCCGCTTGCAGCGCCGCGAGGATCGCTTCATCCAGGCCGCCGACTTCGGGATCGCGCCCCGGGGCGCGGTCCCTGGCGCCGGCGCGGGGACTCTCCGGGAACAGGGAATCCGGGTCAATCCGGTAGTCCCGCACCGGGAGCACGACCACGCGCTTGCGCGGGAATGACGCGGCGTCCTGCTCGTCCGGCAGGGCGGGACCAGACCACGCGGCGACAAACACCAGGGCCGCGACCGTCCGGGCCGCCTTCATGGCGATCCCCCGCGCGAGAACCCCTCGCAGGACAGGTCCAGGCTGCTCAGGTCTTCCTCCCGCTTGTCGCGACCCAACACGACGTGCAGGCGCTCCGTGATGTCGGGACTTCCGGGAACCGTCACATCCAGGTACCCCTCCTCGTACCCGTCGAGGACCCCGTCCGCTCGCAGGTAGAGGCTCCCATCAAATCGCAGTCTCCCGAATGCCAGGCAGTCGGGCGTGAACTCGGCGTCGAACTGGAACGTGAACCGCCCGCCGCCGTATCGCCCTTCGTAGATCTGGGCGCACGGACACGTCCCGGCCCCCCGGACCTTGCGGAACTTCGCGAGGCCGGCCACCTCGGGCCCGAAGTGACCCAGGACCAGTTCCAGCGAAAGGTCCTGGAACGCCGCGACCAGCGAGGTTCCCGCGGGGATTCCTTCGCCGCGGCCGGCGTTGCCCGCATCCTGGGCGTGCACGGCCGCGTCACCCGGACCCACGAACGCGTCGGACCGAAACGACCCGGACAGGACGTGCGTGTCCTCGCACGCGACCGCGGCGGTCGCGAAGAGCAGCGCGAGGAAGATGAGATCGCGCGTCATGGCCCCTGACCCACGCTTCGGGCGACCCCGCAGCATCGTGGCCCGCGCGGCCCTATGCGATCGGCGCTCGCATCCCCCCGTGTCCCACGTGGACGTGCACGTGATCGAGTCACAGATCGTGACCGTGTCCGTGACCGTGTCCGCCACGGAGTCCTTGCCGGACCCTCGACCCCCGACCCCGGATGCCGGATGCCCGCGCTTCGCGCGCACCTTCCGCCGCGCGACTTCTCGCCGCCTCCACCATCTGTCATTTCCCGTTTCCCGTCTCCGGTTTTCCGTTTCCCATTTCCTCTCCCATCTCCTCCATCCCCTCCACGTCCTCCGCCTCGACGCGCTCGTCCCGAGTCCCGGCGGGGGCCTCCCTCGTCCCGAGGACCGGCCGTGGTTTCCCATGGGTCAAGAGGTACAGGCGGTCCTCGGCAAGGTCCAGTTGCATTTGGGTCACGAGCCAGGCCCGCCGGTTGTGCTCGGCCTTGCGAAGGGCCACCTTCAGGCGCTCGCCCTGTTCCGCCAGGGTCCGGCGCAGGTCTTCGTTTTCCTTGCGAAGCCTCTGGACTTCCTCTACCGAGATGGGTGAACGAGGTCTCGATGCCGGCTCGGGCTTCTCGCGCGGCGCGCGCCGTGCCTCGTCGAGGGCGGTGCGCAACCTCTCGACCTCCGCCGCGAGGGCCTCGGCCTTGCGGGCGGCCTCGTTCCTCTCTTCGCCGGCTGTCCGGGCCTCCTCGCGGGTCTTCGCCTCTTTCTCGGACAACCAGGCGACCATCTTCTCGGCCTGGGCGAGCGCCTCCTTCGTGCGGGCGACCTGTTCCTCGGACTTCTCGAGACGACGCCTCAGGTCGTCCATTTGCTCGCGCGCGGCCTGCAATTCCGCCGCCTGTCTCTCGAGCGCCCGCGCGTTCCGGTCTCGCGCCTCGACCGCCTGCCGGACTTCCTGCTCCGCCTGGTCCAGACGCTCCTGGAGCGTCCTCACCGCTTTCTTGCCGAACAGGTCCACGTCCCTTCCTCCGCCTTGCTTCCGCCTAACGATTCTCGCGGTCTTCCAGCGAGAACTCCCGCGTCGTCGGGTCGTACCGGTACGCCATCACGCGCTGCACGCGGTTGGCCCCGTCCGGAAACACGACCCGGACCTCCCGAGGCGGGCGCGGCGACTCCCCGTCGCACAGGCCGAAGGCGCAGACGATCACGGCGTCTCCCACGTGCACGCGGCGGGCTGCGGCCCCGTTGAGCGTCACCTCGCCGGACCCCCGGCGCCCCGGCAGGACGTAGGTCGTCAGGCGAGACCCGTTCATCACGTCCCAGACCTCGACCTCCTCGAGCGGGAGGATCCCGGACGCGTCGAGCAGGTCCGGGTCAATCGTAATGGAGCCCACGTAGTCCACCTCGGCGCCGGTCACGGTCGCCCGGTGAATCTTCCCGACCAGGAAACGACGTGCGAACATGATTGCCTCCAGGGGTCAACCTGTCCGGGGCCTTCGTATCACATCCGGTGTCCCGAGTCCATTTCCTGGGTCCATCTCCGCTTCGAGATCCCGGCGCGCAAGAGGTTGTCGTTCTCCGTGAAATCTGCTATCCTCACCTTCAGATTGGGTTCAGGGGTTGAAGGCCTCTCTCTTTCACGAGGTGACCGGGATGGACACGCGCTGGATCGGGGGCGCAGCCGCGCTCGGACTTGTTCTTGCGTGCGGTGGCGGGGGGACGTCGGGTCCCGGACCACAGCCGGACCTAGGACCGGCGGACGTGCAGTACGATTTGAGACCCCAGGACACGGGTCCGACCGACACCGGGGTCGAGGCAGAACCCGCCTGCGCGCAGAAGAAACTGGACTTCGTGCAGGCGGTCGGGGACACGGACCAGCCTTGCAAGGGTCACAACGTCTGCGAAATCGTCCTGTCGTACAACCAGGACCGCGACCTCCAGGTCCAGTTGACCGCGTGCGGGGCGCCGGTTCCCGGGGCCGCGATCTCGTGGGAGATCGTCAACGACTCCTCCCAGGTCGGGGGGCTCGGCGCGCAGATCACCTACACCGGGACGGACGGCATCGCGTCGAACCTCGTCAAGAACGTGAAGGCCGCGGATGGCCAGTTCCAGGTGAAGGTGTGCGTGTCGGGCGACGCGGACACGGCGTGCATCTATTTCAAGGTCGCCATCAACCCGAAGGACACCGCCCCCCTGTCCGTGGGCTTCGCGGACTACAAGGGCATCTATCCGCTGATCGACACCGCGAAGGTCTTTCTGTTCAAGCAGGGCGGGACGGGGAAGCCGACGTGCGCGGACCTGAACCTCGCGAACCTCCCCGTGGCCACCCTGGCCTCGCCGGACATCTATATCACCCAGACGGCCGTGTTCTCGGATCTTCCCGATCTCGAAACCGAAAAGACCCAGTACTACACCATCGTGGGGCTGGCCCGCTCCGGCCAGGGGCCGGTGCAGGCGTACGCCTGCAACGACACGGACGGCAAGGTGGAATGGGGCGGTAAGAAATACGTCGAATTGACGCTCGTGGACATCCCCCCCGCGCTGAAAGGGTCTTACGACATCACCAACACCTTCGACCTGGTGAGCGGGCTTCCGCCCAACGTGGCCAACGTGGTGTACGCCATCGTGGGCTTCTTCGAGAATCCTGCCGCCCAGATCATGCTCCTGATCTGCCAGGCCGGAGGAAGCACGCTCGAGGACTTCTGCGGCTACCTTTTCACGAATCCCCAGAGTCCCAAGATCGACGAACTGACCACCACGGGCGACGTGGTCTTCCAGATCATCAACGCGGTCCTCATCGGGCTGCTCGAGCAGAACTGCCCGTTCGAGGACCCGACCTTGTGCGGCAAGATTTACTGGACCGGCAAGGACGTGAGCGACATCCTGACGAAGTTCCAGTTGCTCTCGACGTTCACGTTCCTCCAGGAACCGGACGAAGCCGGCCACCTCCCCGCGGCCGCCTGCCAGGAGAAATGGCACACGGTGCGGGTGCGCTGGACCCTGGGCCTCGACTGCCCGCCCGCGGACGAAAACTGCGGCTGGAAGAACCTCCCGCTCGGGGGTCCTGGCCTGCCCGACATCATCACCGGGAACTTCGAGGCGGACCTCGTGCAGATGAGCAAACTGACGATCGCGCCGCACACGCTGAACTTCCAGTACGGGGCCCTGGTGAACTTCGCGATCGAGAAACTACTGCTGCCCCAGGTCTTCGGGGACGGGTCGGACGGCCTGCCCGCGGTGGACTCGTACGAGGCCCTGATCGGGTCCCTGCTGGCCGGAAAGGAATGCTTGATCACCGACGATTGCTGCTCGAAGTTCGCCGAGAACGTGACCAACCAGACCTTCGGCCTGACCAAGAACTTCGTGGAGGGCGCGTGCCAGGCCCTGATCACGACCGGCGCAACTTACCTCCGGCAGCAGTTGCTGAGTCTGGACGCCCAGCCCGACAACTTCACCATCGGGACCAAGTCGCCCTGCCCGGTGTACGACACGGACAAGAACATGACCTTCGACGCCTTCGGCAAGAAGACCGAGCCGTGCGAGTGGGACGCGAGGCTCGTGGTGGGCGGGACCAGCTACGCCCCGATCGGGACGTTCTGGGGCAAGGCCAAGTAGGTTGAAGGTCAGGGCGCGACCACTCGATCGGCGGGGTCCGGACCGGGCGCGCAAGGGGGCGGTCCCGGTCCGGTTCGGGGTGCTCACGAACCCCACGGCCCAGCACAACCACCGGTTTCCCTTCACGCATCGCAGTCTGGTACGCAGGCTTGGGAACGCGGCGGACGCCGTCCTGACCGCAGACCGCTCGGAGATCGAGGGCGCGATCCGCGGCCTCCTCGTCGAGCGCGAGGTCAATGTCCTCGCCATCAATGGCGGGGATGGGACCATCCACGGGGCGATCAACGCGATGGCTCGGTTGCTGGGCGCCGAGTGGAGCCAGGGCCTGCGGGAACCACCCGTCCTCCTCTTGCTGAACGGTGGGACCTACAACATCGCGAGCCGTGCGCTCGGGACCAAGGGGGACCCGGTGCGCACGGTGTCTAGGTTCCTGGCGCGATACGGGGGGGCCTCCTTGCGAGACGTGGCCACGCGGGAGGTCGGGGTGCTCGAGGTCCGGTCCCTGGGTCGGGCAGGGCGGGGCGTGGGTCCTTGGGCCGCTCCGGGCGAGTCCATGCTCGGGATGGTCTTCGGGTCCGAGGTGGTCGCGAACGCCCTGGACCTGTGCGACCGGATGGGGTCAGGCTACCTGGGGCTCGCCCGCCTGCTGGCGCGCGGGGTGGCCGGATACGCGCTGCGCACCCGCTTCTATCGCGAGCACGCGGCCCTGTTGAGGCCCTCGGATCCCCGGTTCGAAGTGGACGGCCACGCCATTGGCGACGGGGTGGGGGCCGTGGCCTCCACGGTGGACCTGATGCTGGCCCGCGGGCTCGTGTGGTCTCTGACCGTCGCGCCCGGGACCGCCGGGTTCCACGCCAAGGTCGTGCGCGGAAAGTCGCCGGGGGAGGTCGTCAGACTGCTGCCCCACCTCCTCTGGGAGGTCCCGCACCCCATGATCGCGGCCTTCCCGGACGCGAATCGCCTGGTCGCCTCGGGCCGCTTCACCGTGGATGGCGAACTCTACGACCACGCGGGCCCCGTCGAGGTCTGCTCTAGCGGTCTCCGCTTCCGCATCGTGTCCGGGGACGACCTCTAGGGGGCTTGCCGGGCCGGATCGCTCCGCGATCTCGGCATTGAGCCGGGCGATCTCGCGGGCGAGGGCGTCGTGCAAAGCGGGCAGAGACGCGGTGTCTCCCCGTTCCGCTCCACCACCTGGAGTGAATGAGGTACTGGACCCGTCCAGCGCCTTGACCCGCGGACCCGCGGACCGTCATACTGCGGGGCATGGAAGCGACGGCCATTCGAGTGGACCTGCCCCTGCGCGACCCGGCATTCGCCGGGGCGCGCGAGGTGGTGCGAACACTCCGGGAACGGGGGCACGAGGCATCCGTCGTCGGGGGGGCGGTGCGGGACCTCGTGATGGGGATCCGACCGCGCGAGTACGACATCGCCACGTCCGCGAGGCCCGACCAGGTTCGGGACCTGTTCCGGCACACGATCCCGGTCGGGGTTCAGTTCGGTGTGGTGCGGGTCCGGCTCCGTGGGCGGGAGTACGAGGTCGCCACGTACCGCGTGGACCTCGGGTACACGGACGGGCGCCGGCCGGATGGGGTGCGGTTCGCGGGCCTGCGCGAGGACGTGCTGCGGCGCGACTTCACGATGAACGGGCTCGTCCTGGACCCCGAGACCGGGGAGGTGGCAGACCTCGTGGGGGGAATCCAGGACATCCGGGCCGGTGTGATCCGAGCGATCGGGGAGGCCGCGCAACGATTCACGGAGGACCGACTGCGACCCCTGCGCGCCGTGCGGTTCGCGGCTCAGACGGGGTTCCGGATCGAGGACGCGACCTGGGCCGCGGTGCGCGAGGCGGCCGGCGAGGTCCGGCATGTCAGCATGGAACGCGTGCGCGACGAGGTGCACAAGATGCTCCAGACGGCGCGGCCCGGACTGGGCCTGCGCCTGATGCACGATTCCGGCATCCTACGGGCGGTGGTCCCGGCACTCGCGGAGGCCGTGGGACAGGACGCGGAGGTCCCGGCGCGGGTCCTGGATCGGCTGGCCGGGCGCGAGGCCGAGGTTCTGTGGGCCGCGCTCGCGTGGCCGCTGGGGCCGGAGGGTGCAGGGCGACTCGCGCGGGGCCTGCGCCACAGCCGCCGGATGGGCGACGCGATGCGGGGCGCGGCCGAGGTGGGGCGGACGATCCGGACCTTGCCGGCCCCCGACGTCGTGGCGGAAAAGCGGCTCCTACGTTCGCCTCACGCTCCCGTGGCCATCGAGGTGCTCGCGGCCTGGCTCGCCGAGACGGGCGAGGAGGACGCCTGCGTGCGGCACGCGCGGGATCGGCTGGAGGAGTGGTCGCCCCAGGACCTGTTCCCCCCGCGCCTGCTCACCGGCAACGACCTGGTCGCGGCGGGGATTCCTTCCGGCCAGCGAATCGGCGAGGTCCTGCGCGCCCTCGAGGATGCCCAGTTGCGCGGCGAGGTCCTCGACCGGGACGATGCGATCCGCTTCGTGCGGGAGATCGGGGCGAAGGAGCGGTCCTGACGCTGGAGGACAGGGGCCTCAGGGAGTCGTCGAAGCAGGCGGCTTCTCGAGCACCAACGTCCACTTCTCGAGGACCCCCTCGTCCTGGGGCATCCCGTCCACGATGAACAGGGTCCAGCGGCCCTTCACGGGCTTGCCCGCGAAGGCGTCGAGCACGAAGGTGTCGCGGATGTTGTGGCTCGACCCGCCGGCGCGGTCCCAGACCACGGCCTCGATGCCGTCGTGTTCCAGGGTGACGCGCAGGTCCCCGATCCACGTGTGGGCGATGGACAGTTCCAGCGACACGGACGCGGCGACGAAGTCGTCGGGAACGTCCACTGCGCGGACCACGCCCGTCTCGACCCCGTCCGGGATCGCTGTCGGGGTCGCGTCCTCGTAGCGCGCCGTCTCTCCGGGCGTGCCCGTGCAGCGGGAACCCGCTGGCGTGAAGCAGTTGTCGCGCACGCCCGAGACGCCGAACGTCGAGTCACCCACCCGCTTGCGGATCGCGACCAGCATGTCTTTCCAGGACACGCTCCAGCCGTGCTCCGCGGCCCACATCAGTTTCGCGAGGAACGGACCCGCGAATTCGGTCGCGCTGACCGAGACCTCGACCACCGACGACACGATGTCCACGTTGTCCCATCCGCCCTTGCCCTCCAGGATCGGGCGGACGTAATATTCATAGCCGAGACAACCACCATACAAGAAGATTTGATAGAAATCAGGGTAGGTGGGCCGCGCCCAGAAGTCCGATGCCCCCAACATGCTGTGCCCGTCGTAGGCCACGATTTCGTGCTCCGCGAGGGCCTTCTGGAAGTTGGAGAAGTGCGCGAAGTCACCCAGTCCCGAAAAATCGTACGGCGAGTAAAGGTCGTACTCGAACTCGATGTCCCCGACCTTCTTCGTGAAGCGCCTGCCCACGGGCGCGGGCGTGACCTCCTGGAAGCCCGCGTCCTGGAGCCACCGGGCCATGCGGCGGAATCCCTGCATCCCCCAGTCGCTGTCCGTCAGGGGGTCGTCCCCGATCTGGCCGAACAGGATCACGACCGTGATGCGGCCGTCCGCGGCCAGGAGGTCGTACTCCGGATACGTGACCGGCCCGGAGGAAAACAGGCGCGACACCGTAACGGTCAGGTCCTGGAGCGGGACCTTGCAGGTCGGCTTGTCCGGGTTCCACTGGTACCAGTACACCGACTGCGACAGGCCGATGTGGTCGTCCGGGTCCGCGCAGGTGTCCCCCGCGTCCGCCATGATCGTGAACGGCTTCAGGGGGACCGGGGCCTTGAACACGGAGCCCTCGGTCACTCCCTGGCTTGCCTGGTGCAGGAGGACCGCGTTGACGCCGCGGATGCGCCAGTGCCGCAGTTTCTCGGCGGGCATGGACTCGGCCTGGGCCGCGGTCACCCAGGTGCCGTCCACAAGCCACTCCACCCGCTCGCGCGATGACGAATCCTCCGCCAGGGATTCCAGGTAAAACTCGCCGCGCTTGCGCAGATAGGTCAGGGCGAACTGACCGAGCATGGCCGGGCCGCGAGGCAACTGGTAGGCCAGCCCTTCCACGTCGGCCTCGAGGTCCACCTCGACCTCGATGCCGTCTGGGTTCAGGTAGAGCGTGTCCTGCTTGGCCAGGTTCTGCTGGTCCTGGAGGAAGGGGTTGTCGTCGTCCCCCGGGGCCTGTCCGGCCCCGCCACTGCACGCGGTGACGAGCAGGCCCGCGGCCCAGGCGATGGCGCGACTGCGAAGGTTCATGACGTGTCCTCCCGTTCAAAGGGCATCGTCTTATAACACGTTTTCAGAACGACCTCCGGGGACACGAGGGCCCCCGGATCGTCGGGTGCCACCCGGCGTTTGCTCGCGGCAGTCCGAGGGCGCGCTGCGCGCACGGGACCGTCACGGTCACAGTCACGGACACCGACACGGACACCGACACCGTCCCATCAGGTGGGCGACGGGATCCACCGGGCACGAGTGGTCAGGTGAACGCCTGCCACAACAGGAGTCCCAGGACGACCAGGCCGCCGACCACGGCCAGGATCACGGCCCACGGGGGACCGCGCCTCGGGGGCTCCGGGACCGGCACCGGGTCCGGCACCAGTTGTCCGACCTGGCGCAGGATTTGCGATGGCCTCGCCGCACGGGCCGAGACCTCCTCCAGGCGCCAGGGGGAATCGTTCGCGGGGAAGGCGCGGTCCAGGTCCGCGAGGACCTCCGCGGCCGTGCCGTAACGTGCCTCGCGGTCCTTGGCGAGCAACCGCAAGACGATGGGGTCGAGCACAGCGGGCAGGCCCGGCATCACGCGGGTCGGGGGCGTCGGCGGCTCCTCGAGATGCTTGACAAGGACGTCCATCGGGTTCTCGGCGTCGAACGGAGGCACCCCGGTGACCATCTGGTAGAGGATGACCCCGACGCTATACAGGTCCGTGCGCCCGTCCAGGTCGCGCTCGCCTCGCGCCTGCTCCGGCGACATGTAGTGTGGGGTCCCCATGACCACCCGGTCGCGCGTCACGCGGACCGGGTAGAAGAACCCCTCGCCCCGTTCGCACAGGACCTTGGCGAACCCGAAGTCCAGGATCTTGACCAGGGGGCGGCCGTCCGGGGCGCGCGTCAGCAGGATGTTGCCGGGCTTGAGGTCCCGGTGGATCACATGGCGGCGGTGGGCCACGTCCAGGGCCATCAGGACCTGACGGGAGACCTCCACCGCGTCGTCGAGATGGAGAGGTCCCGCGCTCATGAGGTCCGCCAGGTTCTGGCCCGCCACGTATTCCATGGTCATGTAGTGGGTCCCGTCCTCGGTCACGCCGAAGTCGTACGTTTGCACGACCTGCGGGATGCCCAAGGCCTTGGTCACGACGGCCTCGACCCGGAAGCGCTTGACCAGTTCGTCGTCGGCGCGCAGGGTCCGGTGCAGGAACTTCACGGCCACGAGCGTGCCGGATTCCGGGTCCTCGGCCAGATAGACGCTGCCGGTGGCCCCGTGGCCCAGGCGGTGTCGGAGCACGAGGCGGTCCAGGAACTGAGCCCCGATTCGGGGGTCCGGGGGCCATCCGTCGGCGGGGCGGCGCGTGCCGCAGCGGGGACAGCGGGGCTCGTGCGGATGGACCGGCGCCGCGCACTTGACGCAGGCCCGGGGCGAGACCTCAGGCATCGAGGGACGCCCTCCTCCCGGCTACCGGCGGCGCCCGCCGGCGCGGGCCAGGACCGCGGCGGCCAGGAACAGGAGCCACGCCCCCGGCGCGGGCACGTGGC
>JBBIPO010000031.1:0-26903 GCA_037442805.1 Deltaproteobacteria bacterium
CTGTATCGCGAACCGGCGGTGTTCTTCTACAACCCGTTCCTCGGGCTGTATCCGGGCGCGATCTACGACGAGCGGATCGAGGTCGGCGCGGCGTACCTGGGGTTCCGGGCGTTCTGCGTCGCGCTCGCGGCGGCGCTCGCCGCGCTCGCGTGGGTCGTGCGTGGGTCGGACTTCCAGGTGCGGGTCTCGCGGTCCCCGTGGCCGTACCTGGCGCTTGGGAGTGGGGCGGGCGTGGCCTCGGTCCTGTGGGGGCTCGCGGGGGACGTCGGGTTCCGGGTGACCCGGGCAGACGTGGAGCGGGCCCTGTCGAGCGAGGTCCGGGACCCGGCCTGCGTGGTCAGGCATGACCCGGGCCTCGACCCGGACCAGGCGCGCCGCATCCTCGCGGACTGCGGGTTCCGGCACCGGCAGATGGCGGCCTTCTTCGGGCTTCTCCCCGGCGACCCAATCCGGTTGTACGTCTATCGAGACGAGGACCAGAAGGCCCGCCTGATGGGCGCGCGCCATACCGAGATCAGCAAGCCCTGGCTCGGCGAGGTCCACATGGCCGCCTTCCTGCCCGGGGACCCGGTGCTGGGGCACGAGGTGGCGCACGTCGTGGCCGGTCGCCTTGCCCCGAACCTCCTGGCCGTGCCCCTGCGATGGGGCGTGGTGCCGGACTTGCCCGTGGTCGAGGGTCTGGCCGTGGCCGCGGCCTTCGTGGCCGATGGCCCCTCCCCCCACGAGTGGTCCCTGGCCATGCTTCGCGCGGGTTTGCCCGCGGACCCGACCGCCCTGTGGCGCACGGACGCCTTCTTGCTGGCCCAGGCGCCCCGGGCCTACACCCTGGCCGGCTCCTTCCTTCGGTTTGTCTGGGAGCGATACGGGATCCCGGCCATTCAGGACCTGGCCGCGGGCCGGTCGCTCGAAGAGGCTACGGGTCGGAGACAGGCGGACCTGATGTCCGAGTGGAGGGAACACCTCGAGGACATCGCTGGGCCCACGGTGGACCTGGACCTGGTCCGCAGGGCCTCGGGTCGTTTCGAGGGTCCCGGAGTCCTCGGGCGTCGCTGCCCGGTGGACATCGCGCGTCGCGTCGCGGCCGCCGAAAGGGCCGAGAACGCGGGGAACGTCGCATGCGCCTTGCGGGAGGTCGAGGCGGCCCTGTCCCTGGACCCGGACAACCGGGCGCTGGCGCGGAGGGAACGGCTGCTGCGGGCCCGGGTCCAGGATGCACGGGTGGCGCCGGAAGGGCTGGAGTTGGCCGCAGAGGACCCGGATCGCGTCCAGGACCTCGTGGCCGCGGCGGATGCACTGGCGCTCGTGGCCGCGCAACGCGGGAAGGCCTCGCCACCCCAGGCGCGGGCCGCCCTGGAACGAGCCGCGTCCCTGTCAGGTCACGGGCCAGAAGGCCGGGCCGTCGCGGCGAGGCTCGCGGCCCTGGACCTTCCGCCCGAGGCGGCGCGCGCGGTCCTCGCGGCCCTGGCTAGCGGCGAGGATCACCCGGCCTGGACGCTGGCCGAGGCCGCGGCGTGGGCGCCGGATACCTGGCTCCTCCACTACCTGCTGGGACGGGCCCTGGTGGGCGAAGGGGACTACGCGCCCGCGATCCGCCACCTGCAACTCGCCCTCGCGTTCCGCCTGCCCTCCCAGGCCATCGAGTTCCAGGCCCACCGCTCGCTCGGCGAGGCCGCGTTCTGGCTTGGCGACCGGTCCCTGGCCCGTGGTCACCTGTCACGGGCCCTGGAGACGGGACAATACGAGGGGGAGAAGATGCATGTGGAGGAGTTCCTCGCGCGGCTCGGGTTTGTCAGTCCCGAGCACCGGCGCTAGAATCTCTTCCACGGGAGAGGGAGATGCCTCGAGTCTGCCCCGAGTGCGGCGCGCGCTTCGACGAGGAGGTTCGCCGCTGTCCCACGGACGGCACCCCCACCATCTTCGTCAGCAGCGAGGAGGCCCTGGTCGGCACAGTCCTGGACGGGCGGTTCACCATCCGCTCGCTGATCGGGGTCGGAGGCATGGGGGCGGTCTATCGGGCGCACCAGCACTCGATGGACCGCGAGGTGGCGATCAAGGTTTTGCGTCCAGACCTCGCGCGCAACGAACAGGAGGTCCTGCGCTTCTTCCGCGAGGCCCGCGCGGCCAGCCGCCTGACCAGCCCGTACACCATCACGGTCTATGACTTCGGCCAGTCGGACGACGGGCTGTTGTTTCTGGTCCTGGAGTACCTGCGGGGGAAACCGCTCACCCAGGTGCTTCGCGACCTCGGCCGCCCCATGGACGCCGCACGGGCTATGACCATCGGCTCGCAGGTCCTGGAGGCCCTGATCCACGCCCATTCCCTGGGCATCTTGCACCGTGACCTCAAGCCGGACAACGTCTTCCTGGTCCAGGAGGACGAAGGGCGCGAGCGCGTCAAGGTCCTCGATTTCGGGATCGCCAAGATGATGGGCTCCGACTCGGGGAACCTGACGGCCACGGGCATGGTGGTCGGCACGCCGGCCTACATGAGCCCGGAACAGGCCATGGGACGCGAACTCGATGCCCGGTGCGACCTGTACGCGGTGGGCGTCCTCCTGTTCGAGATGCTCACGGGGAAACTTCCGCACGCGGCCGACACGCCCATAGCCCTCGTGTACAAGAAGATCAGCGAGAAGGCCCCCACGATCCGCCAGGCCAACCCGGCCGTCAGCGTCCCACCGGAACTCGAGCGGCTCGTGGCCGGCCTGCTGGCCATCCGGCCCGAGGAGCGTCCGGGAACGGCCCGCGAGGCCCTGGAAGCCCTGGCCGCGGTCCCGGGGTTCGTGGCGGAGAGTCCGCGGTCCGTGGCCCCGGCGGCCGGGCCCCTGCTGGAGTCGCCGGCCCCCGCGCCGCCTCCCCCCGAAGCCCCCGTGTCCTCCGCCCCGAGTGCCTGGTCCGTCCCCAGGGTGCCGCTCCCGAGAGGGTTGTGGCCGGGACTGGCCCTGGCCGGCGTCGCGGCCCTGGTCCTGTTCGCGTGGTGGCTGTCGTCGAGACCCCCGGCCTCCGCGCCCGGTCCACCGGGGGTCGAAACGGCACCACCGGTCCCGGACCTGACGCGCGTACCGCCGCCCGACCTCCCGCCGCCCGTCGCGGAGTCCGCGCGCAGAATGCTCGCCACCCTGCGCGAGGGAAACGAGCAGGAAGCCGCGATTCACCTCCGGGAGGTCGTGGAGGCCCGCGTCGCGGCCCACGTGCCCAATCTGGACGTGGTCGCCGCCGCCTTCCTGCACCGGTTCCCCCGGGTGGAGGAACGGGCGCAACCGGAAGAAGCGGCGCGCCTGGCCCGCCTGGCCGTGGGCCTGGCGCCGGACCTCCCGGATCTCTGGTTCAACGTGGCTCGCGCCCAGTTCCGGCGCGGGGTGGCCGGCCTCCTTCCGGGGACCCAGGCGACCATCGAGGCCTGGAAGGCCTACGGGCGACATCCCCCGGCACTCTTGGCCATGCTGGGCCGGACCGCTTTCCCCCTCGCGTGGGTTGGGCTCCTGATCGTCGTCCTCGTCCCGGCGCTCCTCCTCCTGAGGCATGGCCCCCTGCTCGTGCACGACCTCGGGCACCGGTTCGGTCTGCCGCGACCCGCCGGCGTCACGCTGGTTCGGAGGTCACGCAACGTCTCGGACAGGCTGCGGCTCGTGTTGCGGAGGTCCCCGGCCGCGGCGTTGCTGACCATCGCGGTCCTGTGGCCCCTGGTCGCGGGTCTCGGGCTGGTCCCTGGCCTGCTGCTCGCGGCGGTCGCGGCGGGGGCGTATGCCTCCCGGGCCGAGGTCGTCGCCATCTTTCTCGTGGTCGTCGTCGCATTCCTGCTGGTGCCGATTGGCATCGCGCTCCACCTCCCCATCCAGGGGGTCTCTGGTCGAGGGGCGCGGATTTGGTCCTGTCTCCACGGCGAGTGCGATCGCGAGACCCGGGCCGCGCTCGAGCAGGATGGGGTCGCGCATCCTGAGGACCCGTGGCCCGCGGTCGCCCTCGCGACCTGCGCCCTGCGCGACCAGGCATCCGACGCGGCCGCCCTGGCCCAGGCCGCCTCGAGACTGCAGGCGGTGGAAGCCCTGGACCATGCCGCGGTCGTGGCCACCCTCCTGGGCCAGGTCCGGCTGCTCCGTGCCCTGTCGGACTGCGCGGAGGGACAGCCGAACGTGGGGGAACTCCTCGCAGCCGAGCGGTCGTTTCAACGCGCGGCAGACCTGGCCGCCGGGACGTCGCCGACCGGCCCTGGGGCCGCAGACCCGTCCCGCGCCCTGGTCGGCCTGGCGATCACCGAGCGACTGCTGGCCCGCCGCGACGCGGCACAGCTCGCCCGGGAGCGCCTGGCCTCTGCCGGGGGGGACCCCTCGGTCCTGGACGCGATCCCCTTCGAGGAGCACGCGGAGGAGCCCTGCCGTTTACACGGCGCCATGGCCCGGGCCTTGATGCCGCCGGACCCGCCTGGGTGGGACGTGTATCTCCAGGGGATCCGGCTCCTCGACGTACCGCCCGCGTTGCCACTCGCGGGGGTGATCATCGGGAGCCTTTCCGCTTCCGGCCTTTCGTTCCTGGCCTTCCTGGCCCTTGTGGCCGTTCCGGTCGTGGTGCTGGCCACCCGGCGAAGGGCGCTGGCCGAGCGCTGCCCGCGTTGCGGCACGGTGTCGTGCCGCGCCTGCGACATCCGGGCCACGGGGCTGGACTCGTGTCCGACCTGCCTCGCGGAATCGGCGCGCCCGGCCTTCGTGGACCCCCTGGACGTGGTGGCCGCCCGCCGGGCCCGGGACCGGTGGCGGGAGGTGAAGCGCCTGGTCGAGGTCGTGGGGGCGGTCGTAGTCCCCGGGGCCGTGCAGGTGGCCACCGGACGGCCGCTGCGGGGCCTCGTGCTGATCGCGGCGCTGGCCGCGGGCCTGGGCCTGATCGCGAGGCCGAATGGGTTGTTCGGATCCGCCCCGGATGGGTCGGGGGGCGGGCTTTCGGCCACGGTGCTCCTAGCCGCGGTCGTGGTCCTGTCGGCCGCGGACGTGTGGACGAGGAGGCGATGATGCAGGCCAGTGGCGGCCCGCCCGATCGAAAGACCTTGTCCGCGAGGCCGAAAGCCCCTCCGCTCTTCGCGGCCATGGCCGCGTTGCAGCGGTCGGACGGGGTGCTCTCGGTGCGAGCGGGGGACGCGCGCGCGACGATCACCGTGATGCAGGGGCGAGTCGTGGACGTGGGTCACGACAGGACCTCGCCGAGTGCGATCGTGAACCTCCTCGTCCAGGTGGGGGTCCTGACCCCCGAGGACGTGGCCCGCGCCACGCGGACGCGACGCGACGCGCCGGTGGATACCGCGGTGCGGGCGGCCGGGTTCGTGGGCGAGGCGACCCTCGCGAATACGCGCGAGTTCCTGTGCCATGAGGTCCTGATGGACCTCCTCTTGCGGACGGACATCGAGGTGTCCGCGCCGGCGCCCCCGGGCCGGATGGCCCGCGAGATGTGCGCGATGCCCGTGCGATTCCTGTTGCGGGAGGCCCAGAAGCGTGCCGTCGAGGAGCCCGAGGTCCGCAAGGTCGTCCCGTCCGACGACCTCGTGTACGCCCGGACCGGGGCGCTGTCATCGCCCGATGGGGCGCGCCGATGGGCGGACCTTCCGCTCTCGCCCGCGGAGCGCCAGGTCTTCGTGGCCGTGGACGGGACACGGTCCGTGGCGGAGATCGCCCGCGTGACCGGCCAGTCGCGTTACAAGGTGGCGAGGGCCCTGAAAACCCTGCTTGAGCTGAACCTCGTCCGCGCGGTCCCGGCCCACCAGGCCTCGTCTTCCCGCACCAAGGACACGGCCGCGAGCGGCATGGTCCGGATGGTCCGGGTCGCGGTCGCGGCGCTCCTGGTCGCCGCCCTCGTTCGCCTGGGCGTGGCGTGGGTCGCCAATGGGGGCCATCCCGCGGCCGGGGAGGCCTGGGCCGCGGTCGTCACGCGGGGGACGAACGGGGCTCTCATGGACGCCGTCCGGGTGTACCACCTGATCCACGGCCGGGCTCCGAGAGGGATGGATGACCTCGTTCGGGAAGGTCTGACAGGGGGCGTCCGTGAACCGTGACGCGCCGGTCGGCGTGACCCTCGGCGACCCCGCCGGCGTGGGGCCCGAGGTCCTGGCAAGAGCCCTCGCGGACCTCGGGCCGACCGGTGTCTTCCGGCTGTATGGCCCGGACGTCCTGGTCCAGGGGCTCGCGCGGCGATGTCCCTGGTGCGCGGCCATGCCCACGTCGCGGGGGCTCGCCGGCATCGAGACCGGACGCTACACGCCCGAGTCGGGGCGGGCGGCCGTGGCGGCCCTCCAGGCCGCCGTGCAGGACCTCGCGCGCGGGGAGGTGCGCGCCCTCGTCACCGGACCGATCCACAAGAAAGCCCTCGCCGAGGCCGGCCTCGATGTCCCGGGACAGACCGAGTGGGTCGCCCGGGCGACCGGAACCACGCGATTCGCCATGATGCTCTTGGGACCGGTCCTGCGCGTGACCCTGGTCACGAGGCACCTGCCGCTGCGGGAGGTCCCGTCCGCCCTGTCGCGGGCCAAGATCGAGGACGCGGCGACCCTGACCCACGAGTTCTTGCGGGTTCACCTGGACCATGAGACCCCCAGGATCGGCGTCCTGGGCCTGAACCCGCACGCCTCGGACGAGGGGAGATTCGGTGACGAGGAGGCCCGCGTGATCCGTCCGGCGGTGGAGGCGCTTCGCGCGCGTGGCGTCGAGGCGTCGGGTCCCCTGCCGGCGGACACGGCCTTTCACCGGGCCATGCGGGGCGATTTCGATGCCCTCGTGGCCATGTATCACGACCAGGGGCTGGGCCCGCTGAAACTCGCCCACCTCGAGGACGCGGTCAACGTGACGCTGGGACTCCCGCGGCTGCGTTGCTCGCCGGACCACGGCCCGGCGTACGACATCGCCGGGCGCGGCACCGCGTCGCACGCGAGCGCGTTGGCCGCCTTGCGGCTGGCCCTCCACGCGCGCCAGGGACCATCCGCCGAATTGTCTGACGATCACCGTTGACAAATCGGCGCGCGATTGGGTACGGACAGACCCCGGAGCGCGCGGGGAGCCCGTTTCGGGGGACCGCGGTTCGGGGGGATCGTTTCAGACAAGGAGGCGCCGTGAAAATCCTCGTCACAGCCAAGCGCGTCACGGACCCGGACGCGAAGATCCGCCTCAAGCCCGACGGAAGCGGGATCGAGACAGCGGGTCTCGAGTACAAACTGAACCCATTCTGCGAGAACGCCATCGAGGCCGCCATTTCCCTCGTGGAGGCCCACGGGGGAGAGGCCGTGGCCGTGACGCTCGGGGACGACGACGCGGTCCAGAACCTCCGGACCGCCCTCGCCATGGGCGTGGCGCGCGGGATCCAGGTCCAGGTCACGGACGCGGAACTCGATTCCGACCTGGCCGCGAGGATCCTGGCCAAGGTGTTCGAGGCCGAGAAACCGGACCTGTTCCTGCTGGGCAAGCAGGCGGTGGACGGCGACTCGAATCAGGTCGGGCAACTCGTGGCCGAGTACCTGGGGCTGCCCCAGGCGTGTTTCGCGTCGAAGATCCAGGTGACGGACGGCAAGGTCCTCGTCACGCGCGAAGTGGACGGGGGACTCGAGACGCTCGAGCTGACCCTGCCCGCGGTGATCACCGCGGACCTGCGCCTGAATCAGCCAAGGCTTCCGAAACTGCCCGACATCCTGAAGGCCAAGCGCAAGGAGGTCAAGACCCTCACCCCGGCGGACCTGGGCGTCGAGATGGTTCGCAAGGTCGAGACGGTCGCCTACGAGGCCCCGCCGCAGCGGGCCGGGGGGGTGAAGGTCAAGACCGTGCAGGAGCTCGTCGAGAAGTTGAAGAACGAGGCCAAGGTCCTGTAGGGGTTTGTCCCGGACTCCGCGGCCTTGCGAATGGCGCGCGGGGTCCACGACGTCGGCCACCACCACGGGGGGACGGCCGACAGAAAGGAGAGGATATATGGCAGACGTACTCGTCGTGGCCGAGGTCGCCCAGGGGAGGCTGCGCAAGACGACTCTGTCGGCGGTCACCTTCGCGAAGTCTCTGGCGTCCCGGGTGGGGGGAGGTTTCTCGATCCTCGTCCTGGGCCAAGGGGTGTCGGGTCCGGCTCAGGAGGCGGCCGTGTACGGGGCCAGGGCGGTCCACGTGGTGGACAACCCGGCGCTCGAGCACTACACCGCGAGCACCTGGGCCGCGGTCGTGGCCGAGGCCGCGTCCCGCGTTGGCGCCGACTACGTGGCCGCCACCTCGACCACGTTCGCGCGGGACCTCCTGCCCCGGGTGGCCGCGCGGATGGGCGCGGGAATGGTCTCCGAGGTCACGGCCATCGTGGGGGACACGTCCCCCTTGCGGTTCAAGCGGCCCATGTGGGCGGGTAACATCCTCGCGACCGTCGAGGTGAAGACGCCTCGGGCCGTGTTCAGCGTGCGGGGCGCGGAGTTCGACGCGGCCGCCCCGACCGGCGGGTCCTCGCCAGTCCAGCCCCTGGCGGTCCCTGTGACCGCCGACCCCAAGGTCCGGTACGTCGGATTCGCCGCGACGCTGTCGGAGCGACCAGACCTGACCGAAGCGAGCGTGATCGTGGCGGGGGGCCGGGGTCTGCGCGACAAGGCCGGCTTCGAGGGGACCCTGAATCCGCTCGCGGACGCTCTGCATGCCGCGATCGGGGCCACGCGGGCCGTGGTGGACGCCGGCATCGCCCCGAACGACCTCCAGATCGGGCAGACCGGCAAGGTCGTGGCCCCCAACCTCTACATCGGGGTCGCGCTGTCCGGGGCGATCCAGCACCTCGCGGGGATGAAGAACTCCAAGGTGATCGTGGCCATCAACAAGGACCCGGAGGCCCCGATCTTCTCGGTCGCGGACTACGGTCTGGTCGCGGACGCCTTCAAGGCCGTGCCGGAGCTCGTCGAGGAGATCCGCAAGGTCCGGGGTGGGTGACGGTACACGGTCAGGGCTCCGGCTCCAGCCGGACGTATCGTTCGCTTCCTGATGCCAGGACCAGCGGTTCGCCCTGGCCATCGAGCCACACGGTGAAGGTCCCGCAGTCCCCGCTGACCTCGTAGCGCGCCGCCGTGCGTCGTGTTTCATCGCGGGTCTGGACTTCTTCGTCCCCCGCCGGGGCCACGCGCGCCTGGCCGACCGTGCCCGGGACCGCGTTTGCGCAGGGGATGGTCCGGGCCGATCGGTCCGCGGCCACCGCGAGCCACGCGAGAAGGGGCTGGCCCGGGTCCAGGGGCACCACGCCAGCGCCCTTCCCGATTTCGCGCACCTCCGCCCGGCCACCGGCCCCCTTCTCGTGGCGGACCTTCACCTTACCGTCGAGCACGAACAGCATCCAGTAGTGTTCGACCCGGCCGAGGGTCTCCCATCGCTTGAACTTGCCGAGCACCCCCGGTTCCGGGAGTTCTGCGTAGGAACGGCGTGACGGCCTGTCCTTCTTCGTGAACCGGTGCACCGCGTCGCGCCCCGGGTAGTACGCCGACACCAGGAATACCAGCCCGTCCCGCCGCGCGAGGCCCACGTCCATCCGGCCCGTCTCCTCGCCGTCCCGGACCACCGCGAACCGCCAGCGGGGCCGGGCCTCCACGTCCCTCGGCCCCAGGAAACCCGGCATCACCCAGGCCAGCACCATCACGCCCAGGACTCGCATCGCCGTCGCCCCCCAAGACATCCTGGCCGAGTATATCGTGGGTGACACGGGAAAGGACCAGGAAAGATATCCTGGAAGAAAAACAACCACTTGAACACGCGCTTTGCGAATGCCGCGTCCCTCGTTATAATCAGGACAGGCTCACGGAGGGCCGACCATGCGGTTTTGGATCGTGGCGATGGCCTTGATGGGGGTCGCGCTGGCCGAATGCGGCCGCGAGACCACGCACACCGATCCCCCGCCCGGGGGGTGGGTCAATGGCGCCACGAACGCCCAGTCGTTCTCTGGACAGGCGACGCCCCAGTTCAAGTTCGAGAGGGACTCGGGCTCCGTGGCGCCCCAGGACGCGGTGGTCACGGACTCTGGGGGGGCCGAGGACCTGGGCGGGCCTCTGAGTGTGGACGGCCTCTGATGGTCATGGAACCCCGGGCCCGACGGCCACGAGGGCGGCGTGACCGGGCCCGGGATACGGTGAGCGTGTCTCGTCTCGCTTCCACCTGTGCCATGGCGGCCCTGGCCCTGTGGGCCTGTCGGACCGACCTGCCGGAACCGACCTCGGCTCGAGGCGCCTTCCTGCGCCACGCGGCCTTGCGAGCCAGAGGAGATTTCGAGGCCGAGTTCAACCTCCTGGTCAAGGAGGCGCGGGATCGGATCACCCGAACCCACGAGAACATGCGGCGTTGCAAGGAGATGATCGAGCGCGACTATCCCCAGCATCTGAGGAACCAGGCCCTCTCTGACCTGGGACCACCGGAGGTACGCGACGCTTCCACCCCGGCGCGGTTCTACGCGGCCCTGATGGGGGCCGGGAATCGCCCTGTCTTGACGGTCGCGGACCGGTTGAAGTCCAATATCCGTCGGATCGCGAGGACCGACCTCGGGACCGTCGTCATCACGACCGTCTCGGGCGAGCGGTCCGAGTGGATGGAAGGCGGGGACGGCCGGTTCTATCGGGTCCCCGATGAGCGGGAAACCGCTGTCCTCCAGGAGGCGTTCCTGCGTTCCATCCGGATGCTGGAGGCGACGACCGCCGCGGTGAAGACGTTTGGTCGCCCACGCTGATCGCCTTGTCGCACTGGCTCTGGCATGCGGGGTGGGGTGCGCGGCCACGACGGTCGGGATCCCCACGCGCGACCCCGCGGAACCGGTGATCACACGACCAGAACCCCCCGTCACCCGAGTCCAGGAGGAGGTTCCGGTCTCACCCCCCCGGATGGACGGTGATGTCCGGTTGACCTTCGTGGGGCCCTCGGGTCGGACGGAGGTCCTGACCTGGAAGCGCCGCGCGCGCTCGGTGGGGAGCCCGACCCGAGGGTCCTTGCGCGATGCCCGGTGCCTCCCGGAGTCCGGTCCGGGATTCATCGCATTCAGCCCGAACCGCTGCGCGACGGACGAGACGATTCAACTCCTGCTCTACGCCATCGGCGAGGTCATGCGCGAGTATCCGTCGTCCCCGCCAGTCGTGATCGGGGCCTTGTCGAGGCCGACGGGCGGACGCCTGAAGCCGCACAAGTCCCATCGTTCGGGCCGCGACGTGGACATCGGGTTCTTTGCGGTGGGGGACCGCCCCCTGCGGACGTTCACGGACCTGCGCCCGGACGAGATTGACTACGACAAGACGTTCTACCTGATGGCCGCCCTGATCGCCACCGGCCGCGTGGACTTCATGTTCGTGAACTACGCCCTGCAGCCCCGGTTCGTCGAGGCCGCGCGACGCCTGGGCTACGATGACGAACAGATCTCGTACCTCTTCCAGTACCCGCGGGGTCGCGGGGCTCGCGTGGGCCTGATCCGCCACGCCCGGGGTCACACCCGCCACTTCCACGTGCGGTTCGCCTGTCCCCGCGGGGATGAGGAGTGCCTCCCGGACTAGCGAGGTCGCGTCAACGCAGTTCGGACAGGCGCTTGTCGAAGTTGCGGACCTGGTACTGATTCAAGAGGAAGACGGCCCCGCGCATCGCCGGCTCGGTCGGCGTCTCGGCGTACGGGTCGCCGGACTGGTTCTGCTCGGACACGCGGAGGACATGCCGTGACCCGTCGTCGAGGGTCACGGTGACCTCGACGCGCGGTTTCCCGGCCAGGCCCACGGCCGCGGGGGTCTTGCCCTCGGCGAGGTCCTTGGCCGTGAGCCCGGAGAGGGTGTGGACCAGGGTGCGGACGGGGTCCTCCTTCAGGTCCGATGCCTCGGTCGGGGCCGTGGCCCGGAAGCGCTGGCCCTCGCCCTCGATGCGCTCGAGACGCATTGTCTCGTCCGCGTGGACCACCTCGATGGTCCGGATCCGTTCCGGCGGAAAATCGAAGACCAGTTTGTTGCGCAGGTCCTTGACGCCCTTGCGGACCTTCTGGGCCATCCACTGGGCCAGGGTGAAGACCTCGTCGCTCCCGGACATGGCCGCATAGAAGGTCCCTTTCTCTTTCTCGAGTTCCCGCCCGATGCGCAGGGTCTTCGTGACACCCTCGCGCGTCGTGACCAACACGGTCGCCGCGGGGCTCCCGAGACCCGTGTCCACCCCGCGCACCTGGTCCGGGCCCAGGATGTCCTTGGCCGCGAGCGTCTCGATGTCCCGCAGGAGCGTGTCCATCGGGGCCTTGCCGACGGGCCAGCCCGCGGGCGACACCGCCCGCCACGCCCCGTCCACGAGCGCGACCTCCACGCGAGACACCCCGTCCACGATGCGGACCTGGCGGACCTCGTCCCGCTTCACCCCGAACAGCGTCTTGTCGCGCAGGTCCGCGACCCGCTTGGCGAGCGATTCCGCCGTGTATTTCGATACCTTGGCGTATCCGGGGAGGCCCTCGACCTGGACGAAGGCGGACTCGTCCTTCACGTCGGATACCGCCATGCGCACCGTCCGCCCATCCGCGAGCCCGACCTCGATCCGCAGGGCGTCGTCCCCGATTCGCACGCCCTCAGGCAGGGTGTCCGCGTACTCCTGGGCATACAGGGACGCGAGCGTCGCGGCGTAGGACTTCACGTTCCCGGCGCGCAGCCCGGCCGGGGTCTCGAAGCGCCACTCGCGTTCGGGCTTCTCGGCCTTCTTCTCGACCGCGCCGCCTTCGGCCTTGGGTTCCTGGACCTCTGGCTTCGGCTCGCTTTTCAGGACGATCAGACGGTCCGCTTCCGCCGCGGCCCTGGGATTGCGGATCGTGATGGCCGCCACGTCCCCGGACTCCCAGTCGTGGACGCGCTTGTCGCGCAGGCCCTTCACGCCACCCTCGAACGGCCTTCGCAGGTCGCGCCCGATCACGCGATAGACCCGGTCCGACCCGGGCTCCCGCACGAAGGTGTCCCCGTCGCCGACCCCGTCCTCGGGCTTCTGCACGGCCCCGATCTCGAGCGCCGCGACCACCGAGTCCCCCTGGTGCAGGGTCACCGCGACCCGGTTCGTATCGTCCAGGCCGAAGGCCGCGAGGTCCTGCGCCTCGGCCCGCGACGACACCACGGACGTCACGCCCTCCCGGAATGCGTCGAGGATCTGACGCACCTTGTACCGGTCGGCCCGCGCGCCTTGCGGGGGTTCGAGGCTCCAGCGGCCCTTGTCCACGCGCTTGAGCGTCGTGACCGTCCCCTCGGCCGCGACGGTGATGCGGTCAATCGGTCCTTCCTCTTCGGACTTTTCGACCTTGGCGCCCGTTCCCCAGCCAGGGATGCGGAGGTCCGGCCCCGCGGACCCGCGCGGCCACAGACGGACCGCGGCGACCACGAGGAGCAACGCCACGAACGTCGCAAGCAGGATCGTCGTCTTCCGGTTCATGTCACGCCCTCTTGCGGCGGGAGACGAAACGCGCCACGCCGGCCAGGACGAAGAGCGCCGGCACTCCCACGATGAGCGCCAACGACAGCGCGGTCTGAGCCCCGGCCGACACGGTCTGGAGCGGACGACGGACGAGCCCCTTGGACCGGATGTCCACCAGGGCCTCGTCCTGCACGCCCCAGTCCAGACAGTTGAACAAGAAGTCCAGGTTCGCCTGGATAATCGGCGAGATCTGCGTCAGCCGCAGTTGCCAATTCTGAAAGTTCGCGACGTAGTCCTTCAGTTTCAAAAAGAAATCCGCGGTCCCCGAGGTCAACTGGGACATCTCGAACCCCTCGAAGACGCGGCGGGCCGAGAGGTTCTCGAGCCCCAGGTCCGACCCCACGACCAGGAGCCGTCCGCTCCCCTCGGCGCGGAATGGGCGGTCCACGGGCTTGGGCTTCGGGAAGCGTTCGTCCTCCTTGTCGGTGGGCTCGGGGCGCTTCGGGACCTCCTTCCCCTGGAAGGAGGACTGGAAGGCGCCCTTCAACACGACGGCCACCGTGTGTGGGCCGTTCGGCTGCATCAGCGCGAGTTGCTGCAACAGCCGGGGCGGGGACAGCTCGAGGGTGTCCGAGGTCGCCACCGCCGCGTCCGACGACCGGATCAACTCGGTGGCCTCCAGCCCGGGCCTCGCGCGGGCCGCGTCCGTGATCTGGAGCGTGCTCGCGTAGGGGAGGGTCACGCTCGCGAGGCGACGCACCAGGACATGGGACGTGTCGAGGTCCGTGAACGTCGGCAGGAGCGGGTAGGGGAAGTCGCGCTGGCTCTGGAGCGTGAACTGCCCCTGCTTCTGGACCTGGAGGATCGTGATGGGCTCGAAGGAACGCGGTTCCATCACGAGGTCCTTGTTCACCTTGATGCCGTGATGCACCAGGAAGTCGTCGAGGTTGGCCGCGGTCGCCTGGCGGTGGAGGTCATCGAACTGCCAGTCCGAGAAATCGAAGCCTTCCCCGCCCTTGCGGATGTTGTACACGGCCACGTCCCAGTTCTTCAGGAAGACGATGACCGACCGCCCGGACAGCAGGAACTGGTCGAGGTTGTACAGGTCCCGGTCCGTCAGGGCTTTCTGGGGGCCGTGCACCACCAGGACCGCCACATCCTCCGGGATGTCCTCGCCGGGACCGATGCGCTTGACCGTGAAGCCGCGCCGCACGAAGAGCCCGCGCCGGATCTGCTCGTTGATCTGGTTGATCTGGTCCTCGACCTGTTTCGCCTGGGCCACGAACTGCTGGACCAGCGGATTGCGCTGACCCAGGAGCCCCGCGATCTCGGGGCGGATCAGGGGCTGCGGGTCCGCGAAGGGGCAGAACTCGTCGTGGCCGCACAGGAAGCCCACCGCCTTCCGCCCCGGCGAGTTCTTCAGGGTGTCGTGGTCGCGATCGACGAGGTCCCCGGTCGCCTCCAGGCGCTCCAGGACGGCCGCGACCTCGGCGTCGCGCGACTGGGGGTCATCCAGACGGCGCCCCACCTCGTCCACGAGGCCCGCGTACTGGCGGGCCGACGACAGCAGTTGATCGAGATATTCATTCTTCCCCTGGAACGGCTCCGCCTTCGCGATCGCCGCCGCGACCTGGTCGCAGGTCTTCTTGAACTCCACGCGGTCCATCCGCAGGGCCCCGACCCGGTCGCCCCCCCCCACGATGGCGGTCAGCCCCGACGCGGCGGGCTTGCCGTACCCCTCGACCTTCTTGCCGCAGGCCTGCGTGGCCTCGGCCACGGCCTTGCCCGCGTCCAGCAGGTCCTTCATCCCGAGCGATTTCTCGTACTTTTCCTTCAGGCGGAGCAGGATCTTCGTGATCTCGAACTCGAAGTAGGCGGGCTCGACGGCCAGGGGAAAGACCTCCATCTGGTTGCGATACTGGAACGTGGCCCCGATGGCGTACTTGCGGAACTCCAGGCGCCCGCCCTCGACGGCGGCCTCGTGGCCCGTGAAGAGCTCTAGGCGGGCCTGGCGCGCCTTCTCCTCGATGTCTTCGGTGACGCGCGTGATGCGCATGGCGCCACCCGAATACGATGCGTATTCGTCGAGCTTGTCCAAGAACTCGCGATCCACGCCGCGGATGTCGCGCTCCTGGCCGTAGCCGACCGACATCGTCGGGGGCAGGTCCTTCGAGATGAAAACCTGCACGTCCACCGAGTCGAGGGCGCGCACGGCCTCCTTGCTGACCTCCGACAGGGTGTAGCGCCGGTTGTCCGTCAGGTCCAGTCGGCCGAAGACCCACAGCCCGATGATGTTCAGCAGCACCAGGATCCCGATCACCGACGCGGTGGTCAGGATGGCGTTCGTCCTCGCGGACCGCCCGCTTCGCGTCGTCGTCACCATGACCGCCCTCCTATTTCCACTTGCGGGACTCAAGCGAATGGCCCGCCAGCGTGATCGCGCCCAGGATGACCGACGCGAAGAACACGAGGTCCCGCGTGTCAATGACCCCGCGCGCGATGGACCGGAAGTGGTGGTTGAACGACAGGACCTGGAAGGCCTCCACCGCGTGGATGCCCAGGGTCTCGGGCACACGGTCCACGAAGGTCAGGAACGAGCAGATGACGATCGCCACGATGAAGGCCGTGATCTGCGAGTTCGTCCACGACGACGCGAGCAGCCCCACCGCGAGGTACGAGGCCCCGACGAGCAGGACCCCGAAGTACCCCCCGACGAGCGGTCCCACGTCCGGCTTGCCGAGCGTGGCCACGAGCAGGGGGTACGCGAGCGTCAGCGCCACGGCGACCGCCAGGAACCCCACGGCCCCGAGCCACTTCCCCACCACGACCTCCGCCTCGGTCACGGGGAGCGTCAGCAGGATTTCGAGGGTCCCCATCTTCCGTTCCTCGGCCAGCAGGCGCATGGAGATGGCGGGCAAGAAGATCGCGAAGAGGAAGATGCTCCACTCGAACAGGGGGCGCAGGGTCGCTTCCTTCGCCTCGAAGAACCCGTCCTTGGGCAGCAAGAAGGGGACCTTGAAGAAAAAGGTCACGCCGAGCAGCACCAGATAGACCGCGATGGCGATGTACGCCACCGGGGAGCCGAAGTAGGCGTGGAACTCGCGCCTCGCGATCGTCAGGATGTTCTTCATCGGAATCTCCTGTCAGGAAACCTCAAACCGCGCGCCTCCGCAGCCATGCGCGGGGTCCTGCCCACCCCTGGTGAAGGCGGCGTGGGCACGCCGCAGTCCGAAGGTGCGCGCGCCGTGTCCGTGTCGGTGACCGGGACCGAGTCCGCAACCGCCACAAAGTCCCTGCCGGATGCCGGACCCCGGATCCCCGACCCCAGACTCCCGATCCCCTGTTCCCCGCACATCGCCACTCACTGCAACGTGATCCTCTGGAAGATGGTCTCGAGGTCCGCGCGGTCCCGGCGCAGGCCCACGAGCGTCAGCCCGCCCCTCGCGCACGCCTGGAAGAGGTCGGCGCGGAGGTCCACGTCGCCCCGGGCCTCGACGCGAAAGGCCAGGGCATCCTGGCGGTCCAGGGCCGCGACCTTCTCGACGTTCTGGAGCCCCCGGAACACCTCCTCGACGCGGATGTCCGCGGCCGGCAGAACCTCGACCACGTAGGCGTTGCCGCCCCCGTGCACCGCCTGGATCTGGTCCGGGGTCCCGTCCGCCGCGATCCGACCGCGATGGATGATGATCAGGCGGTTGCAGGTCGCCGTGACCTCGGGGAGGTTGTGCGTGGACAGGATCACGGTCCGGTCGCGCCCGATCTCGCGGATGAGGGCCCGGATCTCCACGATCTGGTTCGGGTCCAGGCCGCTCGTGGGCTCGTCCAGGATCAGGATCTCGGGGTCATGGATCATGGCCTGGGCCAGGCCCACGCGCTGCCGGTACCCCTTGGACAGGGTTCCGATCTCCTGGTGGAGCCGGTCCGCCACGCCCACGGTCTCTGCGACTCGCCGTACGCGTTCACCCAGCACATCCGGAGCGATGCCGCGCAGGCCCCCCACGAACGACAGGTACTCCAGCGTCGTCATGTCGGGGTACAGGGGCGCGTTCTCGGGCAGGTACCCGATCCGGCGCCGGACCTCGACCCCGTGCTCGACCACGTCCTGGCCGGCGACGCGCACGGTGCCCGAGGTCGCGGACAGAAACCCCGTGATGATCTTCATGCACGTGGTTTTCCCCGCGCCGTTCGGCCCGAGGAAGCCCACGACCTCGCCCTTGCGGACCTCGAACGAGACCCCGTCCAGGGCGCGAATCGCGCCGTAGTCCTTCGTCAGCCGCTCGACTTCGATCATGTCGTCCCCCTTGCCGGGTCCCAGGTGCACCCGAAAACAACGCGGGCGGGAAGTTATTCCAGGACCCCGGCGGGAATCAAATCACGAATCAACCGGGCTTCCTCGCCGCGGCCGCAGCGAGAATCGCATCCACGATCGCCTGGTAGCCGGTGCAGCGACACAGGTTGCCTGCGATGGCGCGTCGCACCGCCTCGGGGGTCGGGGAGGGGTCCCGCGCGAGCAACGCAACCGCGCTCATCAGGACACCGGGCGTGCAGAAGCCGCACTGCACGGCCCCGTGATCCAGAAAGGCCCGCTGGAGCGGGTGCAGGTTCTGATCGGATTGATCGGATTGGCCCACCCGCCCGCCCGCGCCGCCGACCGCCCCGTCCGCGTGCCCGACCTGCGCCAGGCCCTCCACGGTCAGGACATTGGCCCCGTCGGCCTGGACCGCGAGCACGAGGCAGGCGTTCACGGCCCGGCCATCGAGGACCACGGTGCAGGCCCCGCACTCGCCGATCTCGCACCCTCGCTTGGTTCCGGTCAGGTGCAGTCGCCTGCGCAGGACGTCGAGCAGGGTTTCCCCAGGAAGGACCTCCACGGAACGTTCCCGTCCGTTCACGCGGAGGCGGATCGGGATCGGTCCCGCCGCCTCCGGATGCTCCGCATCAGGCATCGCTTCTCCCCATCGCCCGCATCAAGACCCGCTCGACCACCGCCCGGACCGCCGGCTCCTTGTACGGGGTGGACCACCGCACCCCCGACACCTCGACCATCCGCCGGGCGACCACGTCCCCGGCCCGCGCCGCCGTCTCGCCGGTCGGGGGTGCCCCTACGACCGCGTCCTCGGCCTCCCGCACCCGCTGGGTCCGCGGCATGACCGACCCCACGGCGAGCAGGCATCGGGCGACCCGGTCCCCAGCAACCTCGACCACGCACCCCGCGTTGATCCGCGCGATGGCGAGCGCGCCACGGCGCCCCAGTTTCACGAACGCCGACCGCCCCTTTCCCTGCCCCGGGACGCGAAACGCGAGGATCAGTTCGTCCGGCGCGAGCCCCGTCCGATACGGCCTCTCGACCAGGTCCTCGACCGCAAGCCTCCTCGTGCCCCGCGCGGACGCGACCTCGGCCTCGGCCCCGAGCGCCACCAGGGCCGTCAGCCCATCCGCGCATGGGCTCGCGTTCGCCACGTTCCCACCGATCGTGCCCCGGTTGCGGATCTGGACCGACCCGACCTCACCGCACGCCTCGGCCAGGGCCGTGGCGTGCTCGTGGACCAGAGGCGACCTCGCGAGGTCCTCGTGGGGGGTCAACGCCCCGATCCACAACGCCCCGTCCGCCTCCCGGACCCCGCGCAGGTCGTCCAGCCGGGACAGGTCCACCAGGGTCAGGCCTGGCGCCGGCCGCCGCCTCCACTCGACCAGCACGTCGGTGCCCCCCGCGATGGGCCGGCCCTCCGGGCCGAGGTCGGCACACATCCGCAGGGCCTCGGCCACCGACGCCGGTCGCACAATGCAGATTCCCCGCAGCATCACCCCTCCGTCCGGACCTTGCAGGACGCCGCGGCGCCCCGCGCGGCCTCGCTCCCGCGGGGGCCTTCGCGGGTCAGGCGGCGTCCGATCAGGACCTGCTCCAGCGTGGCCGGGATCTGGCGGATGCGCCGGCCCGTGGCGTTGGCGATGGCGTTGACGATGGCCGGGGCCGCGATCTCGTTCGTGGGCTCTCCGAGGGACTTCTGCCCCAGGCGGCCGGCCGGGTCGGGGCTCTCGACGAACTCCACGTGCATCCGCGGCATGTCCATGGCGGTGGGGATCAAGTACTCGTCGAAGTTGAGGGCCTTGGGCACGCCCCTCTCGACTTCGAACTCCTCGAGCAGCCCGTACCCGAGGCCCATGGCCACCCCGCCGTGGACCTGACCCGTGGCACCCTGGCGATTCACCACCCGCCCGCAGTCATGGACCGACCAGAACTCGACCACGCGCACACGGCCCGTCCCGCAGTCCACCTCGACCTCGGCCACGTTCGCGCCATAGACGTAGGTGAAATACGCGATTCCCTGGCCCGTCTCCTCGTGCCACGAGGTCCGGGGCGACTGGAACCACCCGAGCGCCGCCAGGGCCACGCCCCGCCGGAAGCATTCGGCCGCGAGGTCCGCGAACGTCAGGCGGCTCGGCACGTTCTCCGACGGAGCCCTGCACACCACCCCGTCCCGGATGGTCAGGTTCTTCGCGGGTTCGCGAAGCAGGTCCGCGGCGACCTCGAGCATCCGCGCGCGGACCTGGGCCGCCGCCTCCGCGGCCGCGCTCCCGCCCATGATGGTCCCCCGCGACGCGACCGTGGGACCGGAATCGGGGATGCGCGAGGTGTCGGTGTTCAGGAAGACCACGCGGTCGAGGGGAACGCCCAGGACCTCGGCCGCACACTGGGCCACCGCGGTCTGGGCCCCCTGCCCCATGTCGGTCACGCCGGACGACACGATGACGGAGCCGTCGGGCTGCACCTGCACGAACGTCGCGGCGGCGTCCACGCCCTCGGCCCCGAGGGACACCCCACGGTACGAACAGGCCAGTCCGATGCCCCGGCGGACCTGGCCGGGGGCCTCGCGCGCCGCCCGGTACCGCCACCACCTGTCCACAAACCCGCTCGCGGCCCCGATGCGGGCCAGGACCTCGTCCAGGGACACCCGGTGCCCGGTCAGGCGCTGGCCGGTCGGGGTGATGTCCCCGTCGCGAAAGACGACCCTGCGCCGGTAGGTCAGGGGGTCGAGCCCCTGGTCCTCCGCGATCTCGTCCATCAGGCACTCGATGGCGAAGTTCACTTGGGGGGAGCCGAAGCCACGCATGGCCCCGGTGTACGGGTTGTTCGTGTAGGCCGCGCGCACGTCGGTCCACACGTGCGGGCAGCGATACGGCCCCGCGGCCTGGACCACGGATCGATACGTCACGAACGGGCTCATCGAGGCGTAGGCCCCCGCGTCCGCCACGATTTCGATCCGCATCGCGCAGAGATTTCCGTCCCGGTCCACGCCGACCCGGTAGTCCAGGAAGTACGGGTGGCGCTTGTAGGACTCGAGCATGGACTCCTCGCGCGTGTTGACCATCTTCACAGGGCGGCCGGTGGCGCGAGCGAGGAGGGCCGCGCGGCACGCCATGACGGTCATCACGTCGTCCTTGCCCCCGAACGACCCGCCCAGGACCGCGTGCCGGATGCGCACGCGGTTCAGGGGCACGCCCAGGACCGAGGCCACGGCCCGCCGCGTCGAAAACAGGTTCTGGATGGAGCCCACGACCTCGACCCCGCCGCCTTCCGTGGGGCGGGCGAGCACGCATTCCGGCTCCAGGTAGGCGTGCTCGATGCGGGGCGTCGCGTAGGAGCGCTCGTAGACGCGGTGCGCGCACTCGAATCCGACCGCGGGGTCGCCGTGCCGGACCACGTGGTGGACCACGAGGTTGCCCCGGTCGTGGACGAGCGGCGAGTCGGGCCGCAGGGCCTCGCGCGGGTCCGTGACCACGGGCAGGGGCTCGTACGCCACGCGGATCAGGGCCAGGGCGTCGCGGGCCTCCTCTTCGGTCTCGGCGGCGACCAGGGCGACCCCGTCGCCGAGCATCCGGACCCGGTCGGACGCCAGCACCGGCTGGTCCTGGATGACCCCGCCCACGAGCGGGTTTCCCGGGATGTCGCGCGCGGTCAGGACCGCGACCACGCCTGGGGCCACGCGCGCCGCCTCCACGTCGAGCGACACGATGCGCGCGTGCGGGTGGGCCGCGCGCAGGACCACACCCCACACCTGGCCGACCTCATCCAGGTCGTCCGCGAACCGGGCCTCGCCCGTCACCTTGCCGAGCCCGTCCACCCGGGGTTCTGGACGCCCGAGGAGCCACGGGCGGTTCTTGTCCCTCTCGCCGATCACGCGTCGCCTCTCAAGAAACGTGGGCGTGGGCGTTGGCGACCCCGCAAACGCCTCGCAACGCCCTCCACTCCTCACTCCCGACCCCGGGACCCACCCACGACCTCACCGACGGCTCTTCGCAGCAAGACCCCGCACATCTCTCGGCGATACGCCTCGCCCGCGCGCAGGTCCGTGATGGGGAGGGCCTCCCGCTGGATTGCCTCGCAGGCCATCCGCGCGACCTCCTCCCCCCACCGTGCCCCTTCCAGGATTCGCTCCGTCTCGCGCGCCCGGAGCACCGTGGGCCCGACCGCGCCCAGGGCCACCCGGACCTCGCGCAGGGTCCCGTCCGCTTTGACCCGCGCTCCCACGGCCACGCTGACCCGCGCGATGGCCAGGGCCTTGCGCGTACCGAGGCGCTGGAAGGCCGAGCGAACGTCCGGCCCCCGCGCGGGGAAGCGGACCGCGGTGATGAGTTCCGCCGCGGCCCGCACCGTCCGGCCCGGGCCGGTCGCGAAGTCCTCGATCGGGACCCACCGCGTCCCGCCGGGTCCTTGAAGCGCGACCTCCGCCCCGAGCACGAATAGAGGGGGCACGGTGTCCGCGGCCGGCGAGGCATTCGCCAGATTCCCGCCCAGGGTCCCCCGGTTGCGGATGGCCGGGGAGCCGATCATCCCCGCGGCGCGCGCCAATGCCGGGGCATGAGTCCGGACGCGCTCGTCCGACGCCAGAGCCGCGTGGGTCGCCCCGGCACCGATGACGACACACCCGTCCGCGACGCGGATGTCCCCGAACCCGGGGATGCCGGTCAGGTCCAGAAGGCCGCAGGGGCTCACGAACCCGCCCCGCATCCGCACCAGGAGGTCCGTGCCCCCGTGGACCGGAGTCCAGCGATCTGGGTCCGATGCCAGGAGCGCGACGGCCTCTTCGAGGGATTTCGGGCGGGCGAACATCGGTCTGGAAAGACCAGCGGTTGAAATCATCTCTCCCCTCCGGGTGTCGGGGTGGCTGTGCCCCGGCGCAGCACCGCGACCATCTCCGCCGCCACCGCGACCGCGATCTCCTCGGGCGTCTCGGCCCCGATGGAGAGCCCCACGGGGCAGTGCACCCGGGCCAGGACCTCGTCGGGGACCCCGTCCGCCTGGAGGGCCGCGAAGACGTCCTTTCGCTTGCGGGTCGAGGCCATCAGACCCAGATATCGCAAGGGTCGCCGGGCCAGGACCTTCATGGTCTCGAGGTCGAAGACATGGGACGGGTTGGCCACCACGCAGAAGGAGTCCGGCCCGAGGTCGAGGGACGCGGCGGCAGACGCGGGGGCCTCGCACACGAGCCTCGCGCCCGGAAGTCGCTCGGCGGTCATCAGGTCCTCTCGGGGGTCCACCACGGTCACCTCGAAGCGCAGCCACGCGAGGACCCGACACAGGGCCTGGCCCACGTGCCCGGCACCGAACACCACGGCCCGCGGCCGCACCCCGAACGGTTCCAGCAGGAACTCCATGGCGCCGCCGCAGTGCATCCCGCCGGCCTCGTCCGACGACAGACGCCACTCGAAGCGAGTCACTTCCGGGGACCGCAGGAGGTCCCGGGCGCGTTCGATGACCCGAGATTCCACAGCCCCACCACCCACGGTCCCGAAGGTCCGGCCGTCCCCGGCCACGACCATCTTGGCCCCGACCTTGCGTGGCGTGGACCCCCGCGTCCCGATCACCGTGGCGACCACGAACGGCACACCCTCGGCCTTCAGGGCAGTCATCCGGTCCAGGAGGTCGTCATGGGGAACGTGAATCATCGTGCATCACCCGCCGCGTGGCTCCTCGCCGCCTCCCCCATTGTCCATTTCCCGTTTCTCATTCGGTTGTCACCCCGCCGCCCTCCGGATCGCCTCCTCCACCTTCACGTACCCCGTGCACCGGCAAAGGTTGCCCTCGATGGCCCGCCGAATGGTCGCGGGATCCGGGTCCGGGTGCTCGGCGAGGAGCGCGACCGCGGCCAGGACCAGTCCCGGCGTGCAGAAGCCGCACTGGATCGCCCCGACCTCCATCATCGCCTTCTGGACCGGGTGCAGGTCGCCGCCCGCGGCCACGCCCTCGATGGTCAGGATTTCGGCCCCCTCGCACTGCCCGAGGAGCACGAGGCACGAGTTCACAAGGCGGCCGTTCAGCAGGACCGAGCAGGCCCCGCACTCCCCCTCGCCGCACCCCTCTTTCGTCCCGGTCAGCCCGAGTCCCTCCCGCAGGAAGTCCAGGAGCCGCAGGCAGGGGTCCGCGTCGGTCGTCACCCTCTGGCCGTTCACCACGAGCGTCATCGTCCGCCTCCTGCCCGCAAGGCCCGCCACAACCGCTCCGGCGTGATCGGGATCTCGCGCACACGCACGCCGGTCGCGTGGAATACGGCGTTCGCGACCGCGGGCGCGATCCCCATCAGGGGTTGCTCCCCGAACCCCTTGGCCCCGTAGGGCCCGACCTCGGTCGGGTGCTCCACGATGTGGGCATGGATGGGGGGGACGTCCCGGGCGGTCGGGATCAGGTAGGTCGAGAAGCGGTGGTTGACCATGCGCCCCTGCGCGTCGTGCAGGACCTCCTCGAGCAGCGCGTATCCAAGCCCCTGTGCGCTCCCGCCCTCGATCTGGCCCTCGACGCCAGTGGGGTTGATCGCGCGACCTATGTCGTGGGCCGCGTGGACGCGCAGGACCTCGACCTCCCCGGTCTCGACGTCCACCTCGACCTCGACCACGTTCGCGGCGAAGGCATATGTGATGTAGGCCTCCCCGGCCCCGGTCTCCGGGTCCCAGGAGGTCTCGGGCGACACCGCCAACCCCGAGGACGCGAGGTGGCGTCGCTCCAGGAAGCATCGGTGCAACACGTCGCCGTAGCCCACCGTCCGGCCGTCCGCGGCGAAAGCCTTTCCGTTCTCCAGGCGGACGGTCGTGGGGTCGTCCACGCCGAGCAGCGACGCCGCGACCTCCTGGAGGGTCCGGCGGATGGGGGCCGCGGCCTCGCGCAATGCGTTGCCGCTCATCACCGTGGTCCGCGACGCCACGGTGGGCCCGGAATCCGGGACCATGTGCGTGTCGGACGCCACGGGCCGGACCGCCTCGTACGGCAGGCCCAGTTCTTCGGCCACGATCTGCGCCAGGACCGTGTGCATCCCCTGGCCCATCTCGGTCGTCCCGACCGCGTAGATCGCGCTCCCGTCGTACATCACCTGCACGAAGGCCCCGGCTCGGTCCAGGTTGCGACCCCCGGCCCCGAGGCACACCCCGTAGTGCACCACCGAACACCCGATCCCGTACCGCTTCGGCCCTGGGGAGGGGGGACGCGAGCGCTTCTCGGCCCAACCCGACGCCAGGGCAACCCGTTCCAGGGCCTCGGACAGCCCCACCTCGGCCCGCAGGCGCTGTCCGGTCGGCGTCACGTCCCCGTCGCGCAGGGCATTGCGCCGCCGGATCTCCACCGGGTCTAGGCCCAGGCGATGCGCGGCCTCGTCCATCTGGGACTCGGCCGCGAACAGAACCTGGGGGGAACCGAACCCCCGGAAGGCCCCACACGGGACCTTGTTCGTGGCCACGGCCAGGGTTTCGACCCGCACGTTCTCGCATCGGTAGGGCCCGACCGCGTGGACGGTGCCCCGCCACGCGACCACGGGGGAGAGCGTCGCGTACGCCCCCGCGTCCAGGATGTAGCGCACGTCCGCCGCGACGAGGATCCCGTCCCGGGTGAATCCGTAGCGCGACTCCACGAAGCCCGGATGCCGCTTGGACATCGAGAGGATATCCTCTTCCCGCGTGTAGATCAGCCGGGCGGGCCTGCCGGTCTTCCACGCAACCAGGGCCGCCTGTCCCGCGACGATGGAGGGGACGTCCTCCTTACCGCCGAAGCCTCCACCCGTGGTCGCCTGGACCACGCGCACCGCGGCGAGCGGCAGGCCCAGGACCGTGGCCACCCCTTCTCGCACGTAGAAGGGGCACTGCATGCTCCCGGTGACCTCCAGGCCGCCGTCCGGGCACGGCACCGCAAGCATCCCCTGGGGTTCCAGGTAGGCGTGTTCCTGGTAGGGCGTGCGGTACGTCCCGGACACGACGAGGTCGGCGCGCGCCAGGGCCTGGTCCACGTCCCCGCGCCGCACGTGCCAGCGCTTGAAGACGTTGTCATTGCCCCACAGGCAAGGCGCGCCCGGCTTCAACGCCTCGAGTGGGTCCAGCACGGGCGGCAGTTCTTCGACCTCGACGACCACGCGCCGGGCGCCCTCCTCGGCCGCGGCCTCCGTCTCGGCGGCCACGACGGCCACCGGTTCCCCGTGGAACCGGACCTCCTCCGCCGCGAGCAGTGGCAGGTCGTCGAGGACCACGGGAACGCAGTTGCGACCCGGGATGTCGCGGGCGGTCAGGACCGTGACCACGCCGGGGACCTCGCGCGCCCGCGACGCCTCGATGCTCCGGATGCGCCCGCGGGCCACTGGCGAGCGCACGACCCGAACCCGGAGCATCCCAGGCACGAACAGGTCGGCCGCGAACCGGGCCCGGCCCGTGACCTTCTCCAGCGCGTCCTTGCGCACCACCCGCTGGCCGATCCACGTCATGGCTTCCCCCCGATGGCTCCTGCCGGTTCCGGTGCGTTCACTTTCCTCAGCCATTCTCCATAGCACGCCTGCGAATCGAGGTCCATGAGGACCCCGGGGTCCGCCACCTCCACCTCGGCCACGGCCTCCGGATGGGCCCGGACCACGGCCCTCGGACCGTCCGCCCCGGCCGCCGCCCCGAAGAACTCGGCCAGGGTCCACGCCGGGAACACGACCGGATGTCCGCGTCGGACCCGCGTCCCGTCCCGGAAGGTCGGGACCACGATCCGGTGCGGGTCCGCGCGGTGCGCCGCGATCAGGTCCCGGACCGTCCCGGGCCGGACCGCCGGGTGGTCCACCAGGGCCATCAGGAGGCCGGACTCCGTCCCCTCGAACCCGGCCGGCCACGCCCGACGGATGGCCAGGCGCAGGGACGAGATCACGCCCCGATCCGGATCCGGGTTCATGACGAGGTCGCACCCCTCCGGAGCCTGGGCCTCGGCCCACCACGGGCCGACCACGACCACGAGTCGCCCGATTCCGCCCTCGCGCAGGGTGTCCGTGACCGCCTGAAGGAACGTCCGGCCATCCGGGGTGCGCAACAGGGCCTTGGGACCGCCCATCCGGCGACCCCATCCGGCGGCGAGGACCACGCCCACGACGCCTGCGTCACTGGAAAGAGCAATCCGCGATGTTGATTCGGCCAAGATCCATGCGGGTCTCATCGGTGCCTCTGAAATTGCTTTACCCCACGAACTCCGGATGTCGGACGCAGTTTCAAAGAGTCCGGACACCATGGAAGGGGGGCGTCGCACGCCCCCCC